>JBKPQM010000135.1:0-28636 GCA_046734095.1 Actinomycetota bacterium | reverse complement strand
CTGCGGCAGAACGTCGGCATCGACCACGAAGGTGTCACCCGCCTTGGCCGCCCGGTGGGACAGCGTCATCGCCTCGGCCGCCGCCGTGCCCTCGTCGAGCAGCGACGCGCCGGCGATCGGCAGCGCGGTGAGATCTTCGATCATCGTCTGGAAGTTGAGCAGTGCCTCGAGACGTCCCTGGCTGATCTCGGGCTGGTAGGGCGTGTACGCCGTGTACCAGGCCGGATTCTCGAGCACATTGCGGCGGATCACGGGCGGCGTGATCGTGTCGTAGTAACCGAGGCCGATCATGGAGGTCGTGACCCGGTTGCGGGCGGCGATATCGCGCAACTGCGCCGCGACTTCGGCCTCGGAGGCGGCCGGCGGCAGGGTCAGCGCGAGCTTCTCGCGAATGCTGGCCGGGACCGCGTCGGCGAGCAGGTCGTCAAGGGCCGCGTAGCCGACCGTCTCGAGCATGTGCTCCTGGTCGCGGCCCTCGCGGATGCCGATGTGCCGTGACGCGAACTCGCCGCTGCGCTCGAGGTCGAACAGGCTGTTCATCGAGTGGCGCTCCCTACTCGGCCAGGCGGGTGTCGCTCGCGACGTCAACGCGAGCGCCCCGTCTGTCGGGCGGGTTGCCCTTCAGAGTGGCCTAGTCCACGCGGTCCGGATGCCTGAGAGGTTCCGGGGAAGTTGCCCCTTCGGCGCCGACTCGAATGTGCTGAGCGGACTCTCCCGCGCGTATTCAACAGCCGCAACCGACGGTACCAGCGCCCGTCAGGCGCTGGCCGTGCGCTGCTCGCGCCGCCGCGACAACTCGTCGGTCATGGACGCTCGCTCGGCGGGCGCCGGCCCGTCGGCGCGCTCGCCCGGCAAATGCGCGAGCGAGCCGACCAGTTCGCGCAGTGCCCCGCTCACCGCGATGCCGAAGACGCCCTGCCCGCCGCGGAGCAGGTCGACGACCTCCTCGGACGAGGTGCATTCGTACACGGTGCTGCCGTCGGAGAGCAGCGTGATCTGAGCGAGGTCGTCGACCCCGCGGGCGCGCAGCGCGTCGACGGCGGCGCGGATGTTGTGCAACGAGACGCCGGTGTCGAGCAGCCGCTTGACGACCTTGAGGACGAGGATGTCCTTGAACGAATACAGCCGCTGACTCCCCGAGCCGGTGGCGGAACGGATCGATGGCTCCACAAGCCCGGTCCGCGCCCAATAGTCGAGCTGGCGATACGTGATGCCGGCGGCCGCGCACGCGGTCGGCCCTCGGTAGCCGATGTATTCGTTCGGCGGCAGGGACGGATCGGCGAACAGGGTTCCCTGCTGCGGCGCCTGCTGTCCGACGTCGGGTCGGGCGTCGTCGGCCATGATGGCGCCTCCTAGCAGCTTGGTCGGCGACGGGATGACGGGGGCCGCCGCAGCAGAAGAGTTGATGGGGTGACGGTAGGACCGTCGGAGATGTCGGTCAACGCGACGCGCCGGAGGGTGACCCTTATGTCGAGCTTGAGGCTAACGCGAGCTCACGCCCCCGATGCGAAGTCTTCGGGCGAGACGTTGTCCAGGAACTCGCGGAACCGCTCGACCTCATCCTCCTGCTCGTCGGGGATCTCGATGCCGGCCGCGTCGAGCACCGCATCCGAACCCAAGATCGCCACATCGCAGCGCAGCGCCAGCGCGATCGCGTCCGACGGCCGTGCGCTCACGCTCACCCCGCCGTTGAAGCGCAGCTCGGCGTAAAAGACGTCGTCGCGCAGCTCGGTGATGTGCACGGCATCGAGCCGGACTCCCAGCGCCTTGATCACGTCACGCATAAGGTCATGCGTGAGCGGTCGAACGGTCTGAACACCCTGCTGCTGGAACGCGATCGCCGAGGCCTCGACGGCGCCGATCCAGATGGGCAGATACCGCACACCATCCTCTTCGCGAAGCAGGACGACCGGCTGATTGGCCGGCAGCTCCACACGCACGCCGACAACCCGCAACGGATGCACGGCATTCCTCCTGGCAGCTGAATCTGTGCCTATTCGACGCTACACGCAAAGACTGTGCGCCGCTTCGGGCAAAACGACGATCAGGCCGAGCCGCCAGCGACGTCACGCAACCCGATCTGGACAAGTGCCGCGTGCAGGCGCACGGACAGCGCCGCAAGCTCACGGACGGTTTCCTCGGCGCGAGCCTTCGCCCCAGCGCCCTTCTGCCGCGCCAATGGTCCGACGACCTGGGAGAACAGGCCGATCTCGCGGTCAGCGGCGGTGCGAAACGCGCGCAGGTGACGGCCCTCGAGCCCGTACCGCGCTAGCTCGGCGACGACCTGCCCGACGGCGAGCGCGTCGTCGTCGTAGTGGCCGCCCGGCCGTGCCGTGATCATGCCGAACTCCTCGAGTTGGTTGAGTTGCTCGGCCCGAAGCCCCGTGGCGTTGAGCAACTCGTCGCGCGAGAGCCGCAGCGTCGGGGCCACCGGCTGAAAGTGCTCGGGAGTCGGGGCGTTATCGGCGATGGCGAGGTGGGGGACGCGCGGCACGCCGCCGGGCCCGGGAGGCACCAGTCCCCGGTCTATGGCGTCGAGCTGATCCTTGATGACGCGCAGGGGCAGGTAGTGGTCGCGCTGCTGAGCCAGGACGTAGCGCAGCCGCGAGACGTCGGCCGGCGAGAACTTGCGGTACCCGGACGGGGTGCGGTCGGGGCTGACCAGCCCCTCCGTCTCCAGGAACCTGATCTTGCTGATCGTGATGTCAGGGAAGTCGGCCCGCAGTTGGGTGAGCACCTCGCCGATGGACAAGTTGGCGTGGCTCGCCGCGTTGGTGACGGTCACGACGCGGCCCCGATTGCGGGCGGCCATGTCGCGCGCCCCGGGCCGAGCCTCCGGGCCAACCCGGTCACGACGCGGCCCCGCGGCTCACGCCGGTTGTCCTGCCCCGACCCCTGCTCGGACGGCGGCGGTCAGGTACACCAGCCGGAACTTGCCGATCTGGACCTCGTCGCCTCCCGCGAGCGGGGTCGCGTCAATCCGTTCACGATTCACGTACGTGCCGTTGAGCGAGCCCACGTCATGGACGGTATAGCCACTGCCCTCGCGACGGAACTCGGCATGCCGACGCGACACCGTGACATCGTCTAAAAAGATGTCGCTGTCCGGGTGCCGCCCGGCGGTGGTGACGTCCTGATCGAGGAGGAACCGGCTCCCGGCATTGGGCCCCCGCTTGACCACTAGCAGCGCTGAGCCGGGGGTGAGTGCGTCGACCGCGCCCTGGTGGGCCTCGGCCGAAAACTCGCCCTCGGCGTCGGACAGCCCGCCCGTCGTCGGCATCACGCTCGTCGCATCGGGTGCGGTCGTGTAGCCGGCTTCGGGCAGCGCGGCGCCACAGTTGGTGCAGAATCGGCCACCAACCGGATTCTCGGCGCCACAAGCAGTGCAGAACACTCGGGTGCCCCTTTCCTGATGCGGACGATGCGAGCGGTGCACAAGCCATAATTGCGCGACGGGATCGCTCACGATCGCCGGGGGGTGTGATCGGAACGCAGCGCGACTGTTTTCGCTGTGCCGGACCGGGTGCAGCGAGCCTAGTTGCCCACGGTGTCCGGGGCAATCAGCTATGAGCTGAGGGTGCCGTAAGCGGCGGCATCGAGCAGACCGTCGACCTGTGCGCTATCGGACAGCTCGATCTCGACGATCCAGCCTTCGCCGTATGGGTCGCTGTTGATGAGCTCCGGCCGGGACTCCAGCTCATCGTTACGGGCGGTGACGGTGCCGCTGACCGGCGCGTACAGGTCCGAAACGCTCTTTGTCGACTCAACCTCACCGAACGCTTCACCCTGGCTGACCGTGGCGCCCACTTCGGGCAGCGAGACGTAGACGACGTCGCCCAGCGCCTCCTGCGCGTAGTCGGTGACGCCCACTCGGATCGTCGAACCGCCGACTCTGGCCCACTCGTGCTCGGCGGTGTACTTCAGCTCGTCGGGAACGTCTGCCATCGCTTGAGGCCCTCTCACGATCGGTGCGGTCGGCGCCGAAACACTACCGCCCCGCCGGAGCCGCGTACTTGGGGCTGGGCAGCGAGCTTCGGGCGGCGATAGTCACCTCCGGCTGCTCTACGATCCGCGCATCGCCGCCCGCGTTCCGGGCGGTGGCCGCCACACCTCCGGGGATGTTCAGGGCGGTGTCAAGCGTCGTCGGGTCACCGATTGCCAACACGCGGTACGGCGGCACGAGGACCTGATCGTCAACGTGCAGGCCATCGCTGCCGTCGACGAAGCTCGTGGAGGTGGTGACGCGCACCGGGCCGAACTGAACCGACTCAGCGCCGGCCCCACGGAGTTCCTCGACGACGTCGAGCAGGTCCTCAGCCTTGAGCTTGTGCTGGGGGTCGGTGAGTTCGACGCTCAGCCCTGGTCCGGTGGCCGCCGCGGTGCCAAGAAGCACCTGCAGTGACTCGAGCTCACGTTGAGCTTGCTCCTTCGCGACCGCGTTGCTGTTTCCGCTGCGCTGCAGTTCCTCCAACGTGGTCTGGAGGTCGGAGATCTGCCGGTTGAGTCGCTCGGCGCGGGCGTTCTGGTCGTCGAGGATGCGGATCAGGTCGTCCTCGCGTAGGTGCTGCAGGCTGTCCGAGGATGACGTCGAGTGCACCTGGGCCGCGATCGCAAAGCCGAGGATCGCCGTAAGGACCCCGATCAGGACGCCGGCCCGCAGATGGCGACGCCGCGGGGACGTTTCCGCTTCGGCCGCCTTCGCCTCAGGCGCCTCGTCGGCGGACGGCTCGTCGGCGGACGGCTCGTCGGCGGACGGCTCGTCGGCGCGCCGGTTTTCGGTCATGCGCGGAAGACGTGCCGTCGGATCGCGGCCGCGTTTCCGAAGATGCGGATGCCGAGCACGACGACGACGGCGGTCGAAAGCTGCCCGCCGACGCCGAGCTTGTCGCCGAGGAACACGATCAGCGCGGCGACCACAACGTTCGAGACGAACGACACCACGAACACCTTGGCGTCGAAGATGCCGTCCAACCGGGCCCGGATTCCGCCGAAGACAGCGTCGAGGGCGGCCACTACGGCGATCGGCAGATATGGCTCGAGCCAGTTCGGCACCGTGGGTCGCAGCACCAGGCCGACCACGACGCCGACCAATAGTGCTAGGCCGGCGATCATCGGCGAGCCCCAGTCCCCGCCGGACGGGCGTACCTCGGGGTAGCCGCCGCCGTCGCGGGGAGGTGTATCCGACGCTGCTCGGTCCAGGCGAAGCGGATGCCGTACGCGGCGGCGAGCGTCTGGTAGCGGCTGGCCACCTCACTGTCGGCGAAGCTTGTCACGAGCACGTCGCTGTCTCCTATGGCGTCGATCGTGTACGGCGAGGTGATGGGCGCGAAGTCGACGAGCACCGCCTGGCCGGCGAATCGGATGGCGGACGTAGGGGTGAGCCGCACGTCGTTCACCGAAATCGCTTCGGCGCCGGCGTGCCACAGTTCGTTCACGACGCTGCGCACGTCGCGATCGGTGAGCACCTGCGTGGCAGCGATCGGGGTCGCGCCGCCGCGCCCGTTGGCCGGGCTGGTCGTGGGCTGCGGCGGATTGCCGAGCTGCACCCGCAAGCCCGGTCCGGCGACCGCAGTCGCGCCGGCGAGCAGCTCATTGCGCTGCAACTGCGCGCCGAGCGACGTACCCGGCAGCACCTCGTCGCGCGCTTTGGTGATCCGGCTGCCCAGCCGCTGCGCCTGCACTTCCAGGGCGTCTCCCGAAGCCTGCGCGGCCTTGACCCGAGACACCAGGTCGTCGTGCACCTTGGCGGCTGTCGGCGCGCCGCGGTGGGTGTGCACATAGGCGATGGCCAGGGTCAAGCCGACCAGAACGCACCCGAGCACGACGGCCGGGCGGTCATACCAGCGGGGCCGCGCATCCGGCCCGCGTCGGGCAGCCGCCGCCGCGTACCCAGGATCGGCGGTGTTTCGCACTAAGTCGACAAGGAGATCTGTCGGCGAAGCGCTACGTCGAGATGTCACGGTGCGGCCGCCCGGCGGGTCAGCTGGCTCACCTGGACCAGGTACAGCGCCCCGGCCCATAGGTAAAGCGCCGTGCCCCAGATCGTGAACGCCCACGCGATCGGACGGGCGATGTCGGCAAGCGTGCCCGGCCGGGCGGCGAGCAACAGCAGCGGGAACGCGTAGAGCAGGTTGAACGTGGCCGCCTTGCCGAGGTAGTGCACCGGAGGCGGGCCGTAGCCGTGTCGGCGTAGCACCGGCAAGGTCAGCAACAGTAACAGGTCGCGCGCGATGATGATGGCCGCGAGCCACCACGGGATGATGTGCCGCAACGTCAGCCCGATAAGCGTCGCGAGGATGTAGAGGCGGTCAACCGCGGGATCGAGCAACGCGCCGAGCTTGCTCGTCTGATTGAGCTTGCGGGCCAGCACGCCGTCGGCCCAGTCCGTCAGGCCCGAGAGCGCTAGCACGACCAGCGCTGCGATGTCGGCGTGCGGTCCGAGCAGCAGCCACAAGAACAACGGCACACCGAGCAGACGCAACACGCTAAGCGCGTTGGGCACGGTGACCACGCGGTACGCGGCGACCTCCTCGGCGGGCCCCGACGCCACGCCACCTCCGTCCGGGATTGTCGGACCGGCGTCGGCCGGGCTAGCGCCGGTCCCGCCGACATGCTGCTCTCGAGTCGGGACGGCGGGATTTGAACCCACGACCCCCTGACCCCCAGTCAGGTGCGCTACCAAACTGCGCCACGTCCCGATCGTGCGGAGAAACCCTAGCGTAGCGGGTCGTCAGCTGCGGGCCAGGCGCCGCTCACGCACCCGCACCGACACCTCGATAGGCGTGCCCGCGAAGTCGAAATCCTCTCGTAAGCGCCGCTCGAGGAATCGTCGATAGCTCGCTTCGAGAAAGCCGGTGGTGAACAACACGAACCGAGGCGGACGCGTGTCGGCTTGGGTGGCGAACAGCACCCGCGGCACCTTGCCGCCGCGACCAGGAGGCGGCGTTGCCGCCACGACGTCGCTCAACCATGCGTTGAGCGGCCCGGTCGGGATGCGCCGGTCCCAGGACGCGAGGCTGGTGCGCAGCGCCCCGGCGAGCTTGTCGACGGCTCGGCCGGTCACTGCCGAGATGTTGACCCGCGGCGCCCACTGCACACGCGCCAACTCGCGGCTGACCTCGCGGTCCAGGCGTTCGCGGCGTTCCTCGCCTACGAGGTCCCACTTGTTGAACGCGAGGACGAGTGCCCGTCCCGCGTCGATCACGGCGCCGATGACGCGCTGGTCCTGTTCGGAGAGCGGCTCCGACGCGTCGAGTAGGACGACGGCGACCTCGGCGGCCTCGATGGCGCTCGCCGTGCGCAGGCTGGCGTAATACTCCATGCCGGCCGCCTGGTGCACGCGTCGGCGCAGTCCGGCGGTGTCGACGAAGCGCCACGTCTCGCCGCCGAGCTCGACCAGGCTGTCGACGGGATCGATGGTCGTGCCCGCCGCGGTGTGTACCACCGCACGAGCGTCCCCGGCGAGTCGGTTGAGCAGGCTTGACTTGCCGACGTTGGGGCGTCCGACGAGCGCGACCCGGCGCGGCCCCTCCTCGAGTACCTCATCAGCGGGAGCGTCGGGCAGCGCATCGAGCATGGCGTCGAGCAGATCACCGCTGCCTCGACCGTGCAGCCCACTCACCGGGTACGGCTGGCCCAGCCCGAGGCGCCACGCCTCGGCAGCATCGGGCTCGCCTCGTTCGTCGTCGATCTTCGTGACGGCGACGATCACCGGCTGCTTCGCACGTCTTAACGTCCGGGCGACGGTGAGATCGGTTTCGGTCGGACCGGTACGACCGTCGATGACGAACAGGACGAGGTCGGCCGTGTCGACGGCGTGCTGCGCCTGCTCCGACACAATGGCTTGCAGGCCGGTGGCGTCCGGCTCCCATCCGCCGGTGTCGACCAGGGTGAACCGACGGCCCGACCACAACGCGTCGTACGCGACCCGGTCGCGCGTGACCCCCGGGACGTCCTGGACGACCGCCTCGCGGCGGCCCAGGATGCGGTTGACCAGCGTCGACTTGCCCACGTTCGGACGGCCGACGACGGCTACCACCGGCGCTGCGGTCGCCGTATTGCCGGCGACGTCGTCTGGTTCGCTCACGCCACCAATCCTGCCGGATAACGCCGGAGCACTGCCGGACTCGGCTCACGCGCCGGCCGTTGCTCGACTCAGCACTATGTCGACAAGACGATTTACCACTTCCTCGATAGATAGATCCGTCGTGTCGACTTCCACCGCATCCGCGGCGCGCGCCAGCGGACTCACCGCCCGTGTGCTGTCCAGCTGATCGCGTCGCTGCAGGTCGGCGGCGACGACATCGACGTCGACTCCCGGACCGAGCTCCTTGGCTCGGCGGGCCGCCCGGGCGTCGGCCGAGGCGGTCAGGTAGAGCTTCGCCGGCGCATCAGGGCACACGACCGAACCGATGTCACGCCCCTCGACCACGATCGGGCCCCCGGATATGAGCTGTCGCTGCTGCCGGACGAGTACCGCCCGCACGGCCGGGATCGCCGATACCGCACTCACGGCCGCGGTGACGGGCCCCGAGCGGATCTCGGTATCGACCGGCCGACCGTTCAATTCGACGCTGACCCGCTCGGGGTCAGTTGACACACGGATGCGCGCTGCCCGAACTGTCTGGCCGACCCGATCTTGATCGTGAACGCCGACGCCGCGATCAAGTACGGCCAGCGTCGCGGCCCGGTACATCGCGCCGGTGTCGAGATAGCGGGCACCTAGCCGCCGCGCCAGCATCCGCGCAACCGTTGACTTCCCAGTCCCGGATGGGCCGTCGAGCGCCACGACGCCGTCGAAATGAGCAGGCGCGTCGGCTTCGTGGGAGGCTGGGCTGGTACCGGCAGGCTCTGGTGTCACGCTCCCATCCTGACGGTCCGGTTTCGTGGCAACCTAAGGTGGGGCGCGGTGGCTCGACGATGCCAGACGTGGCCGACCGGAACGCTCCACGACGCGTTACGCCTGACCGTCGCGGCGGACGCGACGGTCGGGCGCCCGCAGCCGTACGCGCGACGCCCGCGCCACGGCCACCGTGGTCTCGCGCTCACCGGTACCTGTGGTCGACAAGAGCCGAGGAATCCTACCGGTCCCGCTGAGGGTTAGGCGTCCCGTCAGGTCGGCGTCCGATCAGAATGCCGCCGACGCTCATTGCGGGAGATCCGTTCGCAGTTGTGCTGCTCCCCGCAGATAAACGTGCCGGATCTCCCCGCGGGACCGTTCGGTCTCGACATGCACCAACGCCCGCAGTACCCGTGGCATGGCGCTCGGAACGGCCATCTCCGTGGCGCAAAGCAAAGGCACGTCGACCAGCCCGAGTTGGCGGGCCGCGTACGCCGGAAACTCCGCCGTGAGATCGGGTGTCGCGGTGAAGATTACGCTCACCAGATCGGCCGGGCTGATGGCGTTTCGCCGGAGGATCTCCTGGATCAGCTCGGCGGCGCCGGACAAGATCGCATCTCGAGCGTCGCGATCCACCTGGATTGCACCCCGTACCGCTCGAACCGTTCGCACCGGCGACTAGTCCTTCCACCGTCCTGACTCAGACACTAGGTCGACAAACTGCTACGTATATTCAGCAGCTTAGAACTAGAGCCATAGAGCGTCTCATGAATGACACGCCCTAACTCCTTGTCGACTCGACGATCTAATGGCCGCTCGTGCTTGCTGGTCGAGCCTAGTCCGCGTCGACACCGGGGACGTCGCCTCCACCGCCGTCAGCTCGACAGCTGACTCTTGGCCTCCTGGCCGACGGCCAGTGGCTCGTTGCCGGTCGTCAGACTCGACCGTCGAGCCGACGCCGGCGCGCCGCCACGACAAGCCGGATTAGTTCCACCCCAGCGTTTCTGGGGCCTGCAGCGCCCAGCCCAGCTATATATCTGTTTGCAGCTTTAGCGACATAATCATTCAGCTCGGGTCCACTGCGATTTATCTCTAGCCCGACATAACCATAGAACTGTTTACTTGCAAATCAGTTTAGAGAGGAAGCGGTTCATCGTTATATTCACTCACTGATATCAGGCTTTAGCGCTATAGGACCTTCTCGGTAAATCGCGTAAGCGCTACGACCGCTTAGCGATAACGTGCTACAACGATTAGCAGCTAGATCGTTTTGTCGACAAGGTCGCGTAGCTCACCGACTTCGGTCCGGGCGAGTTCGCGGATCTGTCCTGGGCGCTGGCTACCCAGCCGGACCGGACCGATCGCTGTCCGGACCAGCCGTAGCACGGGGTGGCCCACCGCCGCCAGCAGCCGCCGGACAATGCGGTTGCGTCCCTCGTGCAAGGCGACCTCGACGAGCGTGCGATCGGTCGTCGAGTCCACGATCCGGAACCGATCGACCTGCGCCGGCCCATCTTCCAGTTCGATGCCGGTACGAAGGCGGCGGCCGACATCGCGGCCCACCCGGCCCTGCACCGTTGCCAAGTAGACCTTCACGATCTCGAACGATGGGTGCATCAGTCGGTGGGCCAGCTCACCGTCGTTCGTCAGAAGCAGTAAGCCTTCGCTGTCGGCGTCGAGCCGTCCGACATGAAATAGCCGGTACGGACGATCGCCGACGAGATCGCCGACACTCCGCCGGCCGAGTGAATCAGACATCGCGCTGAGCACCCCGCGGGGCTTGTTGAGGGCGAGGTACACGTACTCATCTCGAATGTCGACGCGGACACCGTCGACGCGGACGACGGCAGTTAGCGGATCGACCCGGACGCCGAGTTGGGTCACGATGGCGCCGTCGACCTCGACACGTCCTTCGCTGATCAAGATCTCACAGGCGCGCCGTGAGCCAACACCCGCCGCAGCTAGCACCTTCTGCAGGCGTACGCCTTCAGCAGGCATGTCTCACCGTCAGCCTGACAGTTCGTCGCTATCCAGGCCGGTCAGCTCAGGGAGCAGTGGAGCGAGAGACGGAAGCTCCTCGAGTGTCCGAAGGCCCATTCTCTCGAGAAAGAGTTCGGTCGTGCGGTACAGGCCACCGCCCGTTTCCGGGTCGGCGCCCACCTCCGTGATCAGGCCTCGGGTCGTCAGGGTCCGGACCACGCTGTCGACGTTCACGCCTCGAATCGCCGAGATTCGAGCGCGCGTCACCGGCTGCCGGTAGGCGATCACGGCAAGCGTCTCGAGCGCCGCCTGAGTCAGGCGCACCCGCTGGCCGTCCACGAGGAAGGTCTCGATCCAACCGGCCAGATGCGGACGGGTGTAAAGGCGCACCCCGTCACCCACCTCGCGCAGTTCGATGCCACTTCCGCGCTCGTCGAGTTCGCGGCCCAGGGCGGCCAACGCCGCCTCGATCGCGGACGTCGGCCGCTGCAGCCCGGCCGCGAGAGCGGTGACGCTGATCGGGGCATCCGCGATGAACAGGACCGATTCGACCGCCGCCCGGAGCGTCTCCGGGCTCACCAAGTCCGGCCGACTCGCATCCGCGATGCCCGGCGCGGCGTCCGCCTCGGCGGCGGCGTCCTCCGAGGCGTGGGTGTCCGCCGAGGCGTGGGTGTCCGCCGAGGCGTGGGTGTCCGCCGAGGCGTGGGTGTCCGCCGAGGCGTCGGCGTCCTCGGTGGCGCGGGGTAGCACAGGCTGCGCGGTGTGAGCACTCGAGCCGCTGTCGGCGTGAAGCGTGGTGGCAGCGCGGACCGCGGCCGGCGCGTCCAACGCCGTCTCGGCGGGCTGCGCGGTCTCGGCGGCCGGCTCCCCATCCCGGCTCGCCGGCCACTGCGCACCTATGTCGTTCACCCGTACTCCTCGTCCACCATATCGTCGGCACGCTCGGCCGCATCGCCGCCGTCCGCCGCCACCCAGCGAACTCGTAGCTCAGCCAGTGCCGCCGCCTGGTCGAATGCGACCGCGCCCTCCCGATAGAGCTCGAGCAGGCCGAGGAAGCGGGCGACGACCTCGAGGGTGTTGTGACAATCGGCGATCAGCGACCGAAACGTGGCCGCGCCGTGCCGACGCAGTCGTTCGCGGATCGCCAGCATGTGCTCACGCACACTCACCCGAGGCACGTGTACGTGGTCCGTGCTCAGCACCGGCGCCGGCTTGGGGGTGAGCGCCGCGGCCGCCAGGGCGGCGAACCGCAAGGGAGTCACGCCGATGATGATGTCCGGGAGAAGTTGCGCGAAACGCGGCTCGAGCTCAACGTTACGTCCAGACCGGCGCGACTGCGTGCGCTCCAGTTCGGCCAGGTACGCGGCGGCCAGCTTGTATGCGCGGTACTGCAACAGCCGGGCGAAGAGCAGATCGCGAGCCTCGAGCAGGGCCAGGTCTTCTTCGTCCTCGACGTCGGCCGCGGGCAGGAGCCGGGCGGCTTTCAGATCGAGCAACGTCGAGGCGACCACTAGAAACTCCGTCGCCTGCCCCAGGTCCCACTCTCGGGCTGCGGTCAGGTACGACAGGAACTCGTCGGTGACCTTGGACAGCGAGACCTCGGTAATGTCCAGCTGCCGACGGCTGATCAACGTCAGCAGCAGGTCGAACGGGCCCTCGAAGTTCTCGAGCCGGACGCGGAAACCGTCGTCGGAATCACGAGTGAGCTCGGCGCCCTCGTTCTCGCTCGCCAGAGATTCGATGTCCAAGGCGTCTTCGGCGGAAAGGTTCACGCTCCGCGCAGCCGACGCACCAGGATCGACGAGTCGCCCTTGGCCTCAAGATCGGCGAGCACGACCGCCACCGCCTCACGCACGATACGCCCGCGATCCACCGCCAGGCCGTGCTCAGCGCGAAGGTGCAGTCGAGCTGTCTCCAAGTCGACAAGTTCCTGGGCCGAGCAATAGACAGTGATCTTCTCTTCGTGACGCTCACGACCGCTCGGCGCCCGATCGCCGACCGCCCGGATCCGGCGTCCGCGACCCGGACGGGTGGCCGCGGGTGCCGGCGCCGTCGGCGCTGGGCCGGGCGCAGCCGTGTGAGCAGGCTCGTCGTCCCGCTCGGGTTCAGGTTCGATCGGAGTCGGAACGGCGCCTACGCCCGGATGGTGCAGCACCTCCTCGGTCTTCGGGGCCCCCGACGTCGCCCGGAACAGTTCAGCCGCTCCCGGCAGGCTCGTCCGGCGCGTCATGACCACGCTCGCGCTGGCGGTGACTCGGCTGCGCGCGCTGCCGTGATGACGCGCCTGCCCGCGCCGCACCCCCGCCTCGGCATAGCCGGCGGACGTCGGCTCGTCTGGATCATCGCGCGAGCACCTCCCGTGCGAGGTTGCGGTATGCCTGGGCCCCGGCCGAGGTCGGTGCCCAGGTCGTGATGGGCTCACCCGCGACGGTCGTCTCCGGGAAGCGGACAGTGCGAGATATCACCGTGTCGAAAACCTCGTCACCGAAGGCTTCCACCACCCGCGCGAAAACCTCGCGTCCATGTAGCGTGCGGCCGTCGTACATGGTCGCCAGGATGCCGGCGAGTTTCAACTTCGGGTTGAGCCTTTCACGGACCTTGTCGATAGTGTCGATCAGCAACGCGACACCGCGCAGGCTGAAGAACTCGCACTCGAGCGGGACGATCACCTCGTCCGCCGCGGTCAGCGCATTGACCGTGAGCAAGCCGAGTGACGGCTGGCAGTCGATGAGAACGAAGTCGTAGTCGTCGACGATCGGCCGCAGCACCCGGGCCAGCGTCTGCTCACGGGCCACCTCACCGACGAGCTGCACCTCGGCGGCCGACAGGTCGATGTTGCTCGGCAGCAGGTCCATGCCAGGCACCGCCGTCTTGAGCAGGATGTCGTCGACGCCGATACCAGGTTCCATGAGCAGGTTGTAGGCGGTGCGATCGAGCTGATGCGGCTGCACGCCGAGCCCGACCGAGAGCGCGCCCTGCGGATCGAAGTCGACCAGCAGCACGCGCCGGCCGAACTCGGCCATCGCCGCCCCCAAGTTGATCGTCGACGTCGTCTTGCCGACGCCGCCTTTCTGGTTGCACAACGCCACGATGCGCGCCGGACCATGCCGGTCGAGCGACGGCGGATCGACGAGCTTGCGCTTCGGCCGCGCCAGTACTGGATCGGCCGACTTCACGGCGTCCACGGTGAGCAACGAGCCAGATTCGACGTTGTCTTGACTTGTCGACATAGCCATGAAGTGCTTAAACCCCCTGCCCATTTGTCTCGGCGCCGCTCGCAGGCTACTCCACGCGCCGGGGCGTCATGACGCCGAAACGCGGAGGGTCGAGCAGATCGGCAAGAACTGCCGCCCGCGATGAGCGCTCGCGCGAAGAGCCCGCCGGCCGCCACGCGGCCCGCGGCCGGAGGCCGCGGAGTGGCTCGAGGATGCGCCGCTTGGCGGCGCGGCCGAGAGACACATCCGGCGGGTTAGGTCAGTGCGCTCGCGCGAAGAGCCCGCCGGCCGGAGAAATCACCGCGCCCGCGGATGCGTAGCCGCATACACCTCGCGCAACTGTTCGACGGTCACCAGCGTGTAGATCTGGGTGGTCGTCACCGACGAGTGGCCGAGCAGCTCCTGAACGACCCGGACGTCTGCGCCGCCCTCCATCAGGTGCGTGGCGAACGAGTGTCGCAACGTGTGCGGCGAGATTCCGCTCGAGAGGCCGGCCTTCTCGGCGGCCTCGTGCAATACCATCCAGGCCGACTGCCGCGAGAGCGGACCGCCGCGCGCGTTGAGGAACAGCGCGGGCGTACCGCGACCCTTTGCCGCCAGCGCCGGGCGGACTCGCACCAAGTACCCGTCGAGCGCGACGGCCGCAAACGACCCCACCGGCACGCGCCGCTGCTTACCGCCCTTGCCCGACAGCAGCACGCTGCGGGCCCCGAGGTCTAGGTCGTCGACCGCGAGGCCTATGGCCTCGGAGATGCGCGCGCCGGTCGCGTACAACAACTCGAGCAGGGCACGATCGCGGACGGCCAGCGGGGTGCCGTCGAAGCCCGCGGCGTCCAGCAGCCGCTCGACCTCGTCCACGCTGATCGCCTTCGGCAGCCGGCGCGGCGGCGTCGGTGGACGGACGTCGCGCGCCACATCGACCTCGACCAGGCCGTCGCGTACCGCGAACCGATGCAGGCCGCGCACCGCCACTACGGCGCGCGCCGCCGATGAGGCCGAAAGAGGCGGATGCTCCGGGTCGCCCTCACGCAGGTAGCCGAGAAACCCCGACACCGCGGCCGCGTCGACGCCGTCGAGCGACGTGACGCCGCGCGCCGTCAAGTACGCGAGATACCGACTGAGGTCACGCTGGTAGGACGCCAGCGTGTTCCCGGCGACGCCGCGTTCGACGGCCAGGTGATCGAGATAGCTGCGTACCACCGACGCGACAGCTAGCCGGGTGCCGGCAGCGGTCACCGGTGCGGACGTCCGGGCCACGGCGCATCGGACGGACGAAGCTCGCGCCACTGCGTGGACCGGGCCGCCGCCGCCGCGCACACCCCGGCCGCCGCCGCGGCATTGGTAAGTTCACCGCGCAAGGCTCGCCGGACCGCCTCGTCGAGAGGGATCCGCGAGACGGTCAGCGTGATCTCTTCCTCCTCGGGCATGAACCGATCGCCCGACGCGTCGGACAACCCGCGCGCGAGGAACACGCGGATTGCTTCGTTGGTCATTCCCGGCGAGGTGAACAGGTCAATCAGCACGTGCCACTCCGCCGCCGCGAGGCCGGTCTCCTCCTTGAGCTCACGTTGGGCGGCCACCACCGCTGGTTCGCCGGCGACATCCAGCAAACCGGCGGGCAGTTCGTCGAGGTATCCGCGCACCGGATGCCGGTACTGGTTCACGAGGACCACCTGCTCGTGGTCGTCGAGGGCCACGACGCCGACCGCCCCGGGGTGCTCGACGATCTCGCGGGTCACAACGGTGCCGTCGCTCATCCGAACCTCGTCGGTGCGCAGCGAAATCACGCGGCCTTCGAACTGTCGCGTGCTAGCGAGGACCGGGTACTGGTCCTCGTTCACCGCAGCGCGTTCTGGTAGGTCGGCACGCCGTTGAACGACGCCACCGGGTCGAGCGGCTCGATCGTGCCGGGCGCCTCGGGAATCTCGACCGGCAGCCGCTCGGCCGCGTTGTAGGCCAGCGCCGCGTCGACCAGCCCACGGAATAACGGGTGGGCGCGGGTCGGCCGCGACTTGAGCTCGGGATGCGCCTGGGTGGCGACGAAGTACGGGTGCAGCGAGCGGTCGAGTTCGACGAACTCGACGAGTCGGCCGTCCGGCGAAGTGCCGCTCACCACGAGCCCCGCGGCGGCGAGCTTCTCCCGGTAGGCGTTGTTCACCTCGTAGCGGTGCCGATGCCGCTCGGACACCTCGACCGTGCCGTATGCCGCTTCGGTCAGCGATCCCGGCTTCAACACCGCTGGGTAGGCGCCGAGTCGCATCGACCCGCCGAGGTCGGCATTGCCGGCGACGATGTCGGCCTGATCGGCCATCGATGCGATGACCGGCGCCGGGGTCTCGGCATCGAACTCGGTGGAATTGGCGCGATCGATGCCGGCCAGGTGCCGGGCCGTCTCGATGACCATGCACTGCAGGCCCAGGCACAGGCCCAGGATCGGGATGCCGTGCTCGCGCGCGTACCGCACTGCGCCGACCTTGCCCTCGATGCCGCGCACTCCGAAGCCGCCGGGGATTACCACACCGTCCGCAGTGGACAGTTCATGGGCCGCACCCGCCTCGTCCTCACACGCGTCTGACGGGACCCACTTCACGTTGACCTTCGTCCGCCGGGCGAATCCGGCCGCGCGCAGCGCCTCGGTAACCGACAGATATGCGTCCGGCAGATCGACGTACTTGCCGACCAGCGCGATCGTGATCTCGTTGCGCGGCTTGTGCACCCGGTCCAGCAGATCGCCCCAGAGCGTCCAATCGACATCGCGGAACGGCAGCCCGAGCCGACGCACGACGTATGCGTCAAGGCCCTCGCCGTGCAGAACCTTGGGGATCTCGTAAATGCTCGGCGCGTCGCACGCGGAGACAACCGCCTCAGGGTCGACGTCGCACATCAGTGAGATCTTTCGCTTGACGTTGTCGGGGAGCTCGCGGTCGCTGCGGCAGACTATGGCGTCGGGCGTGATACCAATGCTGCGCAGCGCCGCGACGGAGTGCTGAGTGGGCTTGGTCTTCAGCTCACCCGACGGGGCCAGGTACGGCACGAGCGAGACGTGCAGGAAGAAGCAGTTGTCCCGGCCGACGTCGTGGCGCACCTGCCGCGCGGCCTCCAGGAACGGTAGCGACTCGATGTCGCCTACTGTGCCGCCGATCTCGGTGATCACGACGTGCGGAGCCCGACCGTCCGGCCCAGGCGCCGCCATCGCGCGGATGCGGCTCTTGATCTCGTTGGTGATGTGCGGGATGACCTGCACGGTGTCGCCGAGGTACTCGCCTCGCCGCTCCTTGGCGATCACCGTCGAGTACACCTGTCCGGTCGTGACGTTCGCCGAGCCGACCAGATCCGTATCTAGGAAGCGTTCGTAATGGCCGATGTCGAGGTCGGTCTCGGCACCGTCCTCGGTCACGAAGACCTCGCCGTGCTGGAAAGGGTTCATCGTCCCTGGGTCGACGTTCAGGTACGGGTCCAGCTTCTGCATCGTCACCCGCAGGCCGCGAGCCTTGAGCAGGTTACCGAGGCTGCTGGCGGTCAGCCCTTTGCCCAGAGAGGAAGCCACACCGCCGGTGACAAATAGGTGTTTAGTGGGCTGCCCCGCGCCCGCTAGCGTGCGATCCACGGAAGTCCACGTTAACACGGCACGCGGACTCTTCCCCGGTGGTCAGCGCGGCGCGCCGACCGACCGTCGAGCCGATTCCCGCGACCGCCCAGAAATGTCGACACGTCGACCAAGCGATCTGTCCGTTGATTACTTCGCCGGATCGGGGAACAGGGCCTTCGCCCCGTTCGCGGTGCCGTAGTGGCCGACGACCGTGTGCGGCGAGGGCTTACCGATATCGGCGAGCGCCAGAATCGCCGACACCTCGCCGAGGGCCGTGTCGGCATTGTCGACCGTCGCGACCGTCGAGCGGTCGGTCGCATCCCTCCGCACCAGCGCGACGACGCCGCTCTCAGTAGCTGACGGCGTGTCCCCGCCGACGACGACGTGCGCCCCTTGGGCCTGCAGCTGCGTGATCAGCGCCAGTTCGGTTCGACCGCGGGCGTCGCCCTTCGGCAATGTGCCGCTCGTGACGACCACGACGTTCAGCGACGGCGTAATGCTGTCCCCGCCCTCGAGCTTGAGCATGCGCATCTGCGCGAAGCCGGCGATCACCTGGGTCAGGTCGCTCGGCTGTCCCTTGCCGAGCAGCACGTAGGCGAGCAGCGCACCGCCGATGTCGCCGGCCTCATCGGTGCTCGGGTAGGTCAGGCCGACGGGCTGCACGCCGCCGGTAGCGAACTTCGTCATCGCGCCGGCCTGCTTGGGGTCCGCGTAATCGCTGCTCAACTGGATGCGTCCGGTGACCTTGCCCCCGGCGTCGCTGATCTTCTTCGCCAGGGCGTCCTTGACGGTGCCCGACGCGCCGGGAAGCCCGATGATCAACACGTTCGAGTCGCGCAGCGTGCCCTTGACGATTTGCGCGCCGTAGAGTGCGCCGAACTTCTCCCCTTCACCGACCTCGCCCTGCAAGGACTTCACCTGGTCCGACAGCGAGCTGCGGTCCTTCTTCAGTGAGTCGACCTGGTGGCGAAGGTCTTTGGTGATCGGGCCGTTCAGCGCGGTCGTCCCCACGACGATGCCGAGGGCCAGCGCGAGGAAGACGGCGATGATCGAGACGAGGTGGTACCGGAAGGAGATCACGAGAAGACACCCTGTAACCAGTCGACGAAGCGATCCCACGTGTCGTTTACGAGGTCGAGGAAGCTGCGTCCGCCCTCCGACACCGCAAGCGCCGCCGCGATCGCGATCAGCATTGCCAAGACGAGCAGCAGCAGCGCGGCTGACGAGATCCGGCTGCGATACAGACGCCGCACACCCTTCGCGTCGATCAGCTTGCCGCCCAGCCGCAGCCGGGTCAGAAACGTCGACGCCATGGCGCCGCGGCCTTTGTCGAGGAACTCGGCCAGCGTCGTGTGCGTGCCGACCGCGACGATGAGCGCCGCGCCCTTCTCGTCGGCCAGGAGCAACGCGATGTCCTCGCTCGTGCCGAACGCCGGAAACGTCACCGCGTCCAAACCGAGGTCTTGCGCGCGCGCCAGGCCCGGAGCGCGTCCGTCCGGATACGCGTGAACGACGACCTCGGCGCCACTGCGCAGCACCTCGTCGCTGGCGGAGTCCATGTCGCCGACGATCACATGCGGTTTGTACCCAGCTTCGAGCAGTGCGTCGGCGCCACCGTCGACGCCGACCAACACGGGCTTGTACTCACGGATGTAGTGGCGCAGCGACGCAAGATCCTCTTTGTAGTTGTAGCCGCGCACGACGACCAGTACGTGCCGGTTCTCGAACTTCGTCCGGACGTCGGGTACGCCGACGCCGTCGAGCAGCAGGGCGCGCTCGCGTTTCATGTACTCCATCGTGTTGGCGGCGAAAGCCTCGAGCTGAGTCGCCAGGCCTGATCTCGCCTCGGCCATCTGCGCGCTGATCGACTCGGCGTCCTGCTCGGTGCCGGTGGCCACCGACTGGTCGCCGGCATAGAGGGTGTCGCCTTCCAGGCGCACCCGCGTGCCCTCCTTGACGGCGGCGAAGACCTGGTTGCCGACGTTGTCGATCAGCGGAACGCCGCGGGCGACGAGCAGATCCGGCCCGAGGTTGGGGTAGCGCCCGGAGATGCTGGGCTGCGCATTCACGACGCCGGCCACCCCCGCCTCGATCAGGCGCTCGGCCGCGACCCGATCGAGATCGACATGGTCGATGATCGCGATGTCACCCGGACTGAGCCGGCCGATCAACCGCTTGGTGCGACGGTCGAGCCGGGCGACGCCGCTCACTCCGTCGAGACTGCTGCCGCGCGAGCGGCGCAGTGTCGCGAGCTTCATGGCTCCATATGGTGCCACCGCCCCCGACTACGTCACGCATGCGCCACGCACTTCAGCGTCGCGACTCATGTGCCGCGGTAGCCAGCAGCTCGGCGGCGTGCTCGCGAGCAGTGTCGGACTTGCTGCCGGCGAGCATGCGAGCCAGCTCGGCGACCCGCTGGTCTCCGTCGACGATGTGGACGTCACTGCGGGTGATACCGCCATTGCTCGTCGCCGGCGGCTTGTCCACCACGATGTGCCGATTCGCGTAGGCGGCCACCTGCGGCAGATGCGTCACGACGATCACCTGGTGATCGCGCGCGAGCCGGGCCAGCCGGCGGCCGACCTCAACGGCGGCCCGCCCGCCGACACCGGCGTCGACCTCGTCGAACACCATGGTCGGGACGGGATCGGTACCGGCCAGGCACACCTCGATGGCCAGCATGACGCGCGACAGCTCGCCGCCCGACGCGCCCCGCTGAACCGGCAGGGCCGGAGCGTCAGGGTGCGGGCGCAAGAGCAGCTCGACCTCATCCACGCCGTCGGCGGTGGCGCCGGTCTGGACGCCGTCGATGGTTAATGCCGGGGTCCCGGCACTCGACGGGCGGTGCCGCACCTCGAAACGGACCTCGGCGGTGGGCATCGCCAAGCCGGCGAGCTCGGACGTGATCGCCTTAGCGAGGCCGGCCGCCGCCTCCGCACGGCGGGCCGAGATGGCGGCGGCCAATGTCGCGGCGCGCGCCGCAGCGGCGTCGCGTTCGCCGGCCAGCGCCGCGAGCGCCTCGTCGGAGACGTCGAGGTC
Organism: Actinomycetota bacterium; assembly: GCA_046734095.1. Taxonomy (GTDB): domain Bacteria; phylum Actinomycetota; class Actinomycetes; order Mycobacteriales; family Jatrophihabitantaceae; genus DASXRA01. Next base: position 7,974 of record JBKPQM010000135.1, on the reverse strand, counting down.
GGCCAGTTGCTTGCGCGCGGCGTCGGCCCAGTCGAGCACCGACTCGAGGTCGTCGCCGTACTTGCGAGTGAGCGCGGTCAGGACCGCGCGCCGCTCCTGCGCCTGGGCGAGGCGCTGCGGATCGGCATCGAGGGTCTCGCCGTATGCCGCGAGCTCAGCGCCGAGGTCGGCGACGAGCGCGTCGAGGTCCGTCAGCCGGGCAGCCAGCGCGTCCATGTCGGGATCGTCGCCGGCCCGCTGGGCAAGCGCGCGGGAAGCGGCACCGATCAGGCTGCTCACGTCGGCGGCGTCGGTTGCCGGGTCGTCGGGGTCCCCGAGCAGGGCGTCGTGGGCGGTGCGGGCGGCCAGCCGCAGCGCGTCGGCGTGAGCCAGCCGACCGGCAAGCACGACGAGCGCGGCGTCCTCGCCGGGCTGCGGGTCGGCCGCCTCGATCTCAGCGATTCCGTGCGCAAGCAGGTCGGCCTCGCGCTGCAGCTCCCGAGCCCGCGACGTGCGGTCGGCCAGCCGGGTGGCGGCGTCGCGCCACTTCGCGAAAGCACTTGCGTACTCACCGAGGTGGACGCCGGCGTAGCGGTCGAGTGCGGCCCGTTGCTCGGACGGGCGGCTCAGCCGCTGCTGGTCGGATTGTCCGTGCACGGCCACCAGCCGCTCGGCCAGGGTCGCGAGCACCCCGACCGGCGCCGCCGCTCCGCCGACATGAGCCCGTGAACGTCCCGTCGCGCTCACCGACCGGCGCAACACCAGCGTGCCGTCGTCGTCCAACTCGCCCCCCGCGTCGGCCACCCGGTCGGCCACCGGCGATCCGAGTGGCACCCGCAACCGCCCGTCGACGCTGGCCGACTCGGTGCCGCTGCGCACTTGCCCTGAATCGGCCCGCCCCCCGAACATCAACAGCAGTCCGGTCACCACCATGGTCTTGCCGGCGCCGGTTTCGCCGGTGACGACGGTGAGCCCCTCGTCAAGCGGCAGCGTCGCGTCCTGGATGACGCCGAGACCGCGGATGCGGAGCTCTTCCAGCACGCGTTGCAGGCTAGTCGCTCGTCGTTACGTCCGGGTCGTCACCGTCGCGGAAACTGCGAACTGGCAGCTGGAATTTCGTCACTAGGCGCTCGGCGAAGCTCCAGTCGTGGATGCGGGCGATCCGCACCGGCTTGACGCCCCGCCGTACCCGGACGGTGCCCGTGGGCGGGATGTCGACCGAGCGCCGTCCGTCACATGCAAGGACGCCAGGGTGGTCGTCCCGCAGCAGCGTCACATCGATCACCGATTGCGGCGAGACGATCAGCGGGCGGGCGAACAGGGCGTGCGCCGCGTTGGGGACTACGAGCAGCGCGTCGACGTTCGGCCACACGATGGGACCGCCCACCGAGTACGCGTACGCGGTCGAGCCGGTCGGTGTCGCACACAAGACGCCGTCGCATCCGAAACGCAGCAGCGGGCGGCCGTCAATGGCCACGGCCAGCTCCAGGAGCCGTTCGCGCGTGCTTTTCTCGACCGAGGCCTCGTTCAACGCCCAGGAGCTCGCGAGCCGGCGGCCTTGGTGGGAGACCTCGACGTCGACCGTCGTACGTTCCTCGACTTCGTATCGCCGCTCGACGACCGTCTTGATCGTCGCCGAGAGCGCGTCGGGATCCGCCTCCGCGAGGAAGCCGACGTGACCGAGGTTCACGCCCAGCATCGGCACGCCCGCGGGACGGGCGTACTCGGCGGCGCGCAGGAACGTGCCGTCGCCACCGAATACCAGCACGATCTCGGCGCCGTCAGCGGCGTGCTCGTCCACTACGGTCGCCTCGGCGTTGCAGCGACACCGCACCGCCTCACTCGCGAGCATCCGCACCTCGAAGCCGGCCGAACGCAGCTGGTGGGCCGCGTCGGCCGCGAGGCAGGTGATCTCGTCGCGCTCGGTATGGGCGATTATCAGCACCGACCTCACGGCTTCGCCTCCATCACCACGGCCTCGATCTCGCTTTGGTCCATCCCACTTGCGTGCATGGAGCGATCACGATGTAGCCACAGAAAGAACTCGATGTTGCCGGACGGCCCGGGCAGTCGACTGCGCGCGACACGCACGGTTCCCCACCCGAGTGCTGCCGCCTCGGCGGCGACGCCGACGACCGCCTCGGCCCGCAGCGCAGGATCGCGAATCACTCCGCCACTGCCCAGCCGGTCACGGCCCACTTCGAACTGCGGCTTGACCATCGGCACCAGGTCTCCGTCGTCCACGGTGCAGGCGATGAGCGCGGGCAGCACCAGCCGAAGCGAGATGAATGACAGGTCGGCGACGGTCAGATCGACCGGACCGTCGATCTCATCCGGCGTCAGTGCGCGCACGTTGGTGCGGTCGAGCACTCTTACCCGCTGGTCGCCGCGCAGTGCCCAGGCCAGCTGCCCGTATCCGACGTCGACCGCCACGACCTCTCGGGCCCCTCGGCGCAGTAGCACGTCGGTGAAGCCGCCCGTGGACGCGCCCGCGTCGAGGCAGCGTCGGCCCGCTACGCGCAGATCAGCGAAGGCATCCAGTGCGCCCGCGAGCTTGTGGCCACCGCGGGACGCGTACTCCTCGCCGTCGGCGCTGCGGATTCGCAGCGGCGTTTCGAGGTCGACGCCGGTCGCTGGCTTCGTCGCTCGGATGCCACGGACCTCGACCCGGCCGTCGGCGATGAGTGTGGCCGCCTGCTCGCGCGAGCGGGCCATGCCGCGACGCACTAGTTCGCTGTCCAGGCGTAGCCGGCGAGACACGCTCAGCCGCCGCTCTCGCCGTCGATCTCGGTCAAGGCGCCCTGCAACTGGGCGTGCACGTCGGCATAGCGCGGGACGTGTTCGGCCAGCGGCAGGTGCTCGATTCCTGCCAGCCCGGTCACAAGCTGGCGGACGCGCTCTTCGACCGGCGCGTCGGCTGCGAGCTCGGCCGGCCCGTCGTCCTGGCTCGTGCCGCTCGGGTCATCGGCCCGGTCAGACCCGGATGGGTTGCTCATTGCCGGCGTCTCGCTCGACCGGCCGGGCGCGGTGATCGCATCCCCCGGCTCGTACTCTCGAGGCTCTGGTTGCTCGACCGGCAACGCTTCGCCCTCCTCGTTCCTGCCGCGCCGGCTGCGACGCGACCCGACAACGCTATCGACGGTACCGTCGCCGGGTCCGGTACCGTCGCGGCGTTGCCACCGACGCGGCAGGAGGATGCCATGGCGACGGTCGAGGAGTGCGAGAAGGCGTTCCACGACCTCGCGGCCCGCCTGAGTGCCGTCGATCCCCAGCAGCGCAAGAAGGTGGCACTAGATCGCTCGCTGAGCTGCACGCTGCGCGACCTCGGCGTGATCTTCGCCGCACAGTTGCGCGACGGTGAGCTTCGCGACATCCGTCAGGTCAACAAGGGCGACGCGCAGATTCGCCTCAGTGTGTCCAGCGACGATCTCATCAGGCTCACGTCCGGACAGCTCAGTTTCGCCAGCGCCTGGGCGAGCGGCAAGCTGCGCATCGACGCCAACGTCTTCGACCTGCTCAAGCTCCGATCCATCTTCTGAGGACGCCACACGTCGGCTTAGGCCAGGCGGAACTCAGTCAGGACAGCGGCTGCGGCCGGGTCGTCGCCTACGCAGTCCGTCACGCCGCTGTTCCAGGCGGCGACGCACAGGGTGCGCAGTGCGTCGAGCGGTGCGTCGCCGTTTCGCTCGCCCGGCCCGGTCGCGACCTCGCCGGGTCGCCCGGCCAGGTGTAGCCGTCGCCCCCGGGCGAATACCGTCCAGCCGCCACACACGACGCCCCCTTCCGCGGCGGCCGGCGCGGGGTGTGACACCAGCAATCCACCGAGGTCGCGGGCGACGTAGCTAGGGCGCTGGCCAATCGGCGCACTCAGCAAGTCGGTAGCGGAGGTCACCCCGGTGAGGACCAGGAGGCTGGCAGCGCCGACGGCATCGGCACCGGCGATGTCAGTGTCGAGCCGGTCGCCCACAACCAGCGGCCGGCGGGCGCCGGAGCGCTCCACAGTCTCGCGATGCATCGTCGGATCCGGCTTCCCGGTCGACACGGGTACGGCTCCGGTCGCATAGCGCAACGCGGCAACCAGTGAGCCGTTGCCGGGCAATGGACCGCGCGGTGACGGCACAGTCGCATCGAGATTCGTCGCTACCCACAGCAAGCCCTGGCGGATCGCGACGGCCCCCTCGGCGAGCATCCGCCAGTCCGTATCCGGCGAGTACCCCTGGACGACGGCCTGCGGGCGATCGTCGGCGCTGGACACGGGAACGAGGCCACGTTCGGACAATGCCTCGACCAGGCCGATCGTCCCGACCACCAGCACCCGCGACGCGGGAGGCAGCCGCTCGGCCAGGTAGTGCGCCGCGGTTTGGGCCGACGTGATGACCTCGGCCGACGTCGCCGGAATTCCCAGACTCGACAGCTGAGCGGCTACCGCGCTGGGCGGCCGGGCAGCGTTGTTCGTGACGAACGCCAACCGCATGCCGCGCGCCCGGGCGCCGGCCAGCGCGGCGGAGGCGCCGGTCACCTCGTCGGGGCCGATGTAGACGACCCCGTCCAGATCCAACAACGCGACGTCGTAGCCCACGGCTAACGCGTCGGGGCTGTCGAGTAGCTGAGCCGCCGGCATGGTTCTCCTCGCTGTCGTCCGCGGACCTCCGCTACAGCCCGCTCGTGCGAGTGGACAATTGCGTACGATCGCGCCGTGAACGCCGCTGCCACTTCTGTCGTCTCGGGCTTGTCCCTTGCCCCGTTTCGCGCCTTGCGCCCGACCGTCGACGCGAACCGCCTCGGGAACCTGTTGTGCCCGCCCTATGACGTTATCGATGAACGGCAGCGCCGACGGCTCCTCGAGCGTGACCCCGACAACGCAGTCGGCATCATCCTGCCGCGAGGTGAGGGCGGGGCCGACCCCTACGAACTCGCCGCTCGGCGGCTCGCCGCACAGATCGACACGGGACTGCTCGCCCCCGACGCCGATCCAGCGCTATATGTCTACGAGATGCGTCCCATCAGCGGCGGAGCGACCCGCGGTCTGCTCGGCGCGATCGAATTGCGCGATCCGGCCGACGGCGTGATCCTGCCTCACGAGAACACCATGGCCGGCCCCGTCGCCGACCGTCTCGCCCTGATGACTGCTACCCAGGCTGACCTCGAGCCGATCTACCTGATCTACGACGGCGGCGGCACCGCATCCCGCCTGGTCAGCGAAGTCGACCACGCCGAACCGATCGCCGCCGCCACGACGCCCGATGGCACGCACCATCGCCTGTGGCGGCTGTCCGACCCGACACAGCACGCGGCGATCGACGCCGATCTGACTTCCCGTCGCGCCCTGATCGCCGACGGACACCACCGCTACGCGACCTACCGCGAGTTGCAGCGCAATCTTCGGGCTGACCGCGGCCCGGGCCCGTGGGATCGCGGGCTGACGCTGCTCGTCGACTCGTCGAGCTACGGCCCGCAGGTGCACGCGATCCACAGGGTGATCGTTGGCCTACCCTTCGCAACGGCCGTCGAGCAAGCCCGGACCGTGTCTCACGTCCAGCGCGCGGCGAGTGTGTCGCAAGCGCTGGAAGCCATCGACTCAGTGCCCGGCTTCGCAGCGGTGCTTACGGATGGGCAGAAAGTGTCCGTATTGAGTGATCCGGACAGGAACCTCGCTGCTGCTGCGTTGGCGCCGGGCGAACCACAGGCGCTGGCTGAACTCGATGTCACTGTGCTTCACCGCGTGCTGGTGGAACAGGTCTGGCATCTGGCCGACACCGCCGAGACCGTCGGCTACGCCCACGATGTGGACGACGCCATCGCTGAGGCAACCCGCGCCGGGGGCACCGCTGTCCTCCTGCGGCCGACACGTGTGGCGGCGGTTGCGGCCGTTGCGGCGGCCGGCGCGCGGATGCCACGTAAGTCCACGCTCTTTACCCCGAAACCAGCCTCGGGCCTTGTTATGCGCAGATTCGTGGACGAACTCTGAACGTGCGCTTGCCGGAAATCGTTTGACCGCTTTCCGCTCTCTCAATCATGCATTCTTGGCGGCATTGGGCGGCGCATTCTGAGCGGCATTTGGGCAGATATCCGATGCGACCCCGCTAGCGATTTCCCGCGCCATCATTTACTTTTCTTGGTCAATCATTGCTCCCTTCGCGCCGGACGAATTGCGGAGGCGTCGAACGTTCATCACTTCGACCTCGTACCGACTGGCCGGCGCACCGCTAGCACTTCGCCAGAATCGTCGCCGGAGACTGCCTGATACTTCAACCCGCTCCCCCGTCGAACATCGGGTGACCATTCGTCGGGCAGCTGCGCGCGTGGTCGCACAGTCGATGCTGTCGCTGCGCGCCCGCCCGTAACTTCCCTTCGGACGCAGGACAGTTAGCCGAAACGAACACAGCTCGTCGCCACTGGGTAAAATCCGGATGTGCGGCTCAGCGCGAGCAATCCGCGAAGTAGCACCTGATTGTCAGTGGGATCGCGCGCCTGCTCGTTCACGAAATACATTCTCGCAGGCACGATGATCGCCCAGGAGCCGAATTCGCGATCTGTGGATAGTGGGCGGCTCTGTGGGTAAGTACGTCTAGTCGCGTCTGCGGCCTGGCGGCGCGGATTGGGACGACCGGTGGACGCGCGCGGCCCGTTGCGGATCGGTGGGATATCAAGTCGGGGAGCCACTACCCGTTCGGGTCATGGGGGCGTCGCCTTAGGTCCGCGGCCCGTTCGGGTTCGTGGCGACGACCGGTTAGGTCGGCGGCCCGTTCGGGTCACGGAAGGTCAGGTTAGGTCGGCGGCCCTTTCGGGTCACGGAACGTCAGGTTTGGTCGGCGGGCCGTTCGGTCACGGAACGTCAGGTTAGGTCGGCGGGCCGTTCGGTCACGGAACGTCAGGTTAGGTCGGCGGCCCGTTCGGCGGCGTCCGTTTCGCCGGAGAGATCCAGGGCCGCGCTCGCAGCGAACCACTGCGCCGCTTCGGCCGGACGTCCGGCGGCGGCCAGCGCGTCCGCATACGCGTACCACAGGCGGGTTGCGTCCGGGCCGGGCTGCTCGCGATCGAGCCCGCCGCGGGCGAGAACGGCGAGGGCGCCGTCGAGCTCGCCGAGGTCGCGCCGCGCGCCGGCCACGACGATCAGCAATTCGACGTAGGTTTCCCGGTCGAGCCGCCCTACGTCCGGATCTCGAAGGATTCGGATCGCTTGACGGGGACGCCCGAGCGCGCGTTCACAGTCAGCCATGACGGCCAGGTCGCGCGGATCCCCCGACATCCGCCGAGCCGCTCGCAGCTCGCTGAGCGCTTCAGCCCACTCACCCGCTCGGTACGCCGCGATACCCGCCGCTTCGCGCACGACAGCGACGCGCGCGGCCCGCGCTCGCGCCGCTCTCGCGTGAGCCAGCGCCTTCTCCGGATTGACGTCGACTAGCTCTCCTGCCGCCACGAGGTGCCGAGCGACGGCTTCGGCATTCGGCTTGGTCAGGGTGCGAAGTTCCGCACGAACGGACGGATCCAGCCGCCGAGGATCTGCGTCGTCGGCGCTGATGGTGGCCGGCCGCGCGCGCGTCTCAGTCCCAGGCTCGCGCCGAGCCGCTTCTTTGTGTCGTGCCGTGCCGGTCGGGCCGCCCCGGACTGGCCGGTCGCGCTGACCACCGTGCCGGGCATTCCCCGGGCGCGCGCCCTCCGGCCGATCGTGCCCAATACCTCCACGACCGACCGCTCCGCGGTCTCGCTCGCCGCGCCGACCAGCCGTCCGTGGTGACTTCCGGACCCGGCCGGCGTCATTCGCCCGGCCCGCGGCTCCTCGAGCGGCACTCGCCGCCGGAGACGCCCCGGCGCGCGGTGCAGCGTCGGCTGTCCGCGCGTTGCCCGTCCCGCGGTGCGTGCTCCCAGCCGCCCGAGTCGCTCGGGCGGACCCGCGCGCCTCTGCGGAACCCTGATGCTGCGCCGCGCGAGCCCCTCTGGGTGCGTCCGCGCGCCGAGCATGGCCGGTCCGACCGGCTGCACGAGCCCGTTGGC
>JBKPQM010000134.1:0-7921 GCA_046734095.1 Actinomycetota bacterium | reverse complement strand
CGCCACGGTGGGCACGACGAACCCCGCCGACACGTTCTCGCCGGCCAGCAACGGCAACGTGCACATCTTCACCAGCGCCTCGCGAGCCGAATTCGCGTGCAGCGTGCACATGCCGGGCAGCCCAGAGTTCAGCGCGATCAGTAGGTCGAGGCACTCCTCCTGGCGCACCTCGCCCACGATCAGCCGTTGCGGGCGCATCCGCAGCGCCTCCTTGACCAATCGCCGCAGCGGGATCTCGCCGGTGCCCTCCAAGTTCGCCTGCCGGGTCTGCATCGCGACCACGTCGGGTAACGCGACCTGCAGCTCGAAGACCTCCTCGACGGTCACGACGCGCTCGCGGGCCGGGATCGTCGCGCACAACGCGTTCAGCAGCGTCGTCTTGCCGGCCTGGGTGCCGCCGGAGACCAGTACGTTCAGCCCGGCCGTCACGCACGCATCCAGGAACCGCGCCGCCTGCTCGGTCATCGTGCCGACGCGCACCAGCTCGTCCAGGGAGTGCAACCCCAACACGAACTTGCGGATGTTCACCGCCATGTGCTGGCGGGTGATCTGCGGGATGACGACGTGCAGCCGCGATCCGTCGGGGAGCATGGCGTCCACGAACGGCGTCGACAAGTCCACGCGGCGCCCTGACGTCCGCAGCATCCGCTCGACCAGCTCGGACACCTGCTCGGCGGTGAGGATGAGCGTGGTGAGCTCCGAGCGTCCGCGGCGGGCGATGAACACCCGGCCGGGCTCGTTGATCCAGATCTCCTCGATGGCCGGGTCATCGAGAAACGGCTGCAACGGCCCGAAGCCCGCGACGGCGTCGAGCACGGCGCGGGCGACCTGGGTCGTCTCGCCGAGTGGCGGCAGCGTCGAGGTGACGGCGCGATCGAGGTAGTCGGTGATGACATCGTCGATCAGGCGCCGGACGGCGACCGGCTCGGCGACCGGGTCGATGCCGCGGCGGCGGACGAGTTCGCGGACCTCGCCCTCCACGATCGCCAGTCCGGTTGCCACGCTTCTCTCCCAGTTGAGCGCTTGGCGTGCCGAGTCGCGGAGAGCCTACTTGCTGGACTCACCCGTAGCACCCGCTTCGACACAATCTGTGGATAACGAAAACCTCGTCGCGTGTGGCCCGCGGCATCCAGCACAGTTGCAGGGTGATCACGGCGGCGCCCGCGCGGGCGCGGCAGCGCGCCCGGGCGGCTGTCGCGATCACGTTTGCCGCCAACGGGATGTTGTTCGGCTCGTGGGTGCCGCGCATTCCCGAGGTGAAGCACCACTTGGGGCTCTCCTCCGCCGCCCTGGGCTTGGCGCTGCTCGCCGCAGCGGTCGGCTCGGTGTTGTCGATGAACCTCTACGGCCGGGCGAGCGCCCACTTCGGAAGTGGGCGGCTGACCCGGATCTCGGTTGTGCTCTTCTGCGCGACGGGCTGGTTGCCTGGTCTGGCCGACAACCTGCCCGCGTTGTGGTTGACCCTGCTGGTCTGCGGGATGACCATCGGCGGCTTCGACGTGGTGATGAACGCCCAGGGCGTGACCGTCGAGGAAGCCTACGGACGGCCGGTGCTCTCGGGGTTCCATGCGGCGTGGAGTCTGGGATCGCTGACCGGCGCGCTGGTCGGCGGCGCCGGCGCCGGCCTGGGCGTCCCGATCTTCGCCCAGCAGGCCGCGATCGGCGGCGTACTCGCGGCCGGCGTGCTCTTCGCGAGTCGCGCCTATCTGCCCGATCCGCCGCATCACGGCGTTTCGACGCCGTCGGGCCAGCGGCGCGGTCTGCCCGAACTCCGGTTGCTGCTGCTGGGCATCGCCGGCCTGTTCGCGCTGCTCAGCGAAGGCGCGGTGGCCGACTGGAGCGGAGTGATGCTGCGCGAGAACCTGCACGCGCACCCGGGCCAAGCTGGTCTCGCGTACGCCGCGTTCAGCACCACCATGACCGTCGGCCGGCTCGGCGGCGACCGCGTCGTCCATACTCTGGGGCGAGCTCGCTCGATCGCACTGCTGACGGCGATCGGCGCGGCCGGCCTCGCCGCCGGCTTGGCCACGAGCGCGCTGATCGGCACTGTGATCGGCTTCGCGCTACTCGGCATCGGGCTGTCGGTCATGGTGCCGGTGATCTTCAGTACCGCCGCCGACGGCGCGGCGCCGGGACCGGCGATCGCGACCGTGTCGACGCTGGGCTACACCGGCTTCCTCATCGGCCCAACAGCAATCGGGCTGATCGCTGAGGGCACGAGCGTGCCCGTCGCACTGTGGCTGCTGCCGATATTCACCATGGCGGGTGGCGTTCTCGGCATCACCGCGGTGCGGATGACCGCCGCGCGACACGCCACGTCGCAGATTGCGACGCGTGCCGGCGAGGCGCGGCGCTAGTCTGCGAAGCCGTGATCTTCATAACGGCGAAGTTCCGCGTCCGACCCGAGGACGCCGACCGGTGGCCTGACATCAGCCGCGATTTCACCCAAGCGACCCGCGCCGAGCCGGGCTGCCTATGGTTCGACTGGTCGCGCAGCCTCGACGACCCGAACGAATACGTCCTCGTCGAGGCGTTCCGTGACGGTCAGGCCGGCGCCGCCCACGTCCAGTCGGCGCACTTCAAAGCGGCTCAGCGCGACCTGCCGCCCCACTTGGCCGAGACTCCGCGGATCGTGAACGTGACCGTGGATCAAGACGACTGGTCCGAACTCGGCGAGCTGGCCGTCCGCTGATCCCACCTCGGCCTTGACGCGGCGGGGCTCGACCTCGACATCCGCGCATTGACCGACCGGCCGGCGACCACATCACTCGCGCAACGGGAGCTGGCTTGACACATACCCATATGGGAATATGATTGCCGCGTGGCTCGAGCGGCAACGACAACGGACGCATTCAACGCCGTGGCTGAACCCCGGCGGCGGCAGATCCTGGATGTCCTCGCCGAAGGGGAACGTTCGGTCACCGGCCTCGTCGAGTCGCTCGGACTCGTGCAACCGCTCGTCTCGAAACACTTGCGGGTGCTCCGCGAAGTCGGGCTGGTGGACGTGCGTGACGAAGGCAGGCAGCGCATGTACCGACTCAACGGGCGACCACTCAAGCCCATCTACGACTGGGTGAAGACCTACGAGCACACCTGGTCGCGCCGCTTCGAGCGGCTGGACGCCGTCCTGAACGAACTGAAGGAGAGGGAGCAGGGAAATGGCAGTGACGAGTAGCAACAGGGCCGTGGTGACTCTTCCGACCGACACCCAGATCCTGATCACGCGCGAATTCGACGCGCCGAAGCACCTTGTGTACAAGGCGTGGACGACCCCGGAGCTGATCAAGCGGTGGTGGAGCGGGGATCGCGGCGAAGTGACCAGCGCCGAGGTCGACCTGCGGGTGGGCGGCCGCTGGCGATACGTCATGACCGCGAACGGCGGGTTCGAGGTCGCGTTCCACGGCGAATACCTCGAGATCGTCCCGAACGATCGGATCGTGTTGACCGAGGTGTTCGAAGGCTTCCCCGAGGCCGGCGCCGTCGACACCCTCACGCTCACCGAGAAGGACGGGCGCACGACCCTGGCGATCCTCGTGCAGCACGAGACCAAGGAGCACCGCGACGCGCACATCAACTCCGGCATGGAAGACGGCATGCAGGAGGCAATGGCCGCGCTGGAACACGTCGCCCAGTCGCTGCGCTAACGGTGCTGGGCCGTCGCAGGACGTTGACCGGCCGGCGATGTCAGTCGGCCGGCCGGCTCTGCAGAAACGCATCGATCTCGGCGCGACGCGGCATGGACGCCGAGGCACCGAACCGCTGCACGCTGAGCGCGGCGGCGGCTGACGCCCACGTCAGCGCCGTTTCCAGATCGGGCTGTTCGGACCGGGCCACGGCGAAGGCACCGACGAGCGTATCGCCGGCCGCGGTCGTGTCGACGGCTCGGACCGAGAACGCCGGAACGGTCATCGCGGGTGCGCCGTCACGCAGGTACCGGATGCCGGCCGCTCCCAGGGTGAGGAGCACGTCGCGATGCGGGCTGGTGCTGACACCGAGGGCCGCGGCCTCCGACTCGTTCGGTACAAGGAGGTCGACAGCGTCGAGCAGTTCGTCGGGCAGTGGCACGACCGGCGCCGGTGTCAGCACGGTCATCGTGCCGTGCGAGCGGGCAAAGCTCGCGGCCTCGACGACGACGGGCAGCGGGAGTTCCAGCTGGAGCAGCAGGATCTCGGCGTCGGCGATCACATGACGATGAGCGCCGCTGAGCGACCGCATCGTGGCGTTTGCGCCGGGCACCACAACAATGGCGTTCGCGCCGGTCGCGTCCACGGTGATGTGTGCAGTGCCGGTCGGCTCCGCGACCGTGGCCAGTTCGCTGACGTCTATGCCGTTCGCGGCCAGTAGTTCGCGGATCTGCGTGCCGTACGCGTCGTCCCCAATCGCCCCGGCGAAGCACACCTCCCCGCCGGCGCGAGCCGCGGCCAACGCCTGGTTCGCGCCCTTCCCGCCCGGCACGGTCTGAAACGACGTGCCGGTCACCGTCTCGCCGAGGGACGGTGCGCGGTCGACGCCGACGACGAGATCCATGTTTGCGCTGCCCAGCACGGCAATCCGCGTCAACTGTCAAATACTCCTCATGTGAGCGCGAGGGTACGGCGGGCCAAGTCGTCGATCGCGATGCCTCGAATCCGGGCAGGCTGTTCGACCAACCGGACGATGATCAATGCCTAGCCGCGGTACTCGCGCAGCAGGCCACGGCTGATGATCGTCTTCTGGATCTCCGATGTGCCCTCGCCGATCAGCAGGAACGGCGCCTCGCGCATGAGTCGTTCGATCTCGTACTCCTTGGAATAGCCGTACCCACCGTGGATGCGGAACGACTCCTGGGTCACTTCCGCGCAATATTCCGAGGCCAGCAGCTTCGCCATGCCAGCCTCGACGTCGTTGCGCTCGCCGGCGTCCTTGAGGCGGGCCGCGTTGACCATCATCAGATGGGCCGCTTCCACCTTCGTGGCCATTTCGGCGAGCTTGAACGCGATGGCCTGGTGATCGGCGATCTGCTTACCGAAAGTCTTGCGCTGCTGGGCGTAGGCAATGGCAAGCTCGAAAGCCCTTATTGCGACGCCACATCCGCGCGCAGCGACGTTCACCCGGCCGACCTCGACGCCATCCATCATCTGGTAGAAGCCGCGGCCCCGACCTTCCGTACCCCCTAGTACGGATGATGCCGGAAGGCGCACGCCGTCGAGCACCATCTCGGTTGTCTCGACGCCCTTGTAGCCCATCTTGTCGATCTTGCCGGGGATGGTGAGGCCAGGGCGCGTCTCACCAAAGCCGGGCTCCTTCTCGATGAGGAAGGTCGACATGTTCTTGTAAACGGTGTCGCCGCCCAGGTCGTCCTTCACGAGCGTCGCCACGACGCCGGCCCGAGCCCCATTCGTGAGCCACATCTTCTGTCCGTTGAGCACGAATTCGTCGCCCGCAAACGTGGCTCGGGTCTTGATCGCCGCCACATCGGAACCGCATTCCGGCTCGCTCATCGAGAACGCGCCGCGGATCTCGCCGCTCGCCATGCGGGGCAGCAGATCCTGCTTCTGCTCCGGCGTGCCGTGCTGGGCAATCATGTAGGCCACAATGAAGTGCGTGTTGATCACACCGGAGATCGACATCCAGCCGCGCGCGATCTGCTCGACCACCAGGGCATAGGTCAGCAACGACTCGCCGAGGCCGCCGTACTCGTCGCTGATCGTCAGGCCGAACAGGCCCATCTCCTTCATGCCCTCGACGATCGCCTCGGGGAACTCGTCCTTGTGCTCGAGCTCGGTCGCGTAGGGGATGATCTCCTTGTCGACGAACGTCCTCACCGTCGCGAGGATCTCCGTCTGGAAGTCGGTCAGGCCGGCGGTCTGGGCAAGCCGCGCCATGGGGCAACACTCCTCGGGCAACGGGAAGTTACCGTGAAGTATCGGCCTGACGTCCCGCCCGGCCAACGGCCTGCCCCCGTGACATGACTCTCAGCGGGACAGTTGCTCCAGCTTGGCGAAGTCCACCGTCTGGTCTGCGGGCGGAGGAGCGAACACGTAGGCCTTGTCGTAGTCGGTGAATGTCACCGTGCCGCCGGCAGTGCCCGGGCGGGTCAACTTGAGAAACACCGGCGGGCCGGACGCGGCGATGAACATCTGGGTGTGGTCGGACACCGACTCGTACTGGACAGCAAGCTTTCCGTCGACGGTCGTGGTGCCCACCCGGTGGATTTCCTCGGAGCTGCTGCCACTAGACGTCAGCTCAGCGAGGAAGCTGTCCTTGTCGAACGCCTTGGCGATGCCGTCGAAGCGCTTGTGGTTCGCCGGCACCTTCACCCATCTGTCGTGCAAGAGCGCCACTGCGGCATCGCCACCCTCGTTCCGCCACAAGGCGTCCGGCGCCTTGAAGTACACCGACGGGCCACCTGGGTTGATCAGCTCCATCTTGCCGGTTGCCTCCTGGGTGATGGAGCCGGCCGTTTGGCGTGAACCGAAGTGGATGTCAAAGCTGACCCGTTGACCCTCGTCGTCGGTGGTATCGCCGGTCATCCGGAACTGGCGGGCCGCCTGCATCGCGGCGAGCACCTTCTGCTTGAGCGCGGCGGAGTCGACTGCACCCGCGGATGTCGGAGCAGAGCTTGGGCTAATCGCTGACACAGCCGAGCCAGTGCCGGCCGTCTTGCTCGAGCTGCAACTCGCGACAAGTGCCGCGCCGGCCAGGGACGCCACGGCGAACACGAGTGGCTTCCTCATCGAAACCTCCGCATTCGTATGACGACAAACGCGTAACCGCCGAGGCCCGCCGGCCTGGGTGATGTATACCCAGCTGCGCCACGGTCACAACGGGCAAAACCCTAGCCGAGTGACCACCGTGGTTGGACGTGCGCAGGACGTGATCAGGCTTCGGGCGGCGTGAAGGTCGAGGTGCGCTGCAGGCCCGCGGCACGGCCCTTGGCGGCGATAACCAGGGCCATCTTGCGCGACGCCTCGTCGATCATCTCGTCGCCCAGCATCGCCGAGCCCTTCGTACCGCCCGCCTCCGAGGTCGCCCACTCGTAGGCGTCGAGAATCAGCTCGGCGTGGTCGTAGTCATCCTGCGCCGGGGCGTACAACTCGTTGGCGGCCTCGATCTGACCCGGGTGCAGCACCCACTTGCCGTCGAAGCCCAGGGCGGCACTGCGGCCGGCGACTCGGCGGAATCCGTCCACGTCGCGAATCTGCAGATACGGGCCGTCGATGGGCTGCTTGCCGTGGGCCCGCGCCGCCATGAGGATCGACATGAGGATGTGGTGGTAGGCGTCGCCGACGTCGTAGCCCGGCGGCTGCTCGCCGACGACCAGCGATTTCATGTTGATGGATGCCATGAAGTCAGCCGGCCCGAAGATGATCGTCTCGATGCGCGGAGACGCCTGCGCGATGTCGTTCACGGCGAGCAGCCCGACGGCGTTCTCGATCTGCGCCTCGATGCCGATACGCCCCACCTCGAACCCCATCGTCTTCTCGATCTGGGTGAGCGTGAAGTCCAGCCACTGCACCTGGGCCGCACTTTGCACCTTGGGCAGCATGACGCAGTCGAGGTTTGGGCCGGCCCCCTCGACAACCTCGATTACGTCCCGGTACGTCCAGTGCGTGGTGAGGTCGTTGACACGCACCACGCGGATCTTGTCGCCCCAGCCGCCCTCGTTCAGCACCGCGACGATGTTCTTACGGGCCTCCGGCTTCACCAATGGCGCGCACGCGTCTTCCAGGTCGAGGAACACCTGGTCAGCCGGCAAACCCTTCGCCTTCTCGAGGAATCGCGGGTTGCTGCCCGGGACGGCCAGGCACGATCGGCGCGGACGCAACATCGGGTTCATTCGCTGAGCATGCCACCGCGTCCGCCCCGTCTGAGTGTGACCTTGCCCCTTGACGGCACGCTGCGAGTCGCGCGCAGCGTGCTCCCGAGGGGCAAAGTCGGA
>JBKPQM010000133.1:0-7213 GCA_046734095.1 Actinomycetota bacterium | reverse complement strand
GGCCAACGGAGCGCGCCCGCGGCTGACACGCGCCGGGCGCGTGATACACGCGCGCCGGCCAACCGAGCCGCCGCCGTACGCTGGCCGTCGTGCGGGTGCTGCTCACATCGACGCAAGGTGCCGGCCACTACAACCCGCTCGTCCCGTTCGCCGAGGCGCTGGCCGCGCGCGGCGACGACGTCCTGTTCGTCGTGCCGCCGGGTCTGGACGCGACGGTGCGCGAAAGCGGCTATGCGTTCCGTATCGGCGCGGATCCGCCGGCCGACGACCTGGATCGCATCTGGGCCCGCGTACCGTCCGCGGCGCCCGAGGAGGCCGCGATCCTCGTCAATCGCGAGATCTTCGGGCGCCTCGACACCGCGGCCATGCTGCCCACGATCGATCAGGCGTGCCGCGACTGGCGCCCCGACCTCGTGCTGCACGATCCGGCCGAGTATGCCTCCGCCGTGGCGGCGGATCGGAACGGAATTGCGCATACACAAATCGCGATCTCGCGAGCAGCCGTCGAAGACGGGTCGCTACGGTTGGCCGCCCCCGCGCTCGAGCCCCATTCAGACGGCATCGTCGAGCGCATCGTCGCGAGCCCATACTTGTCGCGCTTCCCCGCGTCGGTCGACCCGTCGCCGTACCCGACGACTCGCCGGTACCGCGAAGTCGTCCCGCCGCCGGCACCGCTACCCGAGTGGTGGGACCGCCGCGAAGCGCCGCTCGTGTACGTGACGTTCGGCAGCGTCGCCGGCGGAATGCCGATCGGCGCCGTCGCGTACCGGACCGCGCTCGACGCCGTCGCCGACCTGCCCTTACGGGTGCTGCTAACGGTGGGGCGGGCCGCGGACGTGGCCGAACTGGGCATCATCCCGGCCAACGTCCACGTCGAGGCATGGGTGCCGCAGGGCGACGTGCTGGCCGAGGCGAGCGCGGTGGTGTGTCACGGCGGCTCGGGCACGACCCTCGGTGCCCTGTCGGCCGGCCGGCCCCTCGTAGTCGTGCCGCTCTTCGCCGACCAGCCTGGCAACGCGCAGTGTGTAGCTGCCGCCGGTGCCGGCATCGTGGTCGAGCCACGGCCGGGCGCGGCCGTTGCTGAGCGCATCGAACCGCAGGATGCGCGACAGATCCGGGCCGCGATCACGGCCGTATTGGGCGAACCTTCCTACCGCACGGCGGCACAACGGGTGGCCGCCGAGATGCAGGCCACGCCTACCGTCGACGACTTGCTCAGCGAGCTGCATTGAGGTCAAGCCGCCAGTCGTTACAGCGCATCAGATGTCCGGGCGGGTACTCGAAGTCGTACTCGCCGAGCAGCTCGAAGCCGACCTTGCGGCACACTGCGTTCGACGCCCCGTTCTCAACAGAGGGATATGCATGCAGGTGTCGGCGCGTGCCCTCGGCCGCCGCCCGCGCGGCGACCGCACGCACCGCCGCCACCGCGATGCCACGGCCCTGGTACTCGGGCAGGACGGCCCACCCCGTCTCGTACACCTCCTCGCTGTGCCAGCTCTTTTCCCAATAGCCGGTGCTGCCCACCACCGCGCGGTCGGGTAGCAGCACAACGCGGAACATGTCGCGGCCCGCGACGTAGCGCCGATGCCGCTCGAGCAGCTTCTGCTCGCTCTCGGGACCGCCGAGGTAGCTGGTCATCTCCGGCGTGTTGCTCGCGCGCAGGAGTGCAAGGTCGTCGTCCGTCCACGGCTCGATGGCCACCTGTGCCGTCATACGTCGCATCGTGCCGCGGTGCACCGACCGTTTCTAAGGACGCCGAAACTCCGCCCGCCAGCGCAGCCCGGCGACCGCCGCCGGATCATGGATCGCCTCGATCCGCACGGGCTCGACGCCGTCGGTGGCAAACGTGTCGATCTCGGCGCGGGCGAGTGGCCACGGCGGACCATTTCCCGGCGCCACGGCGTCGTCGCGGCCAGCGGCGACGACCAGCAGCGTCCCGCCCGGCGCGACGAATTGCGGTACCCGCGCGATCGCCGGACCGCGGTGGGACGCCGGCAACGACTGGACGGTCAGGCTCTCGAGTACCAGATCGAACTCATGCCGCCACTCCGGCGGCGGGTCGAGCAGGTCGGCCCGCACGTAACGCACCGGCGATCCGGCATGCCGCCGCCGCGCGTCGTCGACCGCCGTCGGCGCGACATCGAACGCCGTCGTAGCGAACCCGAATGCCGCGATGAACTCCGCATCCCGGCCCAGGCCGCACCCGACGACCAGCGCCCGCTTGTTCTGACCGTCGAGCGGGCGGCTGCGCGCCCACTCCGCCACGAGGAAATGCGGCTCGGCGATGTCCCACGGCACCACCGCCGAGCCCTCGTGCGCGGCGGCGTACAGCCGGTCGAACCACGCCGTCGGGTCGCCGCGTGACTCGGCCGCCAGCCGGCGCGTGTACTCGTCCGGGTCGGTCATCATCCGACCGTACTTCCCTCGGCGGGTTCGACGCCGATCTAGTGCTCGGCTGCGTGCTTCAGCCGTTGCAAGCGTTCCTGCCAGGTCGACGCGAGCTCAGTCATCCACGACGCGGTCACCACCAGCGACTCGGGACGGACGCTGAACAGCACCTCCTTGCCGGCCCGTCGACTCGCGACAAGTTGTGACTCACGCAGCACGCCCAAGTGCTTGACCACGGCCTGCCGCGACACTGGAACCTCGCTCGCGAGCGTCGTGGCACTGGCCGCCGGCCGGCGCCCGAGCGCCTCGAGCAACTGCCGCCGCGTGGGATCGGCCAGCGAGGCGAAGACGCGATCGACATTCACCTCGCGGGCCTTCGCCCCTCCACGCGACGGCGGCGTGCGCTCCCGCGCGCCCGGGGTGGGCATAGCCGGTCACTCCGCACGCGTCGATCGCGGCGCCTCCGAGCGATCCTTGAGTCCGCTCAGTTCCTGCTGCCAGCCGCTGGTGTTGGACTTCCAGGCGTCCTCGCGAACGGAGTCGGGCGCCTCCAGCTTGGTGAAGCCGCTCTCGGTGACGGTGACCCGTACTGCCGTCCCGATCGGCTCGACGCTGAACTCCACCAGCGTCGTGTTCCCGTCGCGGAGCTCCTGGCCGGGGAACTGGCTCGCCCAGCGAAACGCTGCATAAGTCTTCGGTTCGACGCGCACCACCTCGATGCGGAATCGTCCCCACTTATCGCTCTCGCGCACGACCTGGTGGCCCGGGGTGTGGTCGACCGGCGCGACGACCTTTGCCGGCACCCACCAGCCAGGCTCGCTGACCATCTCCCAGACGCGTTCGAGCGAGGCGTTGATGGTGATCTGCTGTTCGATCCGGTCTTCCATGTCATCGTCCCTTCGATAGAGCTGCAACTGCAGGATTGCACGTCGTGGCTACGACGTGCAAGTTCACGGTTGCACGCAGCTGTGTCGCATCTGTGTGCTATGCATCTCGGGAACGAAGGGAGTACGTCATGTTCGAGAACAGCAAGGCGTTCAGCGGTTTCGCGGTGAACGACCTCGAGGCGGCGAAGACGTTCTACAGCGAGACGTTGGGCGTGAAGGTCACCGAGCAGAACGGCCTGCTCACATTGCACCTTGCCGGCGGCCGCGACACGCTCGTCTATCCCAAGCCCGACTACACCCCAGCGACGTACACGATCCTCAACTTTCCGGTCGACGACGTCGATGCGGCCGTCGCCGAGTTGACCAGGCGGGGCGTGATATTCGAGCGCTACGAAGGGATCGAGCAGGACGACAAGGGCGTCGCGCGTGGCATCGGCCCGGCCATCGCGTGGTTCACTGATCCGGCCGGCAACATCCTGTCAGTGCTGCAGGAGTAATTCGAGAAACCGTTCGATCATCGCGTTGACCTGATCGGGGACCTGCAGCTGGATGAAGTGGCCGGCGCCCCCAGTGCGGGCAACCGTGACGTTCGCGATGCGTTCGGCCACTCCGGGCTCGGGCTCGCCGGCGCTGATGAGCAGCACCGGGACGCGCACGTGCGGCAGCACGGCCGCGCCGTCGAAGTCAACGATCGCCTGCCAAGTCGCGGCGGAGACCGACACCGGCGCCGCCGCGATGCGCGCGATCGTCTCGGCCCGGCGGACGGTGTCGTGCTCCGCGAACAAGCGCTCCGCGAACGCCGCTCGCCACGAGCCGTTGTGGTCGCTCGCGACGGCTCGCGCCGACCTGGCGAAGAACGCCTTCCCTCGCCCGTCAAGCAGGGGCGCCGGGTCGACCAGCACCACGCCGCGCACCGCGTCGGCGCGTGCCGCGCAGGTGAGCGCGACCAGGCCACCGAAGCTATGCCCGACGATCACCGGGTGCGTCATGCCCACATCGGCCGCGACAGCAAGCACATCCGCGGCGAACGTATCCGTCCCGTACCGGGACGCAGGGCTACTCTCACCGTGCCCGCGCAGGTCGAGGGCGGCCACCACGTGCCGGGCGGCGAAGTGGCGCAACTGCGGCTCGAAGTACGTCCGATCGCAACTCCAGCCGTGTACGAACACGAGCGGGGGCTCGCCAGCGCCGGACAGGTCGTAAGCCAGCCGGACGCCACCGGCATCCGTGAACCGAGTCTGGTCAGCGCCAGAATGACGAAGTCCCATGCGCGATCACCTCCGGGTCGCGCAAGTATGTACCGTCGTCGCGTGCCGTCTTTGCTGATCGTGCACCACACCTCGTCCCCGTCATTGCAGGCGATGCTCGAGGCGGTGCTGGCCGGCTCGGCCACCGACGAGATCGTCGGTGTCGACGTCGTCGTTCGTCCGGCACTCGCCGCGACCGCGGTCGACGTCCTCGCCGCCGACGGATTCGTGCTCGGCACGAGCGCGAACATCGGATACATCTCCGGCGCGCTCAAACACTTCTTCGACCTCGTGTATTACCCAACGCTGACGGCCAAGACCGGGGCGCCGTACGGGCTCTACGTGCACGGCAACAGCGACACCGGCGGAGCGGTCCGCGCCGTGGAGGGCATCACGAAAGGTATGGGGTGGCAGCAGGTCCACGACCACGTAACCGTGATCGGTAATCCGGGCAAGACCGATCTCGACGCGTGCTGGGATCTTGGTACCACCGTGGCGGCAACCCTGGCGGAGGTTTCATGAACGCAGCCGAGATTCTGGTCGACGGATACGGACGGGTTCGCGGGGTCGTGCACAACGCGGTAGCTGGGCTGACCGACTCACAATTGGAGCAGCGCCTCGATCCTCAGGCGAACACCATCGCTTGGTTGGCCTGGCACCTGACTCGTGTGCAAGACGATCACATCGCCGAGGTGGCCGGCACCGAGCAGGTGTGGTTGAGCGGCGGCTGGTGGCAGCGGTTCGACCTGCCGTTCGACCTCCATGCGACCGGGTACGGCCACACCGCACGGGATGTGATCGCGGTCCGCGCGCCGGCGCATCTCCTGCTCGACTACCACGACGCGGTGCACGAGCGCACGATCACGTACGTGCAGGGTCTTCGCGACGAAGAGCTCAACCGGGTTGTAGATCGACGGTGGGATCCGCCGGTCACGCTCGGCGTGCGGCTCGTGAGCGTGATCTCCGACGACCTGCAGCACGCCGGCCAGGCTGCCTTCATCCGGGGCGTCGTGACCCGCCGTGGCTAGCGCTCCAGGCGAGCTCCGCGGCGTGCGTGGGTTCCCGCCGGTCCGCACGATCGAGTACCACGCGGCCGGCGAGCCGTTCCGCATCGTCGCGTCGCCGCCGGTCGAGATCCGGGGGGCGACGGTGGCCGAGCGACGCACGTTCGCGATCGCCGATCCCGCCGTCGACGGGTTGCGCCGGCTGCTGTGCTTCGAGCCGCGCGGGCACGCCGACATGTACGGCGGGTTCGTGACGCCACCCGACGACGGCGGCGCGGACTTCGGCGTGCTGTTCTGGCACAAGGAAGGGTTCTCCACTGCCTGCGGGCACGGCACGATCGCCCTCGGCGTGTGGGCGGTGAGATCGGGACTTGTCGCGGCTGACCCGTCCGGTGTAACCGACGTGATCATCGACGTGCCGTCGGGACGCGTGCGGGCTCGGGTGCATGCGGACCGCGTCGACTTCGTGAACGTGCCTAGCTACGTGCTGACTCGGGACGTGCCGGTACATGGCACCGTAGCGACGCTTGCCTTCGGCGGGGCGATCTATGCGTGCGTCGACGCGCACACGCTCGGGCTGGCCGTCACGCGCGAGCGTCTGCCCGAGCTGATCAAGGTGGGCCGCGAGATCAAATGGGCGCTGAATGACGTGGCGCAGCATCCACGCGATCACAGACTCAGCGGCGTCTACGGCACGATCTTCTTCGACGACCTCGGCCGGGACGGTAACGGCGTCCATCAGCGTAACGTGACGATCTTCGCCGACGGCGAGGTCGACCGATCGCCGTGCGGGTCGGGTACGTGCGCCCGGCTGGCCGACCTGGCGTCGGGCGGTGCAATGCGTCCCGGCCAGGAATTGGTGCACGACTCGATCATCGGGACCCGGTTCCGGGCCCGCGTGCTGAGCGAGGTGATCGCCGACGGTCGACCGGCCGTCGTCCCGCAGATCACCGGGATGGCCTATCCCACCGGGGAAGCCGTCTTCACTGTCGATCCGGACGATCCGCTCGTGCCCGGATTCGTGTTGCGCTGATCAGTCGTAGGTGGCAGTGAGCGTCCAGCGTTTGTCCTTTGTTGTATAGGTGACCAGGTAGGCGCGGCCCTGGACGTCGACGAGTTGGAAGCGGGCCACCCGAGAGGCCGCGTCGGGCGCCCACCAGCGTTCGTCCACGGGCCAGGGACCGGCCCACGACGTTATGGCAAGTCTCCGGGTGCCCAGGACGAAGCCGGCCGGCGGGTGGGGCACCACGCCGCGTTCGTCGACGGTCACCGACCGTCCGCCGGCATCGAGCACTTGGACGGGACGCGGCGGATCGATCAGCACCGAAGGCGCCGGGGCCGGCAGGTGTCCCGGCCAGGGATGTTCGGGAGAGTGTTCGGGCACCGGGGCATCGCCCCACGGGACGAGCCGGGTGCGCTGCAACGGGTCGCGCCCGCCGTCGATCATCGGAGTGAGCACTGATCCGTGCCCGAGCAGCGTCTGCACCCGGGCAAGTGCCCGGTGCGCTCGCTCATCGTCGGCCCCCGATCCACCCCACAGCGCCTGCTGATGCACTCCGAGCGGCACTGTTTCGACCGGCACCAGCCGGAGCCGGGTCACCCCACCGGTCGGCGGATGAGCGCCGCCGTGCAGCCAGCCCTCGAGCTGCCAGCGGATCCGGTCGACGACGTCGACGGTCGACAGCAC
>JBKPQM010000132.1:0-17734 GCA_046734095.1 Actinomycetota bacterium | reverse complement strand
TCGACGAGCCCGGCTTCTGGGAGATCAACGGGTACCACAACTACGGAGACCCGTGGAGGGAACAACGGTACTGGGGCGATTGACCTGGCAGCCCGCGGACGTGACCGGGGTGGTCGCGGAGACGCCGCGCGCCAAGACGATTGCGTTCGACGTCCCCGACTGGGCCGGGCATCGCGCGGGGCAGCACCTCGACGTCCGGCTGACCGCCGACGACGGCTACCAGGCCGAGCGCAGCTACTCGATCGCGTCGGCCCCGGATGGCACGCAGGTCGAGCTCACAGTGGTGCGCATCGCCGACGGCGAGGTCTCACCGTACCTAACCGACGACCTGCAGCCGGGCGACCAGATAGAGCTGCGCGGCCCAGTCGGCGGTTACTTCGTCTGGGAGCCGCCGCTGGGCGGTCCGCTGCTGCTGGTCGCCGGCGGGTCAGGTATCGCGCCGCTGATGGCGATGATCCGGCTTCGCGCCGCTGCCGGAAGCGATGTGGACACCCGGCTGCTGCTGTCCTCACGCGGCTGGGACGACATCATCTATCGAGAAGAACTCGAGCGTCTGAGTGGCAACGGCCTCACCGTGGCGCACACCCTGACCATGTCGCAGCCGCCCGGCTGGGCGGGCTACGCGCGCCGCGTCGACACGGAGATGCTGGCGGAGGTCGGCCCGGGCCCCGCCGAACGGCCGCGCGTCTATATCTGCGGCCCGACGCCGTTCGTCGAGGCTGCGGCCGAGGCGCTGGTGCACCTCGGGCACCAGCCCGAGGCGATCAAGACCGAACGGTTCGGGCCAACGGGGAGCTGAGATGGACGAATTGATGCTCGACGGCAACGCGGTCGCAGGCATGCTCGGGGAGGTGTTCGCCGTCGAGATGACCACCGCCATCATGACGTGCGGCAACTGCGGCACGTCCGGCGCCGTCGGGGCGATGCACGTCTTCCGGGGCGCCGGAATCGTCATGCGCTGCCCGAACTGTGACAACGCCGTCGCGAAAATCGTCGAAGACGGCACGCGCATATGGATGAACTTCGGCGGCATGCAAGCGCTGGAGATCACCCGCTAACAGACGGGCCATTCCGGCAGGCAATGGCGCCTCGCCGGGCTGGACGCCAAGAAAACCTACAGCGACACCACCCGCAGGGAGTCCGCAAGGAACAGGATTCACGGAGAGATAAGCATGTCCAATGAAGAATCCAAGGCGACGCAGGGCTTTCAGGGTGACAAAGGACGCGGCGACACCTTTACCTGCAGACGAACGAGACCCAGAACGCGATCATCCACTATCTTGGTCTGCGAGCGGCTCCCTTACCGAAGCGGAACGTATCCTCGCGAACGGCGCCGGCTCCGGGGTTTCAGCCCAAATCTACCCGATCAACCGGCCGAACGATTTCGATCGCGCGGGCAGCGTCATCCTCACGCCCGATCGGTGGTTCCTGCTTACTGCCAAATGCGGGCGACAATTCCGTCTCCAGCCTTGGGGTGGGCGAAGACGGCGGGCTCACGCTGCTGGACGTCAAGCCAACCGGGAACCCCGCGACCGGAAAGAGCGGCACCGCTGACTCTTGGCCTATGCCCCCTTGAGTCGCGCTCTTTTCGTGCTGCACTGTTTCGGCCCCGACCACATCCGGGGATACGCGGGAGCCGCGTCGCTGGGCACCTCGTCGGCGATGACCCACAGCGCAGCGCGCGGACAAAGAACTCCCGTGCAGCAGCCGCATCACGGCGGTACGAGACCCGCACATTGATCGCCTGGCCGTGCCGATCGACGGCGCGGTACAGGTAGGTCCAGCGGCCGGCGACCTTTGACGTAGGTCTCATCGACGACCAGCGATCACCTGTTGCAGGCCGGGCCGGCCGAGCGGCGTGGATGAACTCCGGTGTGAGGGTCTGCACCCACCGGTACATCGTGACGTGGTCAACCTCGATGCCCCCGCTCGGCCAGCAGCTCTTCGACATCGCGATAGCACAGGCAGCAGCGCAGCTACCAGCCGCACTGCGACCGCGGACACCGTGTCGGTCAGCCTCACAGTTCGCCGCCGAGCGCATCAATCAGGCGGTCCCGGGTCAGGCCGAGCCGGAAGAGCAGGTCAGCGTCCGCGGGATTGTCGATGTCGATCCGATCGGGCAGACATCCTGCCAGGGAGTCGGCGACGTCGGGTCCGTGTGCACGGCGAACGATCGCGAGCGCTTGGGTCTTCGTAAGAACGGCCATGAGGGCCTCACTTTCAAGACGACGGTGGCCGACGTGCTCTACGCCGACTCGCAGTGGAACGGGCGAAGCTCCGCACGTGCCGCTCGATCCGACCCAGACGAGAAGTCCGTCGTGGGCATGCAGGTGCGGGGCAGGGCGGTTGACCCGTTGCGTGGACAGAACGTTGAGGTCGTGGATCTCGGCGATCTGTTTGGGGGTGATGCCTTGGTGGGGCCGAGCAACATGTGCCCGGCGTTGTGGACGACGACGTCGAGGCGTCCGGCCTTGGCGAGGATCTTCGCGATAGCGGCGTCGACGGACCCCTGGTCACTGACGTCCGTGGCGACCGGGCGCAGGTCCACGCCGCGGTCGGCAGCGTATCCGGCGGCGTCGGTGACCGCTTGCATGTTGCGTCCGTCGGTGTCGCGGATGCTGGCGTACACGATGTGCCGCACGTTGGCGAGCGCGCGAACGGTCAGGGCGTCGAAGCCGCTGGAGGCTCCGTTGACGAGGATGTTCTTGGCCATCAGATCACCCCCCCGTTGGCGTAGAGAACCTGGCCGTTCACCCAGCGAGCCGGGCCGGCGAGGAAGGACACCACCTCGGCGATGTCCGCGGGTGTTCCGAGGCGCTGCAGGTGGCGGCAGCGACGCGAGTTCGTTGATCGTCTCCTGGCGCTTGCCGTCGAGGAACAACGGCGTGGCCGTCGGGCCTGGCGCGACCGCGTTGACGGTGATGTCGCGTCCTCTCAGCTCCTTGGCGAGGATCAGCGTGATCGCATCGACTGCGCCCTTGGCGGCGGCGTAGGCGGTGTAGTGCGGCAGCGCGATCTTCACCATCGAGCTGGAGAAGTTGATGAGCGCCCCGCCGGACCGGATCCGGCGGGCGGCTTGTTGGTCGACGATGAAGGTGCCGCGGATGTTGACCCGATGCATCCAGTCCAGGTCAGCAAGATCGAGTTCGGCCAGTGGCGCCAGCAGCATGATGCCCGCAGTGTGGACAACCACGTCGATGCCGCCGTAGGTCTGCTCGGCGTAATCGAACAGCGCAGCGACCTCGGTCTCGTCGGCAACGTCCGCCTGAAACAAGGATGCGGTGCCGCCGGCTGCGGTGATCGCGGTGAGCGCGTCCTTGGCCGGCGCCGGGCTGCCGGCGTAGTGGATGACAACGCTCAGGCCGTCCGCGGCGAGGCGCTTGGTAGCAATCTGGCCGATGCCGCCGGAACCGCCCGTGACGATCGCGACGCGGGCTCGCGGGTTACTCGTCATGGTCGCACCTGGTCGCTTTCGTCCGGGGAAGCTGTTGCCACATGTCGCGCAGGGACACGACTCCGACCAGGCGCCCGTCGTCCACGACGGGCAGGTATCGGACGCCGTGATGGAGCATCGCGATGGCGGCGTCTCTGACGCTGGCGGCGCTGTCCACGCTGAGAGGTGCCCTTGGCGAGATGTCGGACACCCGCGGTCCATCCGGCTCGTGGCCGAGGGCCAGCGCGCGATCCACGTCGCTGTCGGTGATGACGCCCACCGGCTCCTGCGCGCTGTCGTCCACGACGACGATCGCGCGCCCGTTGCGGTGCCGCATCAGGTAGCGTGCCGCGACGGCGTGGGGCCCACGTTCTATCGAGGTCGAAGCCGGTCTCATGACGTGAGCCACCGGGTCGGACGTCGGGTGGGGGGTCAGGTGCTCTGCGTCCATGTCGTCACTGTCGCGGCACCGGGGAGCGCATCGCCCCCGGGACAGCCCGGGGTCGATCCCTGGCCCCGGGGGACCGGGGGTTACCCTCCTGACGGTGCCGGTCTGGGCTCGCTCATCGCCTGGCGCAGTTGCTTCCGGGACGTGATGTCGAGCTTGGTGAACACCTTGCCCAGGTGCCACTCGACGGTGCGCGGACTGAGGAACAGTTGGGAGCCGATCTGAGGGTTCGTCAGTCCGTCGCTAGCCAGGCGGGCGATGTGCCGCTCCTGCGGGGTGAGTTCCTCGATCGTCGCGAACACTCGCTTGCGCACCGTCTCCCCTGTCGCGAGCAGCTCGTGGCGCGCCCGCTCGGCGAACGCGGCGGCACCGATCCGGCTGAACACGTCATGGGCGGCGCGTAGCTGTTCACGGGCGTCCAGGTTACGGTGCTCACGGCGCAGCCATTCGCCGTAGACGAGGCGGGATCGAGCCAGATGGACCGCGATTCGGGTTCGGGTGAGTCGCTCGACGGCCTCGCGGTAGAGGGCTTCGGCCGCTGGCCCGTCGGTCAGCAGGGCGCCTGACCGGGCCGCCGCGCCGAGGGCCCAGTCGGTGCCGCTGGCCCGCGCGCGCTCGTCGAGTCTCCGCAGCGCGGACGTGGCCGCGTCGCGCGTGCCGGTTCGCGCCCCCGCCTCGATCAGCTCGATCAGCGCCCAGCCGCACAGGCCCAGTTCGTCGTGGCCGGCTGCGCGTTCCGCGGCGGCGAGCGCGGCCGGGTATCGACCGAGTCCGTTGTTCAGCACGGCCGTCACGTATTCGGCCAGGGTGATCGCTCGTCCTTCACCTCGGTTGGTCGCGTCGTCGCGGCTGTTCCCGATCAGTTCCAGCGCTCGGGTCTCCTCGCCGCGCCAGGCCGCGAGAACCAGCGACGTGTACTGCAGCGGTGCGTTTCCGGTGGCTTGGCTGATTGCCTCGGCCTCGTCGATCATCGCCGCGGCTTCCGGGAATTCGCCCGCGTGTACGGCTACGCCGGCTCGGTAGGTGAGCGCGATGGGAAGCACGTCGAGCGCACCGGCGTCGCGCGCCGACTGCACCTGACGCGTGGCCAGCTCGTGCCAGCTCTCGTCATCCCACAGGTCGGTCGCCACCCGGCAGGCCAGCCAGAGCCACCGGGCACCCTTCCGCTCGCGATAGCCACGGCTCAAGGCGCCCAGTGCGCGCCGGAGCGGCGGCACGGCTGCGGAGTAGCCCTCGGTGAATCGGGTGCCGAGCCCGTCGAGCAGCAGGTCGGCGGCGCGGGCACGCGGTGCGGCCGGCGCGGCGCGGACAGCCACGGCGATCGCCCGCAACCCGGGCTCGCCGCCCAGCCGACCGGCGAAGATCGCCGCGCCGAGCGCTTCGAGGTAGGTGTCCCGGGCCAGGGCGGCGTCGAGCGGCGCGAGGCGATGGGCGGCATTGAGCAGGAGGCCCGGTGCGTCGTTGCCGCGGCGTTGCGAGAACGCGAGCTGGGCGCGCAGCCGTTCGAGGCGCGCGCGCTGAAGCTCGTCGAGCCCGCCCATCTCGGCCGTGGCCAGCATCTGGTGGGCCTCGTCGGGAGCGCCCGCGCCGAGTTCGGCCTGGGCGGCGGCCAACGCGCGAACGCTGCGCCGAGTGGGATCCGGCGTCAGCTCGACGGCGCGCCGCAGGAAGGCGGCCGCCGCGGCTGGGCCCCCGCGGGCCTGCGCGCGATCAGCTGCGCGCGCCAGCTCCTCGGCCACGGCCTCATCGGGCTGGGCGGTCGCGTGGGCGTGATGCCACGCGCGACGGTCGGGGTCCGACGTCGGAGCAGTCACCTCGGCCAGCGCTCGGTGCGCCGAGCGTCGATCGCTCGAGGGCGCCGACCGGTAGATGGCCGAGCGGACGAGGGGATGGCCGAACCGGACCCGGGCGCCCAGTTCGAGCAGGCCCGCGGCCAGCGCCGGCGCGGTGGCGTCGGGATCGATGCCCTGCCTCCCGGCTGCATGCCATAACAGGTTTACATCGCCGGTCGGCTCGGCCGCTGCGGTGAGCAACAACCGTCGCGTGTCATCTGGCAGCGCTTCGAATTGCCGGCGGAAGCTGTGCTCGATGCGACTCGCGAGGGCCGACTCGCCAGGCAGGCCGAATCCGCCAGCCAGCTCCGCCGCCGTGAACTCGAGTGGCAGCTGTAGCAGCGCCAGCGGGTTACCCCGCGCCTCGGCGATAATCCGGTCGCGCACCTGGCTGTCCAACCGGCCGCGGATCACCGAGGCCAGCACCAGACGCGCGTCGCTGTCGCCGAGCGGTGAGACGGCGAGCTCGGGCAGGCCCGCGAGTTCGCGTTCGTCGCTAGGTCCGCGCACGCTGAGCACCAGTGCCAGCCGATCCGCCACGGCGCGCCTGGCCACGAACGCCAGAACCTGGAGGGAGGCTCGATCGAGCCACTGCGCGTCATCGACGAGGCACGCGAGTGGCTGCACGTCCGCCACATCGGCCAGCAGGCTCAAGACAGCAAGGCCGACGATGAACCTGTCGGGAGGATCGCCGTCAGCCAGACCGAAGGCCACCCGCAGCGCGTCGCGTTGGGGTGCCGGCAGCTGCTCGACTCGGTCGAGCATCGGCGCACAGAGCTGGTGCAGGCCGGCGAACGCGAGTTCCATCTCGGACTCGACGCCCAGCACGCGCGCGACGCGGAAGCCTGATGCGTGCTCGGCCACGAAATCCAGCAGCGCCGTCTTGCCTGCGCCCGCCTCGCCGCGCAGAACCAGAACGGAACTAGCGCCCGCGCGCGCCGCATCCAGCAGACGTTCGAGCGCCTGGCACTCGCCACGCCGCCCGCGCAGTGTGGGCGCGCCCATGGTGGATGGTAATGACGGCGCCGGCTCCGTTGGCAAGCCGCCGCGAGACGCTCAGGACTCCAAGGTCGCCGTGACCGTGATCTGAACGTTGTTGCGAAGCCGAGTTAGAGACCGGGCAGGCCTGCTCAGATTGGTCCGCGGCCTTCTGGAACCCCACCGGGTCGAGACCTGGCACCACGCCGTTCACGACGAGCTCGGAGCTGCTGATCCGGGACCCCCGCCCTCCCTCGGATCCAGCGAGATTGTTGCGGTGACGTCCAAGCGCTGCGGTTCGCGCCGGCTCGCCGTGAGCGTGGCGTTAAGCGCCATCGTGTAGCACGAGGCGTGGCTCGCGGCCAGCAGTTCCTTCGGGCTGGTCCGGCCATCCGGCCGCTCCACCCGCGACGCCCACGTCACCGGGTAGGTCCTGATGCCGCTGCTCACGAACTCCAGCTGGCCGCCGCCGGCTCGTAGCGGGCCGTTCCACACGATTCGTGCCCGCCGTTCTGCGGTCGCCATGTCGCCGCTCCTTTCCTCGACGTCCTGCCCGCCGACGCTAGCCCGCCGTGGACGGCGCGCCCGGCCGGCGCATGCCCTGGCCGTGCGGACCCGGGGGTTGACCCGGGACCACCCGGGGGCGACGCGATCCCCGCGGCCGCG
Organism: Actinomycetota bacterium; assembly: GCA_046734095.1. Lineage (GTDB taxonomy): Bacteria > Actinomycetota > Actinomycetes > Mycobacteriales > Jatrophihabitantaceae > DASXRA01. The sequence continues at coordinate 10,377 of JBKPQM010000132.1, read as the reverse complement.
ATCGTGGATTTCACCGATCCGATAAGGAGAAACCGATCATGCTCAAGACACCTAAGCTCATAGTTCTGTCCCTCGCGACGGCTGGTGCGGCGCTGGGCACCGCCTGCAGCAGTTCCGGCGGATCCGGCGCTTCCGGGCCCGTCCCGCCAGCCACCGGCGACGCGGTCAGCGCGCAGTCCACCTCCCTCGGCACGATCCTCGTCGACGGCCGAGGCCGCACCGTCTACGAGTTCGCGAACGACAAGACCAACGCGTCAACCTGCACCGGCGCGTGTGCGGCCGACTGGCCCGCAGTGCGCGCGCCGGCCACCCTGCCGGCCTCGCTGCCCGGCGTGACCGGCGCACTCGGCATGACCACCCGCACCGACGGCGATCACCAGCTCACCGTGGCCGGCCACCCGGTCTACACGTTCGCCGGTGACTCCGCGCCGGGCCAGACGAACGGCCAGGGCATCAACCTCAATGGCGGATTGTGGACTGTTGTGTCCCCGTCCGGCGCGCCGGACGCGAACCCGACTCCGGCCGGTGGCGCGACACCGGCTCCCGGACCCGGATACTGATGACCGTCCGGACTGCCCGCGCACACCACCCCGCCTGGACGGGCGCGCTGGTGCGCGGCCTCGGCGTCGCGACGGCAGTGCTGCTGGCCATCGACGCATACGTCCACTTCAACGACGCCGGCCTGTACGACATCGGCACCGGCGCGGCCATTACCCAGGGCTCGGTGTTCCGCGCTCAGGCCAGCATCGCCGTCGTCGTCGCCGTGGCGCTGCTGGTCCGGCCGCACTGGATCGTCTGGACGATCGCCGTCCTCGTCGCCGCCAGCGCCGCCACGGCCGTGTACCTCTACACGTCCGTCGACGTCGGCCGCCTCGGGCCACTACCCGACATGTACGACCCAACCTGGGCTGTGCCCGGCAAACGCCTGTCCGCCGTTGCCGAGACCGTGGCGACAGGACTGTCCGCCGCCGGGTTGGTGGTCGCACTGTGCATCCGCAGAACACCCACTGTAAAGACGATGAGCACGAGCAGCAGCCCGTCTCACCGACGCCTAGCCAACTAACCCGTACGACGAGGGGAGCCGACAATGCCAAGCGATGAAACACAGTTCCTGTATGAGCTCGAGATCGAGGTCGAGGCGGAACTGGACGAGGCTAGGTCGAGCCAGCCGGAGAACGAACTCGGCGCGTCTCCGACCCAGTGGCTTTTCGACCCAACCGACGTCGAGCGCGAGGAGGTCGGTCTCCGCAGTCTGCTCGCCGGCGTCGAGGCTCTGGAGAGCGACATCAGACCAGACGTTGACCGCGGCACGTACTTCGCGCTCGCCCGAAAGCCGACCGAGCTGTGTCGGCAGCAACCGAGAGAAGGGGCCAAATGATGGAGCTGATCGTTTGCCCCGCGTGCGCCGAGCCAGCGGAGATTAACGCGAGGCTGAACGGGACTGATGGGCCCAATCGCGCACGCGAAGACCCTTTGCGTGCGACGGCACCGGTTCCTCGTGCCGTTGCCGGTCCTGCCGTCCACGGTCCAACGCGCCGCATCCTGCGCGGGCGTTATACATACCGGTTCAGATCAGACGGCCGCAGCCGCATGCGCTCGCCCGCGCTGTCGTGACGACTCGACAAAGACGAAGGGCACACATTATGACCGAGAATCTCGCCGGCTCAGCTCCGGCCGTCTCGGCTGGGTTACCGGCACGAACCACCGTGCGGCAGATGATGAAACCGACGACGACCATCGAACAGGGGGCGCACGTCGCTGCGGCGGCTTACCTCATCAAACATTTCCATGATGTTGGCCTGGTGGTTCTCGGCGCCGGCAGCGATGAGCCGGTCGCGACGATCACGGACACCGAGATCGTCAAGGCGATTGCCGACGGTCAGGACCCTGAAGAGACACGTATCAGCGAGATCGTTGTCGAGAACCCGGTGGCCGTCGACGCGGATGTTCGCGCTGATGATGCAGCTCGGCTGATGCTGTCGCAGGGCCTCGATAGTTTGCCCGTCATGCAAGGCCGGCGAATCATAGGAATCGTGCAACTCGCTGACTTGCGCGGCGTGAGCCAGGGATCCGGGCCGGTCACGGCCGCGAAGGCGACGTTGTGACCGGGCCTCGGATGTTAGCCCGTCCAGCCGAGCCGCAAGATTCGCCACCGCCGCGTCGAAGCCGGCCAGCGCGCCTCGGATCTCGCGGAGAGCACCTTGACTGCATCCACCGCGATGAGCAGCGACCAAATCAGGTTGTCGGCGCGGAGCTTACGTCAGGCTGCAGTCGCCCCGCGCTTGGCGGCCAAGGTGCGGTACAAGCCCAAGGTAGAGCTGCTACCAGATGGTCACCAACTGCCGGGGCCGCGAGCGGAACCCGCGCCACCGCGGTAGGCGTCTCGCGGGGCGTTCTATTCGCGTCGTGACGCAAATCGTCGGAAAACATTCGCTCGTCGACTGCGAAGGGAGCTCTGATGGCTCATAGCATGCGGGACGTTCTGCGACCGCTGCGAGAACTGCCACATCAGACGGAACAGATTGATTCGCTCGATCAAGTCGCCGGGCTCGTAGCCAAGGCGGTGAAACGCGTGGCTCCGGATGGATCGCCCGTCAACGAGGTGTTGAGCGGCACCGATCTCGGCCACCCGCTGCATCCGCCGCTCACCGACGTCGTCATCGGAGCCTGGACCAGTGCCGTCGTCCTGGACTGGCTCGGAGGCGAGCGCAGCGGCCCGGCGGCGGCGGACCGGCTCGTCGCACTCGGCGTGCTGTCGGCGCTCCCCACCGCGGCAGCAGGGCTCAACGACTGGGCGACGCTCGATGGGCCGAGCCGACGGCTCGGCCTGGTGCACGGCACGACCAACGTCGCAGCCACCGGGCTGTTCGGGGCATCGTGGCTTGCCCGCAAAGCGGGTCACCGGTTCCTCGGTCGATTGTTGGCGCTGGCTGGTTACGGCACGGTCAGCCTCGGCGCCTTTCTCGGCGGCCACCTGTCGTTCCGACGGGGCGTCGGCGTGGATCACACGGCCTTTCTGGAGGTGCCCGAGGATTGGACGCCGGTAGCCGACGAGGCCAGTGTCATGGAGTTGGAGCCGCTGCTGGTCAAGACCGCAGGGGTCGAAATTGTGCTCATCCGCGAGGGGGGATCGTTGTACGGGCTTCTCGAGCGATGTGCTCATCAAGGCGGTCCGCTCCACGAGGGCCGGGTCGAGGATGGGTGTGTCGTATGCCCTTGGCACTCGAGTCGCTACCGCCTCTCCGACGGCGCCGCCTTGAGCGGCCCCACCGCCCACCCACAGCCGGCGGTCCAGGTGAGGGTGCACGACAGCAAAGTGGAAGTGCGGCGGTTGTTGAGCGATAGATGAACGGCTTGTGGTGACGACGCCACGGCTCGGAGATACGACCACCCATGCTTATCCGGTCAGTTCAGCTGAGGTCATGGTGGAATGAACTTGGCCAGCGCCGTCCCGGCTCCGGGGCCCGTGCGAGGCCGGATGCGTGCTGGCGCCGAATCCTTGTCGGCCTGCGTGCAGATCACGCCTACAGACCCGTTCATTCCCGCCAGCTGAGGCAACTGGCGGGCAGTCATCATGAGCAGGATCGAACAGAGCTATGCAGGCGGCTGCTGCTGCTCTGCGCCGACGGGCGGCTGCTCGCCGTCGATGCACCCGCGGCGCCGTCGGCGATCCCGTCCTGACACACGACGCGGCGGTGGGGGCCGGGCAGCGCAGCCAGGAACGCGGCAGCCGACGGAACGACGTGCTCGACGACAAACGGCGGCTGCGGCTCGATTCCTCGATCTCGTGTCCGTGTTGCGCGACGTCGCGCAAGAGTCGAGCTCTGCGCGTACGCGGCGTCTCCGACACCGCTAACGTGTCAAGACTGCCCGATCGGCCGTAGCCGGAACGCGACCTCTTGACATTGCCAACGCGAGTGGCGGCGAGCTCTCGTCGCCTCACGGAGTTGTCACATGAGGATTCGCCCTAGACCTGATCCGTCTGCAGTGAACGAGAGGAGAACGGAGATGCGAGTTGCGGTCGTAGGGGCTACCGGGCGCATTGGTTCGTGTGCGGTGGCTGCGCTTGAGCATGCCGGACATGAGGCGGTACGGATCAGCCGATCACACGGCGTGGACGTGCGTTCCGGAGCGGGACTGGCCCGGGCGCTGACCGGCGTGGACGGCGTTGTCGACGCGAGCAACACCCCGTCGCAGGACGAGGCGGAGATCGTCGACTTCTTTGGCGCCGGCACGCGGAACCTGCTCGCAGCCGAAGAGCAGGCGGGCGCCCGGCATCACGTGCTGCTGTCGATCGTCGGCATCCACCGCGGCCAGCAGGCCCCGCACTACGCAGGTAAGCGGGAGCAGGAACGACTTGTTACCGCGGGTCCGGTCCCGTGGAGCATCGTGGCAGCCACCCAGGTTCACGACTACGCCGCCATGGTCGCCGGTCGGACCGAGCGGGACGGCGTGGCCCCGATCGCGCCGCTGCTTGTCCAGCCGATCGCGATGTCGGACGTTGGCGACATCCTTGCCGAGATAGCGACCGGCGATCCGCTGAACGCCACGTTGGACATCGCCGGCCCGGACACCCAGGACCTCGTGGACATGGCGCGGCGCACGCTCGCGGTGCGTGGGCAGGACATCAAGCTCGTCCCGACGTGGCGTGGCCTCTACGGCACCGACATGTCGGGCGAGGTGCTGCTGCCCGGCCCGGATGCGCGGATCGCACCAACCAGCTTCGACGATTGGCTCGCCGCCGGCGCGAAGTAGGTCCCGCTGCTCCACAATGCGGCGATGCGCCCCTGATCGGCGGTGGCCTGCATGATCCAGTCCTGGCGCGCGTCGACGTACTTGACGACAACACACGAACCGTCGTCCAACCAGCAGCGCTCCAGCTGCGCGCCCGACTTACCCTGCGCGGCGAGCTGTTTGCGGCGCACCACCCGGTCCAGCAGCCCACGCTCCACAGGCACGAGTCTCGACCCCGTCCCCATCGATGCAAAGCGCCGCGCACAACAGCCACGGATCCAGCCGACGCACCGGAGCCGTCCGTGCGCGCGATTCGGCGATACCCGCATCGAGCGGCGCATCCGCGCCGGCCACGCACCGTGAGCGGCGGCCGTGCGCACCGAGCCGTCGATCGATCTGTGTGGCGACGGCGAGGACCCGGGAGTGCGCATATCGATCAATAGGGCGCGGCCGACGACTGCACTCTCATGCCGAATGGCGTGCGTTGCGCTGGTGCATGGAGGTACGCCGGACGGCATATTCATTCGAGCTAGACGGGCCGAGGTTGGTACGGAAGGTGCGCTGGGAGTCGGAGCCTGATCGCCGATTCCCTGCTCACTCTCGTACGCATCAGCGTGGCGCTGCGCCGTCAATATGTGCGTCGACCTTCGGCCGGAGTCGGTACTGCGGAGGCACCACCCGGCAGCACTTGGCGGTCAACATCGGTATGTTCATTAACCTTGTGGTGGTCGGGTCACCTGGCGGGAACAGCGAACCGTCGCGAGGCCGTCGCGCAAGAGACCCGCTGGGGGCATTGCATCAGCTGAGGTCGCGCGTGATCGCCTAATTCGGCTCGTGTCAGCTCGTGTCGGTCGCACGTTCGCGTCGTCGTTGTGCACCCGCTCAGCCCCGATCTTGGAGCTCGACGACCTGTTGCCCGTTTCCTCGTCCTCGACCGATGTGTCTGTACCGCGGTTGCCGAGGCTCCAGCACGCGTAGCGGCTCAGGTCTGAGTCGGTGGGGATGACCAGGCTGGAGGAGGTGTGGCAAGCAGCGGGCGAACGGTAGATGCGGTGGCGCCCCGGTCCAGGAACCCGGGGCGCCGTTTCCGCGCTTGCGCGGCTGCTCAGTGGGGGAGGTAGGCCCTCGACCGTTCCGTCGACCTGAATGGTCACCGCACCGACGTCGGGGCTCGGCCGGCGACTCGTTCGCCAGTGATGCCGCGGATTCCACTGGCCGAGCCCGAGCTACGGGCCGGCGAGCTCGGCGCAGAGATCTTCCTGCGTCCCGTCGATCGTCCTCGAGGTCACGTTTCCGTTGGCGTCGAGCTCAATGACGCCGTGTCCGGAAAAAATGGTGCCGAACAAGGTAGAGAGGACGAAGCCGTCGGAGGTAACAGTGACCGTGCCGTCGCTGTGTTGCACCACCGAGAAGTGGCCCGAAAGGTTGATCATGACCGTCTTTCCGGTGTCGAGATTGGTGGCGGTCCCGACGAATGGCCCGGCCCCGAAGACCTCGCTGTCGCTGAAGACGAAGAAGTTGAGGACGTCGGGCGCCGTGGGCTGCAGAAGGACGGCGAAGCTGCACGTCTCGCCTGCGCCAAGCGTCAACGGGCCTTGCACTTGCCGTTCCTTGTACGGCTGCGTGGCGCCAGCCGGCGCCGCGAGGACGAGCGCACCAAGTGACAAGGCCGCAATGACCCCAGCTAGACGCTTCATCTTTGACCCCCCTTGTAGGCCTCGACCGTTCCGTCGACCTGAATGGTCACCGCACCGACGTCGGGCCAGTTGTCGTAGGCGTACTGGGTGAAGGTGCACTTGATGGTGTCGAGCCGCTCGCCGGAGCTGCCGTGCACCGCCTGCGGCGGCGGGTTAGATTCGTCGAGGACGTCGCCGGCGGCGTCGGTCACCACGATGTGCCACTGGAACCGGGTGGGGATAAGCACCGACGTGCTGTCCAGCAGGTGCACGGCGGCCTGCTCCGGGGCCGGCTCGAGCACGGTGATGGAGTAGTGCTGGCCGTCCGAGCAGCTCAGGTCCAGCGGGAACGTGTTGGTGTTGCTCGGGTCTGCCATCGCGGCCGGGGCTGCGGCCACGGCGAGACCGAGAGCTCCGGCGGCGAAGAGTAGCAGGCGCCGCCGTCCGCGGGTGGCGCGGGCCGGGTGGGCGGCGGCGAGGTCGGGGTAGGACGTGGCGGTCATGGCTCACACCGCCACGGGGCGCTTGGTGTCGCTGGCCGCGAGCGCGCCGAGGACGACCCCGAGTCCGCCGACGACGATGCCGATCACGGCACCGGCCTGGTCGGTGAACAATCCGGTGATCGAAGCGGCCACGTTCAGGGCACCGACGCCGACGACGGCCACCCGGCCCCAGGACTGGTTAGCGCCGAGACCGACCGCGGCCGCGGCACCGAGGATGGCCAGCACGGCGGCCACGACGCGGTAGACGGTGTCGATGTCGCCGTCGGGGACGGCACCGAGGTTCATCAGCGCGAACAGCGCGGTGACCGCGACGGCGGCCCATTTGAGGATCTTCATGGTGGTCTCCTTCCAGAGCGTTCGGACACCACCGAACGTGGCGGTCGCCGCCTCCCGCCCCCAGAGCCCACGCTCACGCACCGGGTCGCGGCGCTCCCGCATCATCGGGAACCGGTTCCCGACGCTGCGGGACGCACGCCGATTGCCCGGCCCAGCGACCAGGGGCATTCTCACCTCATCGTGATCGCCGTGCTCCGTCGCTCCGCCAGGCGCCACGCTTCCGCGGTGGCGCTGGCGGTCCTCGTGCTGAGCGTGGCCGGGACCGGCGCGGCCCTGGTGGCCGCGCGCGTCTTCACCGGCACCCCCCACGCCGACTCCGGCGACCTGGTCTACGTGGCCTGCCAGATCCTGCCGTACGGCGTCGTCGGCGCGGTGCTGGTGGCGCGTCGCCCGGACCTGCCGTTCGGGTGGCTGCTCTCGCTGGGTGCGACGTCGCTGGTGGCCATGCTGGCGATCACCGGCTCCTCCATCGTGGCTCTCGAGCACGGGCACGGCGGCCAGCTGGCCGTGTGGGGACTGACCGCCGGCTCGCTGTTGTTCGTGCCCACCGCGCTCCAGGGGATCATCAACGTCCGGTTCCCCTCCGGGTCGCCGACCGGTCGCTGGGGCCGGCTCCTCAACCGCGCCATCGGCGTGGGCATCGTGCTCGCCCTGCTGGGTGGGGTGCTCGGCGACTTGACCGTGCGCGCGATCTACCCGCACGGACCGCCGGGCGGGGCGAGTCGCTTCGTGGACGGCACCCCACTCGTCGGGATCGGGAACCTGGCGGCGGTGGGCGTGCCGGTCGTGATCCTGCTCGGCGCGATCGCGGGCCTCGGGGTCGTCGTCCGCTTCCTCCGGTCCGATGGCGTGGAGCGCCTGCAGCTGCGGTGGCGGGCTGTCGGAGTGGTCGCCGCGCTGCTCCTGTTCCCGTTCGCGGTGACCGAGACCCTGCCCGACGCCGTCAGCGACGTCGAGGCGCTGCTGTTCGTCACCACCCTGGTCGTCCCGGTGCTGCGGTACGACCTGTGGGCGATCGACTCGATCATCCGGCGCTCGGCCGTCTCCACGTTCGCCTCGCCCGCGACCGTCGTCGACAACATGGTGCGCGCCACCGCCGAGATGCTGCACCTGCCCTACGTCGCGGTACGGCGCGGCGACCGGGTGCTCGCGTCCTACGGCGCGGCAACCAGCTCCGTCCAGACGTGGCCACTCGTCCACGACGGAGAGCCCGTCGGCGACCTGGTCGCCGCCCCGCGCCACGGCTTCGACTCCATCGCCGGGCCGGACCGGCAGGTCCTGGCGACCCTCGCGCAGCTGGTCGGCGGCTCGGTGCGGGCCGAGGCTCTGACTGCCGACCTGCTCGACGCGCGGCACCGGCTGGTCACTGCGCGCGAGGAGGAACGGCGCCGGCTGCGCCGCGACCTGCACGACGGGCTCGGGCCGCTGCTGACCGGCCTCGGACTCAACCTGGACGCGGCCGCGTCGCAGCTGGGGCGCTCGGAGGCCAAGACGGCGACGTACCTCGGCAATGCCAAGGCGGCCTCCGCCGAGGTCATCACCGGCCTCCGCGAGCTCGTCGACGGGTTGCGCCCGCCGGCGCTCGACGAGCTCGGCCTGGCCGGCGCCCTCAAGCTCCGGGTCGAGGGCCTCGCCTCGGACGCGGGGCTGGCGCTCGACCTCCGGGTCCCCGAGGATCTGGTGTTGCCCGCGGCCGTCGAGGTCGCGGCGTTCCGTGCGGCGGTCGAGGCGGTCACCAACGTGGCGCGGCACAGCGGCGCCAGGCGGGTGTGCGTCGAGCTTATCGAGCAGGCCGACGCCCTGACGGTGACGGTCAGTGACGACGGCCCCGTCCGGACGGCATGGACGCCGGGCGTGGGCCTCACCGGAATCCGGGAGCGCGCCGAGGAGCTCGGCGGGACCTTCAGCGCCGGCTCCACCGCGCACGGCGGACGTATCCACGCGACGTACCCGCTGGGAGCAAGACCATGACCGCGATCGTGCTCGCCGACGACCACCCGCTGGTGCGACAAGGGCTGCGCGCGGTCCTCGAGGCGACCGACGATATCGATGTGGTCGCAGAGACCGACAACGGCCACGAAGCGGTCCGGCTGTGTGTCGAGCAGCACCCGGACGTCATCCTGATGGACCTCCAGATGCCCGGGCTGCACGGCATCGACGCGACCCGGCAGGTACGCAGGGCCGCACCCGAGACCGCCGTCCTCGTGCTGACCATGTTCGACGACGACGACACGGTCTTCGCCGCGGTCGCCGCAGGTGCGGCCGGCTACCTGCTCAAGGGCGCCGGCGGTGCCGACATCGTCGCCGCGGTGCGGGCGGCGGCCACCGGGCAGGCGGTGTTCGGCGCGGCCCTCGCCAGGCGGCTACAGACCTGGTTCGGCCGACAACCCGCCAAGCGCGACCTGCCGTTCCCCGAGCTGACCGACCGGGAACGCGAAATCCTAGACGGCGTCGCCGCCGGGCTCACCAACGCCGAGATCGGCAAGTTGCTCTTCCTCTCCCCCAAGACCGTCGCCAACAACGTGACCGCGATCCTCGGCAAGCTCCAGGTCGCCCACCGCGCCGAGGCGATCGTCCGAGCTCGACAAGCCGGTCTCGGACGCGGCGAGTAGCTCCACGCAATCGTGCCTGCAGGACATCCGCTGGCATCGCGCCGGCGCAGGCCCGACGACGGATACGTCGAACGGGACCCCCGGTCCTGCGCTTACTGCGCTCCCTGCCACGCGGATCCGGCGTCGGACCAGCGCGATGAAATGCCCACTGACGGCAGGCTAACCGCAACACCTGCGGCCCCGAACTCCTGATCCGGGCGGATGGAACCAACGCTCGCTCGCAGGTCACCGTGTCCCGTATCGACGGGTCCGTGCGCACTTCCGCCGGTCACGATGCGTAGTCGACGCCGATCCACCGCTCAACTTGGTCATCGCCCATTCCGTGCTCACCGTCGCACGCATGAGCGCGGCGCTCTCTTGACGGGCACTGAAGGCGAGGTGTTCGCTCTGGGAGAGCATGACCGACTGCGATCCGAGTCATCGCTGCCCGGCGACACGCTGCGCGCCCCCAGCGATCACCCGGAGCCTCACTGCCGCGGCGGGCGTTAGCTTGCGCAGCTCGGCCAGCTGACTGCG
>JBKPQM010000131.1:0-19187 GCA_046734095.1 Actinomycetota bacterium | reverse complement strand
CGGCGGCCGTCAGCCGCGCCGGGAGGACGCCCACGATGTTGATCGTCCCAGGAGCGGATTCCGCCGTCGCGTCGGCCGCCGCGGCCCAACCCGGGTGCGTGAGCCCGACCGTGGCCTCGACCCCCACCCCGCCGTCCTGCCGCGACCGCACGCCGCGGACGTCGGCGGCGGTGAACATCACGACGCCGTTCGCGGGCTGCAGGCGCGCAGCAGCCGCCAACTCGGCCCCGTGCCGCCGCAGGTCGCGGCGTTCGTAATCGTGTCCGACCTGGGCGTTGATGATCCATCCCCGATCGCCGAGCCCGCCACCGCAGGCAGCGGTCGACGCGACGGTCATCGCATCGGCGAACCGCCAGACCACCATGGGCAGGCGCTGCCCGGCCTCGACGCGGGTCATGATCAGCATGCGATCGTGCCCCGAGAGCGTTGCGGCACGACGAGCAATTGACCGTCGTCGTCGGTCAGAACCCTGATCCGGCCACCGAAGCAGGCCGACAGCGTGTCCTCGTGCAAGACGTCGGCCGCCCGGCCGGAGGCGACGATGCGGCCGGCCGACAGCAGGACGAGACGGTCAGCGAACTGGGCGGCCAGCGTCAGGTCGTGCATCGCGCTCACCACGGTGAGCCCCCGTTCGTGGCGTAGTTCGTCGACGAGTTCGAGCGCGTCGACCCGCCGACCCAGATCCAGCGCGCTCGTCGGCTCGTCCAGGAGGAGCACGGGGGCCTCCTGAGCCAGCGCCCGCGCGAGCACCACCCGCTGCAGCTCGCCGCCGGAGAGCGTGGACAGCTGCCGGTCGGCGAGGTCCGCGACACCGATCCGATCGAGTACGTCGACGCAGTGCCGGCGGTCCTCGTTCGACTCGACGCCGAAGTACCCGATGTGCGGTGTACGGCCGAGCAGGGTGTACTCGAGCACGGACATCCCGGCCGGCAGTTCCGGCTGCTGGGGAACGTACGCGACGAGGCGAGCCCGGCGCCGCCGGGAGAGCTGGCCCATCGCCTCACCGCCGACGTGCACGACTCCCTCGTGCGGCACTAGACGAGCCGCAGCCCGCAGCAGGCTGGACTTGCCGGCCCCGTTCGCTCCGATCAGGCCGACCCATTCGCCGAGCGCTGCGGAGTCGGTCACGGCGTGCACGGCAACTGCGCCCTGGTACCGGACCGTCACCCGGTCCAGCGACAGCATGGGATCAGGGGTCATAGCACTCCCTGCCGGGTCTTGCGCGAGCGCAGCACCACCAGGAAGAACGGCGCGCCGGCGATCGCGGTGACGACGCCGACCGGGAGCTCGGTCGGCGCCTCTACGGTGCGCGCGGCCAGATCCGCGAGCACGAGGAACGCTGCGCCGCAGACCATTGAGACCGGCAGGACGACCCGGTAGCTGGCGCTGGTGGCCAGCCGGACCGCGTGCGGGACGATAATCCCCACGAAGCCGATCAGCCCGCTGACCGAGACCGCGGCGGCGGTGCCCAGCGTGGCAGCTCCCACGATGATCAGTCGGCTGCGTTCCGGGTGGATGCCGAGACCGCCGGCCTCGTCGGCGCCCACACGCAGCACGTCGAGGATCCGCCGATGGGCGAGGAGCACGGCGGTGCTGACCGCGACGTATGGCAGCACGAGCCGCACGTCGGCCCAGGAGGCGACGGAGAAGCTACCGAGGATCCAGTTGTAGATCTGCCGAATCTCCTGGGTGTGCCGCTGCTGCAGGTAGGTCTGCAGAGCGGTGAGCATCGCGGCGATGGCCACGCCGGCGAGCAGGATCGCGTACCCGCTCGCCGGTCCGCCGCCGGCCGCCGCGATCAGGTAGGTCAGCGTTACCGCGAGCACCGCGCCGACGAATGCCGACGCGGGCAGTACGACCGGTCCGCTGTGCCCGGTGACGAGAGCTACCGTGGCGCCCAGTCCGGCGCCGGCGGCCACCCCGAGCAGGAATGGGTCGGCGAGTGAGTTGCGCAGCACACCTTGGTAGGACGCGCCGCCCGCAGCCAACATCGCCCCGACCAGCGCGGCCAGCACCACTCGGGGCAGCCGCAACTGCCACACGATCGCCTGGTCGACCGGGGAAGCTGAGGAATGGACGTCCAGGAACGAGACATGCGTCAAGATCGTCCCGACCACGTCGTTGACGCCGATGCCCACCGGTCCCACCGCGGTGGCCAGCAGCATTGCGCCGACCAGGACGAGCGCCGACACCGCTAGCGGCATCCGGACCGGATGCGGACGCTTCAGCGGGCCGCGCTCGGACGCGGCGAGTTCGGTACTCACGGCGCGGGGTGTTGATGAACGGCGTCGGATACCGTCCGCAGCAGGTCGACGATGCGCGGTCCCCAGCGGGATGCGATGTCATCGTTGAGCGCGACGACGCGTCCCTCCGGGACGGCGGAGAGGCTCGCCCATCCCGGTCGCTTGGCCACGGTGGCCGGGGACTGCTTGCAGCACAGCGTGTCGGCGAGGAAAACGTAATCCGGGTTGGCCTTGAGGATGAACTCGCCGGAGAGCTGGGGATACCCGCCGCTCGCGGCCGCACCCTTCGCCGAGTCGGCGATGCTTTTCAGGCCGATCAGCCCCAGCACGCGTCCGATGAACGTCGTCGATGTGACCGAGTAATACGTCTGGTCGAGCTCGTAGTAGTACGAGGCGGGCTGCTTGGGCGCGGACTGCACGATAGCGGCGATCTCCTGCTTCATGCCGGCGATCTCGGCCGCCGCCCCGTCAGGATGACCGGTGGCGTCGCCTAGTTCGGAGATCTGCTGGTACGACTGCGCGATGCCGGTGGCCGCCGGCTCATCGAGCACCCGGACCTGCAGCTTGGCCAGCTGCTGCGACTGCGCCTTGGTGAGGCCGGATGCCACGACGAGGTCGGGCTGGTAAGCCGCGATCGCCTCGGCGTTGAGATTCAGAGCATCCAGTGTGGTACGCGGAGCGCTCGGCGGATAGTCGGAGTTCTGGTCAGCCGCCTTGACCTGCGCTCCGGCGCCGATCGCGAACAGCATCTCGGTCGCGGTCGGTGACAGCGAGACGATCGCCGTCGGCTTGCGGGCGATGGTCACCGAGCCGTTGGCGGCGTGCACCGTCACCGGGAAGTGCGCGGCCGGACCGGACGTCGTTTCCGGTGCGCCCGCCGAACTAGAGGCCGGGGTGCCGGAGCTGCTGCATGCGGCGGCGGAGAGCGCCGCGAGGGTGGCGACCAGGGCCGCGAGAGCCCGTCGCGAGTGGCTGAGCATGTCTCATCCTCCTGTGGTATCGCGGAGGACGAAGTGCGCCCGCTGCGACACCGGGAGGCGTCGAACGAACCGCCCTTCCTCCGAGGACCGGTTTCGTCGGCGCTGGGCAGGCGTCCGGGCTCGCCCCCGATCAGGGAGCAGTACCGTTGCGGGACAGCGCCGGGCTCTCACCGGTCTTCGCTGCGTCAGCGCCATCTCGGGAAATGTCCCGGGACCCGGTCACCCTAGCAATGAAGTCGGCCCGCGCTTGCCGCGCACGGCTCGAGCCAAGACGGCCGCCGTGATCGCGGCGACGACCGTGACCATCGCGCACAGGTCGGCCGCTCGCGAAATGTCCTCTGGACGGGGCGGCGCTCCATCGCCCAGCTCCGGGCGGTGCTCGACCCGCCCCGCGTAGACGTTGCGGCCGCCCAGCCGCAGTCCCAACGCGCCCGCGTAGGCGGCCTCGGCGTAGCCGGCGTTCGGGCTCGGGTGCCGGTGTCCGTCTCGCAGTGCGACCCGCAGTGTTCGCCGCACGCGTCGGCTGCCCAGCGCGACGAGCCCGGCCGTGAGCCGCGCCGGGACGAGGTTGGCGAGGTCGTCGAGCCGGGCGGCGGCCCAGCCGAAGTTCACGTACCGCGGGGTACGGTGCCCGACCATCGCGTCGAGCGTGTTCGCCGCCCGATAGCCGAGTAGGCCCGGGACGCCGGCGACGGCGCCCCAGAACAGCGGCGCGACGATCGCGTCGGAGGTGTTCTCCGCCACGGATTCGACGGCCGCTCGGGCGATGCCGGCGGCGTCGAGCGCGGCGGGATCGCGGCCGACGAGGTTGCGGACCTGCATGCGGGCGGCATCGAGATCGTCGCACCCGAGACGGGCCGCGACGATGCGCGCCTCGCGCCGGAGCGAGCGGCCGCCGAGCACCGCCCAGGTCGACGCGGCGACGGTCAACGTCCCGTTCGGCAGAGCGGCGCCGAGCGCGATCGCGGCGCCGACACAGCCGCCGGCGAAGGCGATGCCGCGGGGGCGGCTGTCCGCATAGCTGCGCTGTTCCACGGCGCCGGCCGCGGTACCGAAGATCGCGACCGGGTGACCGCGGCGCGGATCCGGCACCAGCGCGTCGAGGGTCGTGCCGATCAGCAAGCCGGCCGCGAGCCGGGACGGGTGGCGCACGTGCGAACGATATCGGCGTTTCGGCGCCCACTAGGCTCACGACCGTGACCTGGGTATGGCGGCTGGAGGCGGCCGACGGCACGGTGCTGACGGCTCCGAACTCACCGCTGCACGCCAGCCAGTCCGACGCGGAGAGCTGGCTGGGGGAGACGTGGCGTGACCTCGCGGCGAAGGGCGTCTCCCAGGCGAGCCTCTACGAGGACGGCGCGCTGGTATACGGGCCGATGCCCTTGTCCGAAGGCTGATCCGGCTCAGCGACCCGAGCTACCATCACTGTGACCGCTGCGGACGCGGGAGGTCACGATGACCGTCACCATCATCATTGTGCTGACCCTGCTGGGTCTCGCACTCGTCTACTTCGCGCTCGGGGCACGCACAATCAAGCAGTACGAGCGTGGGCTGGTGTTTCGCCTCGGACGCGTGCTCGAACAGACGCGCGGCCCGGGGTTGACGTTCGTACGTCCGGGCATCGAGCGGCTGCGCAAGGTGAACGTCCAGCTCATCACCATGCAGGTGCCCGCGCAGGAGGGCATCACCCGCGACAACGTGACCGTGCGAGTCGACGCGGTCGTCTACTTCAAGGTCATCGACCCCGTACTCGCCATGGTGAACGTGCAGGACTACCGGTCCGCCGTGCTGCTGGTCGCGCAGACGTCGTTGCGGTCCGTGATCGGCAAGAGCGACCTGGATGATCTGCTCTCCAATCGCGAGCGGCTCAACCAGGGCCTGGAGATCATGATCGACAGCCCGGCGCTCGACTGGGGCATCCACATCGACCGGGTGGAGATCAAGGACGTGGCGCTGCCGGAGTCGATGAAGCGGTCGATGTCGCGGCAGGCCGAGGCCGAGCGGGAACGCCGGGCCCGTGTCATCTCGGCCGAGGGCGAGCTGCAGGCATCGCAGAAGCTGGCCGAAGCGGCGGCGACCATGGCCGACACGCCGGCCGCGCTGCAGTTGCGCCTGCTCGAGACCGTCGTCCAGGTGGCGTCCGAGAAGAACTCGACCCTGGTGCTGCCGTTCCCGGTCGAGCTATTGCGCTTCCTCGAACGGGCCACGCCGAAGCCGACTACGACTGAACGCATCAATCTGACAACGGATCGTGCCGACAACGGTTCGGCGCAGCCGCCGCAGTTACCGTAAAACGGTGCACACCGCCAGAGCTCTGACGTGCTCCGCCGGTGTCCTTGCCGCGGCGATCGCGGTGAGCGCATGCGGGTCGAGCGGGTCCCCGCAGAAAGTGGACGTATCGGCGACCTCGGCCAGCCCGACGACGTCATCAGCCTCGTCGACGCCATCGACGAGCGCACCGGCCCGGCTGGCCACCAAGCTCCGCGGTACCTGCGACACGTTGCTGCCCCAAGTCGAGGTCGAGGATGTGATGGGCACCCACTTCGTCGGCAAGAATGCCTACGTAGTGGGTGTGCCGGAGAAGAACATCGGCCGCCTCGCTTACATCAACTGCCGGTACGGCCTGGGGGTCAGCGGCAAGGCCGCCCCGAGCGTCGAAGTCGGCATCAGCCTGTACAAATCACCGGCTCAGGCCCAGAAGCGGCTCGACGGCACGGTCCAGGACTATCGCGACCATGGGGCTACTCCCGCGTCCGCAACCGTTGCCGGGGCCGAGGCGACGATGCTGGCCGGTGGGACGGCGCGCGGCTACGACGTACCGCTGCTCGTCGTCGCGTCCGATCAGCGCACGGTCGCAGTAAGCGTCGCGCCGAATCTCCTCGCGGCGGGCCAGCGGCAGGCCGCGATGGAGAAGCTGGCCGCGCTGGCCCTGGAGCGCACCAACCCGCGGTAGTGCGAGATTAGATGCTTTCGCCGATCCCGACCTGGGGGCCGGGCATCCGCCACCGCCGCGGCATGTAGGCGCGGCTGCCCGCATAGAAGCCCAGTGCCCACGGGCCTTCCCGCACGCTGTCGAGCCGTGAGGATGCCAGCGTGAGGATGCGCCGTCCGGTCAGGTACCACTCCGCGACGATCACGAACAGCAGGGCGACGACCGCGATGGTCAAGAACGGGACGAAGGAACCGACCAGCATTAGCGGGAACAGCAGCAGCATGTAATTGGACAGCATGCGATGCGAGTCGACCCAGTCTCGGGCGAGCTTGCGGACCGGGCCGCGATCGCGCTTGGGCAGCGCATCCGGGTCGCCACGGCGTAGGGCTTCGCGATGTGCCGCACCGGAGAGCCGCTTGCCGCCGCCGGACGCGGTGCTCGTGGAGCGCTGCTGCCGCTGCCACTGCGTGGCTTCCTTGCGCGTCTTCGGCGCGCTGACTGGGCCGCGCTGGGGGGACGTGTCGCGCCGCTTGGGCGTCGGCCGTCCCTTCCCTGCCGCGTTCGCGGGTGGTTCCTCGGACACGACCTCGGCTTCGGGGGCGGCCGGGCGCCGGCGCAAGAGCTTCACATCAATCGAGGGTAATGCCCTGCTGCGGCAGAGCCAGCATCCTGTTCAGCGCCGCTCGGGCGTTGTCGGCAACCGTCGCATCGACAGTGATCTGATTGACGATCTCGCCCCGGACGAGCGACTCGAGGGAATGCACCAGATGCGGCAAGTCGATGCGGTTCATCGTCGCGCAGTAGCAGACGGTTTTCTCCAGGAACACGATCTGCTTGTCCGGGTGGCGATTGGCCAGGCGGCGGACGAGGTTCAGTTCAGTGCCGACGGCCCAGGCCGAGCCGGCCGGCGCCGCCCCGAGCGTGTTGATGATGTACTCGGTCGAGCCGACGTAGTCGGCCTTGAGCACGACCTCGTGCCGGCACTCGGGATGAACGATGATATTGATGCCCGGCACGCGAGCCCGCACCTCGTCGACGTTCTCGGCGGTGAACCGCCCATGGACCGAGCAATGCCCTCGCCACAAGATCATCTTTGCGTTGCGAAGCTGCTGGGGCGTGAGTCCGCCGCCCGGCTTGTGCGGGTCGAACAGCACGCACTCGTCCAACGGCAGCCCGAGCCGAAGTACGGCCGTGTTGCGCCCGAGGTGCTGGTCGGGCAGGAACAGCACCTTATCGCCCTGGCCGAACGCCCAACGCAGCGCACGTTCCACGTTGGACGACGTGCACACGGCGCCACGATGCGCGCCGGTGAAGCCCTTGATCGCCGCCGACGAGTTCATGTACGTGATCGGGATCGTCACGTCGGCGACGCCCACGTCGGTCAGCACGTCCCAGGCGTCGAGCAACTGCTGACCGGTCGCCATGTCCGACATCGAGCAGCCGGCCGCGAGATCCGGCAGTATCACGCGCTGGTGCGGCGAGGTGAGGATGTCGGCCGACTCGGCCATGAAGTGCACGCCGCAGAACACGATGAAGTCGGCGTCGGGCTGCGCCGCCGCGTCCCGCGCGAGCTTGAACGAGTCGCCGGTCACGTCGGCGAACTGGATCACCTCGTCGCGCTGATAGTGGTGGCCCAAGACAAACACCTGATCGCCCAGAGCGGCCTTGGCCGCCCTCGCCCGTTCGACCAGATCCGGATCGGACGCCGCGGGAAGGGCGCCCGGGCAGTCCACGCCGCGCTCGGAACTCGGGTCGCTGCCCCGGCCGAGCAAAAGCAGAGCGAGCGGCGTGGCGTGCGGTTCGGTGAACGTCACGGCATCAATCTACGTGCTGAGGAGTTGAAGGTTGTCAACTAAGCGGCTTCCGTCGAGAGGAACAAGAGCGTGTCCGTACCGCGGCCCGGCTGGGTAAATCGGGTGTCTGCCCCGCAACCCGCCTGGATAATGCTGCCATTGCGGGGGTTCCTGGCCTTCGTCTTCCTCTACGCCGGAATATCCAAAATCGCCGACCGGACGTTCCTCGACGGGTCGTCACCGACCTCGATCCATGCCCAGGTGCTGGCCGTCAAGAACTCGAGCCCGATCGGCGGCTTGCTCGGTCCGGTGGCCGATCACAGCTTCGCGTTCGGGCTGATCATGGCTTTCGCCGAGCTCGCGGTCGGGTTGGGCGTACTCCTCGGCCTGTTCACCCGGGTTGCCGCCGTAGGCGGGATGCTGCTGGCCCTGTCACTCTGGCTGACGGTCAGTTGGCAGGCCAACCCGTGGTACACCAGCGCTGACCTCGTCTACCTCTTCGCGTTCACGCCGGTGCTGCTCGGCGGTGCGCCGGTGCTGTCGCTCGATGCGTGGTTGTCGCAGGCGCGCCGCCAGCATCCCGACGTTGCCGAGGACCGCACCCGCCGTATCCTCCTGGGCGCGGGCGTGGCGGTGCTGGGCGGGCTGATTGCGGGCGGTTCGGCACTGTTTCGCACGTCGCCGTCGAAGAAGCCGGCCGCGGCGCAGCCCAGCCAGCTGCTGACGCAGGCCGCGGACGTCCCGGTCGGCGGGGCCGTCCAGGTCCGTGACCCGAACACCGGGCACCAGGATTGGGTGCTGCAGCTTTCAGCCGGGAAGTTCACCGCGCTCGACGCGACCTGCCCTCACCAGGGCTGCGCGGTCAATTTCGACTCGGCGGCCACTGGCTTCACCTGCCCGTGCCACGGATCCCGGTACGACGTCACCGGCAAGCTCCTTCGGGGCCCCGCGACGACGGGGCTTACGCCGGTACCAGTCAAAGTCACGGGCGGCGAGGTTCGGTCAGCCTGATCGGCGCGAGTACGATCGGGAATAGCTTCCTGGCCGAGCCAGGTTGCGTCCGAGTACGAGTAGGCCCGTTGAGCGACCAGGGAGCCCGATGACCACCGAGACCACCACGATCGAGCTGACCAGCGCGCCGGCCGAGGCGCCCGCCACCGCCGTGACGCTGACCGACACGGCAGCCGTCAAGGTGCGGGCCCTGCTCGACCAGGAGGGGCGTGACGATCTGCGACTGCGAGTAGCTGTTCAGCCCGGTGGCTGCTCAGGCCTGCAGTATCAGCTCTTCTTCGACGAGCGGACGCTCGACGGCGACCTCGACATCGACGCGCACGGCGTGCCGATCGTGGTCGATCGAATGAGCGCTCCCTACCTGGGCGGTGCGACGATCGACTTCACCGACACCATCGAGCAGCAGGGCTTCACGATCGACAACCCGAGCGCCACCGGCGGCTGCGCCTGTGGCAACTCCTTCTGCGGCTGATTCCGTAGCGAAACGGCCGGTCCGCGCACCAAGCGCTGGCCGGCCGTCTTGCTGACTTCCCGCCGCTGTTGGGTACTGTGCCTGCCGTGCGCATCCTCGTCAGCGGTTCGATCGCGACCGACCATCTCATGCACTTCCCGGGGACGTTCGGCGAACAGCTGCTTGCCGATCAGCTGCACAAGATCTCCCTCTCCTTCCTGGTCGACGACCTGGTCGTGCGGCGAGGCGGGGTCGGCCCGAACATCGCCTTCGGCATGGCCCAGCTCGGTGGGTCGCCGGTGCTCATCGGTGCGGCCGGCCACGACTTCGACGACTATCGCGCATGGTTGGAGCGGCACGGCGTCGACTGCGCGTCGGTACACATTTCGCCCGACCTGCATACCGCGCGGTTCGTCTGCACGACCGACAAGGAAATGTGCCAGATCGCCTCGTTCTACGCGGGTGCGATGAGCCAGGCCCGCAACATCGAACTGGCGCCGGCCGTGGAACGAACCGGCGCCGAACTCGTACTGATCAGCGCCGACGACCCAGCGGCGATGACCCGGCACAGCGCGGAATGTCGTGATCGGGGCTACCGCTTCGCCGCCGATCCGTCCCAGCAGATCGCTCGGATGAGTGGCGCCGAGCTGGCCGAGCTGATCGACGGCGCGACTTTGCTGTTCACGAACGACTACGAGAAAAGCCTGCTCGAGTCCAAGACCGGCTACTCCGAGGCGGACGTTCTGGAGCGGGTGGAGGTGCAGGTGACGACGCTCGGCTCGAAGGGCGTCGAGATCCGCGGCCGCGACCTGCCGACGGTCCACGTGCCGGTGGCGCGCGAGCGGACGAAGGTCGACCCGACCGGTGTCGGCGACGGCTTCCGCGCCGGATTCCTGACCGCCCGCGCCTGGGGGCTGTCGTGGGAGCGCGCGGCGCAGGTCGGCAGTCTGCTGGCCACGCTCGTCCTGGAGACCGATGGCGGTCAGGAGTACGCGGTGACCAAGGACGGCTTCACCTCTCGGCTGGCGGAGTCGTATGGCCACGAGGCAGCGGCCGACGTGCTGCCCCATCTGAGCACGATCGCCTGATCGCGGCTAATTCTACAGCCGTACTGGATAAACTGGCTCGGGCACCTCAGGCCTGATTCGGTCTTCGACGAAGATCCCGTGCCAGGTCATGAACACCAGCAAGGTCCAGATCTTGCGTGAGTAGTCGATCTTGCCTTCGCGGTGCGTGTCGAGCAGGCGCAGCGCGGTGGTGCGATCGACCAGCGCGTCAGCCTGCGAATCGGTGATGATCGCTCGGGCCCACTCGTACATCTCGTGGCGCAGCCAGTGCCGGATGGGCACCGGAAACCCGAGCTTGGCCCGGTTGAGCACGTGCGGCGGGACGATGTCGGCCAGCGCCCGGCGTAGCGCGTATTTCGTCGTCTCCTTGGTGAGCTTCTGCTCGATCGGAAGGGACGACGCCACGCGGAACACCTCGACATCGAGGAACGGCACACGCAGTTCGAGCGAGTTGGCCATCGTCATCTTGTCGGCCTTGACGAGGATGTCGCCCCGCAGCCAGGTGAACAGGTCGACGTACTGCATGCGGGTCGAGTCGTCCAGATCCCGGGTGGCGGCGTAATGGGGGGCGGTCACGTTCATGTACGACACCGCCGGATCGAACGCCTTGAACAGGCCCATCTCGTCGGGACGGAAGATTCGGGCGTTGCCGTAGTAGCGCTCCTCGAGGTCGATGGAGCCACGGCGGAGCAGGTCCTTGCCCCGCACGCCGTCCGGGAGGACGCCGCCGATCCGGCCCAAACCGCGCCGCAGCGGGCGCGGCAGTCGCTGCAGTGGTCGCAAGGAGATCGGCTCGCGGTAGATCGTGTAACCACCGAACAGCTCGTCCGCGCCCTCGCCGGAGAGCACGACCTTGACGTGCCGGCGCGCCTCGCGGGCGATGAAGTACAGCGGTACCAGCGCGGGGTCCGCGACCGGATCGTCGAGATACCAGACAATCAGCGGCAGTGCCTGCATCATCTCGGTCGGGCTGACGACTTTGACGATGTGCTCGACGCCGATGGCCGCCGCGGACTCGGCGGCGACGTCGATCTCGGAATACCCCTCGCGCTCGAACCCGGTGGTGAACGTCAGCAGCTTGGGGTTGTGCCGCTTGGCCAGCGCGGCGACGGCGGTGGAGTCGATGCCGCCGGAGAGGAACGAGCCGACGGTGACGTCGGCGCGCATGTGCTTCTCGACGGAGTCCTCGAGCGCCTCGGTGATCTCGCGATGCAGCTTCTCCGGTTCGGGGACGGCGCGGATGGCGAAGTCGGGGTGGAAGTAGCGGCGGAACGTCGGTGCGGCCCCCGGCCGCACGGTGAAGTAGGTGCCGGACTCTACTCGGCGGATCGGCCGCTGCATCGACGCCGGCTCGGGAACGTACTGCAAGGTCAGGTAGTGCTGCAGCGCGGTGGTATCCACCTCGGCCGTTCCGGCCACCCGCAACAACGACTTCTTCTCACTGGCGAAAAACGCGCCCCGTTCGTCGAGGTAGCTGTAGAGCGGCTTGATGCCGAACCAGTCGCGTGCGCCGAAGAGGACCCGTTCCTGGGCGTCCCAGATCAGAAAAGCGAACATGCCCCGGAGCTCGCGGACGACTTCCTCGCCGAGGTAGTGATAGCCGGCCACGATCGCCTCGCCGTCACCGTCGGTCTCGAACGTTGCCCCGAAATCGCGCCGCAATCGCTCGCGCAGTTCGAGGTAGTTGTAGATCTCGCCGTTGAAGATCAGGTGATAGCGGCCGTTCAGGTACGGCAGTGGCTGGTGTGACCGGTCGATATCGATGATCGACAGTCTCCGGAATCCGATCACCACGTCGTCGTCGGACCAGACTCCGCCCTCGTCCGGTCCGCGGTGTCGCATACAGATCAGCGAGTCCTCGATATCGGCCTTCACGCTGCCCGCATCGCCGGTCGCCGACAGGAACCCGATCAGTCCGCACACGCGGCCCAGTATCCCCGACGTGCTTGCCGAGCCTGCGGCAGCTACGACGAGTCGTCGCAGTGCCTAATGCAGCCGGCGGACCGTATAGGCGGGTGTGCCATCGGCGGCGCGGGATTCACCGATGTTTTGGTGCCCGCGCATCCGGCACCAGGCAGCGATGTCCGGACGGGCGGCCGGGTCGTCGGCCTCGACGACGATCGTCTCGCCCACCGCGACATCGCCGATGTGCCGGGCCAGGTCGAGGATCGGTAACGGGCAGCGCCGCCCCCGGCAGTCCAGCCGGCGCCCATGTCCGGTCACAGACCCGCGGCACCCAACTCGGCGCGGACGTCGGCGACTACCTTCGGCAGGACACGCAGGAAGGCGTCCACCTCGGCGTCAGTCGTCGCATGGTGCAGCGATACCCGGACGTTGCCTGAGGTCAGCGCACCCATGGCGACGAGCACGTGCGACGGCTCGAGCGTGGACGACGTACACGAGGAGCCCGACGAGACCGCGAAGCCGCGTTTGTCCAGGGCGGTGAGCAGCGCCTCGCCGTCGACGTAGAGGCACGAGAACGTGACGATATGCGGTAGCCGATCGACCGGGTCGCCCAGCACTTCGACGTCGGGCACCGTGACGGCGACGGTCGCGCGTATCCGGTCGATCAGCTTCGTCAGCCGCGCGGCCTCGGCGGCCTGATCGGCGACGGCCGCCCGCAGCGAGGCGGCGGCGGCCACGACGGCCGGGACGTTGGGGACGCCCGGGATTCGGCCCGACTCCCGATCATCGGTCGGGAACGGCGAATGCCACCGCGTTCCGGTGCGGACGGCCAGCACGCCGACACCGGGCGGACCGCCCCACATGCGCGCGTCGGCGGCCAGCACCGACCAGCCAGCCGGCACGTCGGCGTGGCCCAGCGTCTGCGTAGCGTCGACGATCAACGGGACGTCCGGCACGGCTGCCGCGATGGCACTCACCGGCTGGGTGGTGCCGACCTCGTGGTTGGCGGCCTGCACGGCGGCCGCGGCGCTGCTGCGAGCCGCGGCGCCGAACTCGTCGATGTCCACCCGGGCCTGCGCGTCTACGCCGATCGATAGTGCTGGGCCGTCGTATACCTCGGCGACGTGTAGTAGCGCCGAATGCTCGGCGGCGGTGTGCACGAACGTGGCGCCGCGACGCCGGTTCGCCGCCAGCGTGCCGAGGGCGGCAGCGTGTAGCGCCTGCGTGCCGTTCGCGGTGAAGCTCAGCTCGTCCGGACGCGCACCCAGGCACTGCGCCGTCGACTCGCGAGCGGCATCCAGCAGCAGCCCCGCGCGCCGACCCGACCCGTACAGCCGCCCGGGGTCGGCCCAGCCGTCCTCGAACGCAGCCAGCAAGGCCTGTCGGGCCACCGGGTGCAGCGGAGCGCCGGAGGCAGCGTCGAGATACGCGGGCACCACATCATCATCCGCCCGAGTGTCTCTCGGCCGCGCCCCCGCAGCGCTCCCGACGATCCGGTCCAGTACGCTCCGAACCGATCCTCGGACGGGCTGGACGAGAGGCGGTCAGCGGTGCAGCGCAGGCGATGGACCCGTGTCGTCCGCCTGAGCTCGCTCGCTGGAGTGGCCCTCCTGACGCTATCCGCCTGCTCGTCCAGTGACGTCGAGAAGCGGCTGCGCTTCGGCTGGCCGAGCGGCGTCACCAAGCAGGCCGAGAAGATGCGCGTCCTGTGGACGTGGTCGTCGGTCACGGCGTTGATCGTGGGCATCATCGTCTGGACTCTGATCTTCTGGGCCTGCGGCCGGTACCGTCGCAAGAGCGACGAGGTCCCCAAGCAGACGCGTTACAACCTGCCTTTGGAATTCACCTACACGGTTATTCCGGTCCTGATCATCACCGGACTGTTCTACTTCACAGTCGTCACAGAGAACTACGTCAACAAGACGACCAAGAACCCGGACGTGATGATCCAGGTCGACGCATTCAAATGGAACTGGCAGTTCGAGTACCGAAGCCACCTGGACTCGGCCACCGGTCAGCGCGTCGTCGACGCCTATCCCGGTCAGACCGGCTCAGACGGTCAGCCGCTGCCGCTGTCTACGGTCGGCTCGTCCACCGAGATCCCGGTGCTGGTGATCCCGCGCGACAAGACGGTGAGGTTCATCGAGCACTCCGAGGACGTCATCCACTCGTTCTGGGTGCCCGAGTTCCTGTTCAAGCGCGACGTCATCCCGTGGGGGACGACGTCGATCGAGCGTGACAACCAGTTCGAGATAACGGCCACGTCCAATGGCAGCTTCGTCGGTCGTTGCGCCGAGCTGTGCGGCACTTACCATTCACAGATGAACTTCGAGGTTCGGGTCGTCGACCAGACCACCTTCCTCGACTACCTCAATGCGCTGCGCCGCATCGGAGCGGTCGATCCGGCTCGCCAGTCCAAGGCGCTGCTGGCCAGCGGTCAGCCGCCGTGCGCGACGAAGACGCATCCGTTCAACACCAGCCGCGGCATCCGTACTGCATCCAAGCCGGTGAGCTGCACATGAGGGTGGAAGCGCGGATCTTCCTGGCCATAGCGGTCTTCCTCTGGTTGGTATCGGTGATGTACGGGATCTGGACCGACCAGACCCAAGGGCACGTCGAGGTCGCCGGGCTGGCGGCGCTGATCCTCTCCGGCGGGCTGCTGTTCATTGCCGGGTCGTTCTTCTGGTTCGTGTCCCGCCGCATCGACCCTCGTCCCGAAGATCGCGACGCCGACATCGCCGAGGGCGCCGGCGACCTGGGCTTCTTCAGCCCTGGAAGCTACTGGCCGTTCGGATTGGCTCTGGCGGCGACCACGGCCGGCGTCGGCCTCGCGTTCATGCAGATATGGCTGGTCTTCGTGGCGGTCATCGGCATCCTCGGGACGGTCGGTGGCATGTTGTTCGAGTACTACACGGGTGGCCGCCGGCCGCTCTAGGAGCACGCTGACCTGAGCATCAGATCGCCGGGCGAGCGCCGTGGGCGGCCAACCAGGCCTCGATCGGCCCGACGCCTTCCGTCGCCGGATCCACCACTGTCGTGCCACTACGCAGGCGTCCGGACGCCGCGCCGCTCACGACCAGCACGGGTCCGGGATGTCGCTCGGCGAGCAGCGCGAAGTCGCCGTCGCCGGTGATCAGCAGCAGCGGATCGGCGGAGGGCAGATACGACTCGGCGAGGCTCGCGTCCGCGCGCTGCCAACCCGCACTCGCGATCAGCTCGGCATTCTCCGGCCAGCGCAGCCGGTCGAGCGCCGCGGGCCGGCCGCTGGCCGTGATGCTGACCGGCGCGATGACCGTCGCGAGCAGGTCGAGCACTGGCTGCAGCCGCCGCGGTGACAGGTTGTCCGAGTCGACCAGCACCCGCAGCACGCCGGAAGCCTATCCGCGGACGCACATCCGCTGCCCTTGTTGAGTGGTGCGTTAGGCATCGAGTGGCGCGATACAACGCACCACTGAAGACATAACGCACCACTCAACGAGGGGGGCCGGCGCGGAGCAAGTGACTGCCATTGCCGGGCTGAGGGTTGACATCGCCAGAATCGGGCGTAAAAGGATTAATAGACGAGACGTCGGTACTCTCCAGGAGGTCACCAATGCTTCGTGGTAGACCATCCAGGCTGATCACACGATTCGCTGCTGTTGTGATCGCGGCGCTGGCGCTGTCCTCGGTGGTGGCCGCAGCATCCCCGGCTCCGTCGTCCGGCGGCGGCGCCGGGCTGAGTGCCAAGCAGCGGGCCGATCTACGGGCAATCGCCCGCGACACGTGGCGGTTCTACAGCCTGGCTGTTGATCCGACCACACATCTGCCTTTGGACAACGTGACGTTTGCCGGTGGCGCGGCGAGCCCGACCGGCTTCGGCCGGTACACGTCGGCGTCCAACATCGGCGTGTACCTGTGGGCGGTGGTGGCGGCCTACGACCTTGGTCTGATCTCGCGGCCCGAGGCCCACCAACGGGTTCAGGCCACCCTCGGTGAGGTCGCGCACCTGCGGCGCGATCACGGGTTCCTGTTCCAGTGGTACGACACGACGAGCGGGCACGGGATCAGCAATCCGGGCGGTGTCGACTGCAGTACAGAGCCGACGCCGACGTTCGACAACTGCTACTTCGTCTCCAACGTCGACAACGGCTGGTACGCCTCGGGGCTGATCGTTGCCCGGCAAGCGCTGCCCGAGGTTCGCCCCCTCGCGGACGGACTGATGGCCCCGATGGACTTCGGCCTCTTCTACGACGGTCGGGCCGAGACGCATTGCAACACCAACCCCGACGTCCCGGGCAACCAGCCCACCGGGCAGATGTTCGGCGGTTACTACGCCGGGCTACCGCCCGACGAGAACGACAACTGGACGCACTACTACCACAACGGCGCGTTCTACAGCGACCCGCGGATCTCGGCCTACGTTGGCATGGGCTTGCACCAGATGCCGGGCAACGTGTGGTGGCGCAGCTGGCGCGAGCTGCCGCCCAAGGCGCCGTTCGCGGACTGCCAGCTCACCGACCCGGACTTCTCCTGGCAGGGACAGTGGCCGATGCCCGGCACGTGGGTAACTTACACCGATCCGCAATCCGGGCAGCAATTCCCGGTCTGGGAAGGGCACTACGTCTACACCGGCTCGAACCTCAGCTTCATCCCCACCTTTGCCGGCGGCATGTTCGAAGCCCTGATGGCCAACGAGGTCGTGCCCGAGACGTCGTGGGGTCCGCGCAGCTTCGGCCTGGCCGACGCGCGCACCGTCCAGGTGCACATCAAGTACGCGACCGAGCAGCTGCACTACCCGGTCTGGGGCCTGTCTCCGTCAAGCACCGCGGACGATACCGGTGGGTACGGTGGCTTCGGCGTGGAGGGCTTGACGTTCCCGTATTACGGAGGCGGAGCGGACGCGTCTCATCCGAATCTCGGCTTGTCGCAGTGTCATGGCTGCGCCACGGAGGACGTCGTCACGCCGCACGCGTCGTTCCTCGCCCTGGACGTTGCACCTCAGCAGGCCTACGCCAACATCGCGGCGCTGCGTGCCCAGTACCCCGATGTATACAGCCGCACTGGATTCTTCGACGCGGTCAATCCCGTCTCTGGCGCGGTCGGCCATCGGCAGCTCGTGCTCGACCAGTCGATGATCATGGCCGCCCTCGACAATGCCCTGAACGACCGGGCGTTGCAGCGGCGCTTCGCGAGCGATCCCGTGTCGTGGGCCGCTCGCACCTACCTCGGGATGGAGGACATGGGACTCGGGTAGCCGGCGTCGCAACGACCCATCCGCGGCGGCTCACCCACGACGAGGTGTCGATGACCAAAAGTTGGGTATTCAGCGATATGGGTGGCGCAGGTGAGGACGCGGCTGGCTGGTGGCTGCCCCGGCGTCATCCGGAAGGAGGCGTGTGGTGAAACATCTGGGGTTCCTCCGGCGAAGGCGGTTTGCCGCGCTCGGGGTGGTCATTCTCGCCGCTGGTTTGCTGGTGGGCGGTGGCACTCTCGCCGCGACCAGCGCGACTAGCGCGCCGGGTACGCAGCCGATCCAGGCAAAGGTGAACGCGCTTCTGGCGAAGATGACATTGCAAGAGAAGCTGGAGCAGATCCAGTTGCTCCCCGACTTCATGGTCACCGACCAGGAGGTACAAAACGGCCTCGGCTCCGTGCTGAGCGTGACCGATCCGGCGACGATCAACCGGCTCCAGCACATCGCGGTCGACCAGTCCCGGTTGCACATCCCGTTGCTGTTCGCGTTCGACACGATCCATGGCTTCCGGACGATCTTCCCGATTCCACTGGGAACGGCCAGCAGCTTCGACCCGTCGGCGGCGATGGACGCCGCCACGATCGGCGCCCGCGAGTCGGCCGCGGTCGGGCTCAAGCAGACGTACGCCCCGATGGTGGACGTCTCGCACGAGCCGCGGTGGGGCCGGATCGCTGAGGGTGGCGGCGAGGACCCGTACCTCGGCTCGGCAATGGCGGTAGCCAGCGTCAAGGGTTTCCAGGGGACCGACTTCAGCGCCCCCGACAAGGAGATCGCCAGCCCGAAGCACTTCGTCGCCTACGGGCAGCCGGAAGGTGGGCGCGACTACAACACGACCGACATGTCGGAACAGCGGTTGCGCAACCTCTATCTGCCGCCGTTCAAAGCAGCGGTCGACGCCGGTGCCGCAACGGTGATGTGCTCGTTCAACGCGATCAACGGCGTGCCGGGCTGCGGCAACCAGGAGACGATGACCGACATCCTCAAGGGGGAATGGGGCTTCAAAGGTTTCGTCGAGGCCGACTGGGCTGCCGTCGCCGAGATGCGCGCGTGCCCGCCCGTGAATCCCGCCTCCGGAGACTGCGGGCACGGCTTCGCGGCGGACGGACCGGACGCGGCGGCCCAGGCGCTGAACGCCGGGCTGGACTCCGAGATGACCAGCACGCTCATCCGCGACTTCGGCGCCCAACTTGTCGCCAACCATCAGGTCTCGATCACCCGCATCAACGACGCCGTGAGCCGCATCCTGACGGTGAAGTTCGAGGCCGGGCTCTTCGATCACCCGTTCGTCGACGTCTCCAAGGCCGCGTCGGCGCAGTTGCAGCCCGACGCAGTGGCGCTCGCGCGCAAGGACGCGGCCCGCTCGATGGTGCTGCTGAAGAACGACAACTCCACGCTGCCGCTCGACCCGGCGAAGAGCACTGCGGTGATCGGTCCACTCGGCGATGACCAGCACGACATGCTCGGCCCGTGGTGGGGCACCGGCAAGGACACAGACGCGGTCTCCCTGTACACCGGGATCAAGGCGCAGGACCCGAACACGACGTTCACAAAGGCTTGCGACCTGCCGAACAC
>JBKPQM010000130.1:0-13967 GCA_046734095.1 Actinomycetota bacterium | reverse complement strand
GTGCATGCGCGGCGGACGGCGGACCCCCAGGCAGCACTCGACGCGGTGCAGGACCGGATCGCCGAGCTCGGCGTGCGCCTTGGCCTGCTCCTGCACCCGGGCCGCGACGTCATCGAGCTGCGGCTGCCCGGCTACGACAAGGGCACCGCATTGCGGCGCCTGGTCACCGAGCTCCGGCCCGCGAGCATCCTCTGCATGGGGGACGACGTCGGCGACCTGCCGGCCTTCGCCGTGGTCGCAGAGCTTCGAGAGAACGGCACCCCGGCGTGGAGCGTGGCCGCCGTCTCGGCCGAGGTGCCCGAGGTGGCCGCCGCCGCGGATGTCCAGGTCGACGGCCCGGCTGGAGTCGTCGCGCTGCTCACCGCGCTCGGTGAGTGACGACTCACTGGTCGCCGCCCGGCCGCCTAGGAGCGCAGGCGCGCGAGCGCGTCCAACTGGGCCTGGAACCAGGGCACGGGCGGGAGGGACACGGCCTTCTTGCGCAGGCGCTGCGCCCGCGCGAGCCGCTCGTCGTCGGGCATCGTCAAGGCTTCGTGCAGCGCGGTGGCGCTTTGCGTCACGTCGAACGGATTGATCAGCGCGGCGTCATCGCCGAGCGTTTCGGCGGCGCCGGCGTCGCGCGTCAGGACGACCGCCGGGTCCCGCTCGGACAGCACGATGCCCTCGAGCACGACGAGGTTCATGCCGTCCCGCACCGAGTTGACGAAGATCACATCGGACAGGCGCAGGGCGGCGAGCGATCCCGGATAGTCGTCGCCGATCTCCAGCAGGAGCGGGGCCCAGTCATCGGTGCCGAACTCGTCATCGATCTCGCGAGCCAGCCGCTCGACCGCGGCGGTGTACTCACGGTACTCGGGGAGGTCCTCGCGGGACGGATAGTTGTAGACGACGTGGACGACGCGGTCGCGCCACTCGGGATGCGTGCGCAGCAACTCGCGGAACGCGAGCAGCCCCCGCAATACGTTCTTGGACAGCTCGGCCCGGTCGACCCGTCCGATGATCTTGCGCTCATCGACCGTGTCGCGCAGGCCGCGCAGGGCACGGTTCACGTCGCGCTGGTGGGCGCGCTCACGCAACTCGTCGGCATCGGTGGAGAGCGGGAAGACTTCCAGCCCGGGCCCGGGGCGGCGCCCGAGCAGGCTGTGGCAGCAGTCCGCGAACAGATCCGCCCATCGCCTCGTGTGGAAGCCCACCAGATGGGCGCCGAGTAGGCCCTGCAACAGGTCGTGCGCCACGTCGTCGGGCAGCATCCGGAAGTATTCCGGCGGCGCCCAAGGGGTGTGCGTGAAGTGGCCGATGCGCACGTCCGGGCGTAGTTCGCGCAGCATCCGCGGCGCGAGCAGCAGGTGGTAGTCCTGCACCATGACGGTCGCACCCTCGGCGGCCTCGGCCGCAATCGCTTCGGCGAAGGCCCGGTTGTAGCGGACATAACCCGCCCACTGCCGCCGCCAGGCCTGATCGAAGATGGGGGTACGGGCAGGCTCGTAGAGCATGTGCAACAGGAACCACAGGGTCGCGTTCGAGATGCCGTTGTACGCCTGCCGAAACGTTTGCGCGTCGATGGGGAGCATCCGCACGTCGAAGTCGCCGGCTAGCGCATCGGCGACGACCGGCACCTCGGACAACCGAGCCGAGCGGCGAGCGATGAAGCGTTCACGCTCGTTCAGTGCCGCACAGATCCACACCGCGTCCGGTGTCGCCGACAGCGCCGCCTGCATGCCGCTCACAAGTCCCCCGCCGCCGCGGCGTACCTCGTCCTCTCCGTCGTAGACGGCGACGATCGAGAGCGGTCCACGGTTCGACGCGACGATCAGTGGCGCAGTGCCCATCCCCCTTTCTTACCGCACACCCATCCACGAGCCGCAAGAAAAGTGGCAATTCACACGGTTAACGACCGGTTCGGTCAGACCGGCACCCGGGCCGCCCGTGGGGTCGCCGGCGGAGCTGTCCGGGCCGGCTCGGCGCGGCTCATCAGCACGAGGAAGGCCACTCCGGCGATCGTGTAACTCAGGCACAGCCAGGTCTGCCACCAGTGGTGGTGGAACTCGCGGATATACGTGTACGGCGCCTGCGTGGACGGCGTCCACCATTCGGGCGCGAGTGCAGGCGCAAGCGCGAGGAGCGCCGCCGCGCGGACGCGGCCGCGCGCGATCAGCACGAGCAACGCCGGCACGAACCACACCCAGTGGTGGCTCCACGAGATCGGCGACACGAGCAGACCGCCGAAGGCCACGCACGTCAGCGCGGCCACTTCGTCACCCAGCCGCAACTGCCGGGTTGCGGCATAGATCGCGAGGGCAAGCGCGCTGAGGGCGAGCGGCGCATACAGGCCCGTAGGCGGATGGAGATCTCGGGTGAAGCGCACAAGCTGACCGAACAACGACTGGTTGGAGATGTAGGCCTGCTGGCCCACATGGCTCGGGTCCCAGAAGAGCTTGGTCCAGAAGTGCGCGGCGTCGTGCGGACTCGCGATGGCACTCACCCCGAGCGTGGCGGCGAAGCCGATCACCGCGCGCACGACCGCGCCCCAGTCGCGCCGCAGCAGGAAGTAGATGACATAAACACCCGGGATGATCTTGATGCCGGCCGCGACCCCGACCAGCAGGCCCCGCGCCCGGGCCGGTACCAGGAAGCAGTCGGCGACCACCATCGCCGCCAGCAGCAGGTTGACCTGGCCGAGCCAGAACGTTCGCTGCACCGGCTCGAGGGCGAAGCCGAGTGCCGCCAGGGGCAGCAGTGTCGGCCAGGCCAGGCCGAGCCGCCGTCCGCAGGTGAGCGTCATGATCGCGTAGCAGCCCAGCGACAGCACCGACATGCCGATCCCGGACAGCACCGGACCGGCGAGGTACGCCGGCACGAACAGCGCAGCAGCGAACGGTGGGTAGGTGAACGGGAGATCCGGATGCGGGAAATGCGGCGCTGAGTCGTACAGCGACCGACCGTGCAGCAGTTCGGCGGCCCCGCGGCGATACACGCTCAGGTCGAGCAGCGGCCAGTGCCAGACGTTGTCGAGCCAGCGCACCGACGCGAACGCGAACGCCAGCACCAAGCACAGGGCCGTCGTCCGCAGCACCCGGCGGTAGACCACTCGGGTGATCACGACTCCGCCCCTAGTACGTCCAGGGCGTGCTGCAGGTCGTCCGGGTACGGCGACACGAACGACACCCGCGCTCCAGTCGCCGGATGCTCGAACGCCAGCTCGCGGGCGTGCAGCCATTGCCGGGTGAGGCCCAGTCGCCGGGCCAGCGTCGGGTCGGCGCCATAGGTCAGGTCGCCGACACATGGGTGGCGGATCGCGGCCATGTGTACGCGGATCTGATGGGTGCGCCCCGTCTCGAGCCGTACGTCGAGCAGGCTCGCGGCGCGGAACGCCTCGACCGTCTCGTAATGGGTGATGCTGGGCCGTCCGCTCGCCACGACGGCGAACTTGTAGTCCGAAGACGGGTGCCGGTCGATCGGCGCGTCGATGGTGCCCCGGGTCGGGTCGGGATGCCCCTGCACGAGGGCCGCGTAGCGCTTGTCGACCGTGCGGTCCTTGAACGCCCGCTTGAGCCGAGAGTAGGCCCGCTCGCTCTTGGCCACCACCATGACGCCGGTGGTGCCGGCGTCCAGTCGATGGACCACGCCCTGCCGCTCGGCCGCCCCGGACGTTGCGATGCGAGAGCCCATCGCGGCCAGCCCCTGCACGACAGTGGGCCCGGTCCACCCCGGACTGGGATGCACTGCAACTCCGACCGGCTTGTCGACGACGACAATGTCGTCGTCGTCGTAGAGCACCGTGAGCCCGTCGACCGGCTGCGGCTCGGGCGCCGCGACACCCGGCTCGGGCAGGGTCACCTCGAGCAGAGCGCCGCTGTGCACCTTGGCCGAGCGCGGCGGCGGGGTCCCGTCGAGTAGGACGGCGCCCTCGTCGACGAGCCGGGCCGCGACCGTTCGGGACAACCCGAACAGGCGGGCGAGAGCGGCGTCCAATCGCAGCCCGTCCAGCCCGTCCGGCACCGGCAGCAGGCGTGCGGACGTCATCGAGAGCGAGAGCCGTCGAGATCGACTCCGCGCAGCGCCAAGATCGCGGCCAGCACCGCCCCGCACGTGATCGCGGAATCGGCCAGATTGAAGATCGCGAACCGCGATCCGTCGTCGGAGAAAAGGCTGATCCAGTCGACGACGTGCCCCTGGCCGACGCCCGGCGCCCGGAACAGCCGATCGACGATGTTGCCGAGTGCGCCGCCCAGGATCAGCCCGAGCGATACCGCCCAGCCGACCGAGCGCATGCGCCGCGCCGTCCGCAGGATCACGGCGACGACGGCGAGGGCGATCACCGTGAGCACGACGGTCGCGCCGGTGCCCACGCTGAACGCCGCGCCCGAGTTGCGGGTCTCCACCAGGTAGATCGCGCCGCCGAGCAACCGCACCGGCGGGTGACCGTCGAGCTTCGCGGCGACGATGACCTTGCTCACGATGTCGAGCGCGAGCACCCCGGCAGCGACGAGCCCGAACAGGGCCAGCCGGCGCGGCTTGGTCGGCGGCGAGCTGCGTTCGCCCTCGATGGCGGGTGCATCCGCGTCGGTCACCGCACCATTGTGGCTGATCTGGCCGCGTCGAGCGTCTGACACTGTCTAGCGGCGTTCCTCGCGTTGCTTGCAGGCCACGTCGAGCGTCGCCATCGGGAAGGCCTTGAGGCGCGCCTTGGGGATCGGGTTGCCGCAGCTCTCGCAGTTGCCGTAGGTGCCGGCGTCGATCCGATCGACGGCCCGCTGGATCTGCGCGAGCAGATCGAGCCGATTCGCCGCGATGGACAGTTCCTGCTCGCGCTCGAACGTCTTGCTGCCGGCGTCGGCCTGGTCGTCGCCCGCGCCGTCGCTATTGGCTCGCTGCAGATCGTCGAGATCACGCATCGAGCGGTCGTACTCGCCTTGCATCTCGCGAAGCTCAGCGACAAGTTGCGCGCGGACCTCGGCCAGCTCCGCCGGGGTCCAGTCCGAACCTTGCGGCACAGCGATCGGCGATCGCGCCGTCCCGTTGGTGGCCGGAACCTCGGCCGCCGCGCTCTTCGACCCAGCCGACCGCTTTGCCGGAATCTTCTTGATCGCGCCTTTGGCGGGAACGGCCTTGGGCGGCGTCGCCTTCGCCGGTCGGGCGGCCGCCTTGGGCGCCCCCTTCTTAGCCGGCGCCTTGCCCGCGACCTTGGTCGCGCGCTTCTCCGGCGCCTTCTTGGCGGCGGCCTTCTTCGGCGGTGCCGTCTTCGCCGACGCCTTCTTCCCCGGCGCCGTCTTGCCCGGTGCCGTCCTAGCGGCCTTGACCGCCGTGACCTTCTTGGCTGAGGCTTTCGTCGCTGACGCCTTCTTCGGCGGTGCCTTCTTCGCCGGCGGCTTCTTGGCCGCCGCCTTCGTCCCCGATGTCTTCGCGGCCGTGAGCTTCTTGGCCGGCGGCTTCTTCGCCGGTGCCGTCTTCGCGTCGGCCTGCTTGGCCGTGCTGGCGCGCCCGCGACCGGACGACCCGGCCGCCGCGGTCTTTACCGGCGCCGCACGCGCAGCCGGGCTGCTGCGCCCCTCGGCGCCTCGACGCAGTGCGCGGCCGATCCGTCCCAGTCCGGTGGGCATGGCAACCCCTCTCCCTCGGCACTGCTACGGGCCCGGCGTGAACCGCGCCCGCAAAGGCGGCCAAGGATACGAGGCGCGCCAGCTTGACGCCACTGTCCACGCCATTACGGCCCCGGCAGGCCAGCCAAGCGGAGCGTTCACGGGCGCGCCTAGTGCCCCCGCGGCTATCATGGGCCCCGCGAGGACGAGGACAAGTAGCCGCGGAGCCCAGCTGTGAGCGACCCGGGGACGGTGTGAGCCCGGGCAGCATGGCCGTCGCGTGAAATCACCTCTGAGCGCCGGAAGAACAGGCCCCGACGGACCCTAGTAGAACCGGACCGAACGAAGTGGGCGCGAGCACGATCGGCGCCAACGAGGGTGGTACCGCGGCCGCGGCGGACCGATCCGCGCGGTCGTCCCTCGACCGACCGACGCGAGGAGTACCGCCCCGTGACCGCGTATGAGTCCCTGCCGGCGCATGTTGATCTCGCCGCGCTCGACCGGAGCGTGATCGAGACCTGGCGCGCGCACAAGGTCTTCGCGCGCAGCCTGGAACAGACTGCGGGCGGTCCACAGTGGACGTTCTACGAAGGCCCGCCCACCGCCAACGGCATGCCGGGCACGCATCACGTCGAGGCGCGGGTCTTCAAGGACGTGTTTCCGCGGTTCAAGACGATGAAGGGCTATCACGTCCCGCGGATGGCCGGCTGGGACTGCCACGGCCTGCCGGTCGAGCTGGCCGTCGAGCGCGAGCTGGGCTTCACCGGCAAGCCCGACATCGAGGCCTACGGCATCGCCGAGTTCAACGAGAAGTGCCGCGAGTCGGTGCAGCGGCACGTCGACGCCTTCGCCGAGCTCACGGTACGGATGGGCTACTGGGTTGACTTCGACAACGCCTATTGGACGATGAACGCCGACTACATCGAGTCGGTGTGGTGGGCGCTCAAGCAGATCTACGACAAAGGGCTGCTCGTCGAGGACTACCGCGTCACGCCGTACTGCCCGCGTTGTGGGACCGGGCTCTCCGACCATGAGGTCGCCCAGGGTTACGAGGATGTCGTCGACCCGTCGGTGTACGTGCGCATGCCCCTGACATCGGGCCCGTGGGCCGGTCACGCCGACCTGCTGGTTTGGACCACGACGCCGTGGACGCTCGTATCGAACGTGGCGGTCGCCGCCAACCCGGCCGTGACGTACGTCGTCGCACGCACTGACGAGGGCACGTTCGTGGTGGCTGAACCGCTGCTGACCCCCGTGCTCGGTGACGAGGCGGAGGTCTTGGCCCGCTACTCGGGCGCCGACCTCGAAGGGTGGCGCTACCAGCGTCCGTTCGATTACGTCGCCGTCGAGAACGCCAACTACGTCGTGCTGGCCGGCTACGTGACCGTCGAGGACGGCACCGGTCTGGTGCACCAGGCTCCGGCGTTCGGCGCGGACGACCTCGCGGTGTCGCGCCGCTACGGCCTGCCGGTGGTGAACCCGATCGGCCGGGACGGGCGGTTCCTGGACAACGTGCCGCAGGTCGGCACGGTGTTCTTCAAGGACGCCGACGAGCAACTCGTCGCGGATCTGAAGGCGCGCGGGCTGCTCTTCCGGCACGTCCCGTACGAGCACGCGTACCCGCACTGCTGGCGCTGCCACACGCCGTTGCTGTACTACGCCCTGCCGTCCTGGTTCATCCGCACCACCGCGATCAAGGACGCACTGCTGCGCGAGAACGAGGCCACCACCTGGTACCCGGAGACGATCAAGCACGGGCGCTACGGCGACTGGCTGGCCAACAACGTCGACTGGGCGCTATCCCGGGACCGGTACTGGGGAACGCCGCTGCCGATCTGGCGCAATGAGGCCGACCCGGCTCGCGTGGTGTTCGTGGAATCCCTGCGGGAGCTGCGGGAACTCTCCGGGATCGACCTGGCCGACCCGCACCGCCCCTTCGTCGACGACGTGACCTTCACCCTTCCGGGTGAGGAGGGCGTGTACCGCCGAGTGCCACAGGTGATCGACGCCTGGTTCGACTCGGGCTCGATGCCCTTCGCGCGCTTCGGCGCCCCGCATCGCAATGAGGCGCTGTTCGAAGTCACCTACCCGGCTGACTTCATCTGCGAGGCGATCGATCAGACCCGCGGCTGGTTCTACACGCTGATGGTGATCGGCACACTCGTGTTCGACCAGAACGCGTACCGCACCGTCGTTGTCCTCGGCCATCTACTCGCCGAGGACGGCCGCAAGATGAGCAAGCACCTGGGCAATATCCTCGAGCCGATCCCACTGATGGACGAGCACGGGGCCGACGCGGTGCGTTGGTTCATGCTGGCGTCGGGCTCGCCCTGGGCGGCGCGCCGGATCGGGCACAAGGTGCTCGACGAGATCGCGTCCAAGGTGCTACGCACGTACTGGTCGGTGGCATCGTTCCAGACGCTCTACGCCGACGCGAACGGCTGGACGCCGGGCTCGGCGGACGGCGAGCGGACGGCGCTCGACCGATGGGCGCTGTCCGGAGCGCACCGGCTGGTGCTCGAGGTCGACGCGGCGCTCGAGGACTTCGACACCCAGCGGGCGGGAAGGGCGATCGCCGCCTACATCGACGACTTGTCCAACTGGTACGTGCGCCGTTCGCGTCGCCGGTTCTGGGACGGCGACCCCGCGGCGCTGTCCACGCTGCACGAATGCCTACGGCTGCTCACCCTGCTCATGGCGCCGTTCACGCCGTTTATCACCGAGAAGGTGTGGTCGGCGATGTTCGCCGACGAGGCGGGCGTCGACTCGGTCCACCTCGCCCAGTGGCCGACGGCCGACCCGACCCAGATCGACGCAGTCCTGTCCGAGCAGATCACGTTGGTCCGGCGGCTGGTCGAGCTGGGCCGCTCCGCCCGGGCCGACGCGAAGGTCAAGACGCGCCAGCCGCTGGCCCGGGCGCTCATCTCGGCGCCCGGGTGGGCCGAACTGCCCGAGGCGCTGCACCGCGAGGTGGCCGACGAGCTCAACGTCGCCGCGCTGTCCAGCCTGGCCGGCGCGGGCGAACTGGTACAGCTCAGCGTCAAGCCCAACTTCCGGGTGCTCGGCAAGCGCTTCGGCAAGCGCACCCAGGCCGTCGCCAACGCCATCACCAGCGCCGACACCACCGCGTTGGTCGAGGCGCTGCGAGCCGGCGGCGCGCGGGTCCCGGTGGACGGCGAGGACGTCGCGATCGGCGAGGACGAGGTGGCGGTCACGGAGACGCCGCGCTCCGGGTGGGCGGTGGCCAGCGCCGGCGCCGAGACGGTCGCCCTTGACCTCGAGCTCACTCACGAGCTTCGTCTGGCCGGGCTCGCTCGCGACGTGGTACGGCTCGTGCAGGAGGCGCGCAAGAACGCCGGCTACGACGTCACGGATCGCATCGAGTTGTGGTGGCGGGTCGGTGGCGCACCCGGTCCGGCCGACGCGATCCGCGCGCACGTCACGCAAATCGCCGACGAGGTGCTGGCCGTCTCACTGCGGGAGGGCGCCCCGCCGGAAGAGACCGGGATGTACAGCCAGGCTGACGAAGACCTCGGCCTGCACATCTGGATGGCACGCGCCTACGTGCCGTAAGTGATACCAGGCCTGTCACCCGGAACCGTTCGGCCGGCGGATTACCGCCTGCACCGGCTGGCACAGCGAGCAGGCGATGAAGCCGTCCTCGCGCGCTTGAGTCAGCGCGATGGGCTCGGCGTGCTGGTCATGGACGATCTGGCAGTCGCGGCGGTGATAGCGGGGCCGACCGTCGTCGACCCAGACCTGCGGGTCGGGAGGTCCGGCGCCCAGTTCGGCTCGCGTCCCGGGCGGGGCTGCGCCCGCTGAGTGCCGAGCGGGCGTGCGCCCGATCCCCGGAAGCCGGGAGATCGCAACCGAGGCCCGGGGACGGTAGATCAAGAAACCGGCCAGCACGCTGGCCGCCAGCGACCCGATCAGCCAGACCGCACTGGACAAGAACAGTCCGACACACAGGCAGGCCAAGGCGACGACGAGCAAGACGCCAACGACCACCACGGCCGGCCCGCACCCCTATCCGGACCGTCGGCCACGCTCAGCCGGCGCGCTGGCCCTCCTGCGCGACGGGCTCGGCCCGGCCGCTCGCGTCCAAATCGCGCAACTGCGACTCGAGGTAACTCTTCAGTCGCGTGCGGTACTCGCGCTCGAAGGTCCGCAACTCCTCGACGCGACGCTCGAGCGTCGCCTTACGCTGCTCGAGCTGCGCGGTGACCGAAGTCGCACGCCGCTCGGCCTCCTGCACCGTTTGTGCCGCCTTGGCGTTGGTCTCCCGCTCGATCTGCTCGGCCCGACCCCTGGCCTCGGCGATGTGCTTGTCGGACTGCGCCTGGGCGTTGCCCATGGCGGCGTGCGCGTTGGCCTGGGCCTCGGCGAGCAGCCGCTCGGCCTCGGACTTGGACTGGGCCAGGTGCTGGTCAGCGGTCTGCTGAGCCAGGGCCAGCATCTGCACGGCCTGGGCGTGATGCTCGTCCGAGACGCCGCCCGATGCCGCCGCCTGCTGCTGCGCCTGCTGCGCGGCATGCTGTGACTGCTGTACTTGCTGACGCAGCTGCGCGATCTGCTGCTCGGACTGCGCGATCTGCTGCTGGGCGTGGGCAAGCTGCTGGGCCGTGCCGTCCTTGCCCTGCGTAAGGGCCTTCTCCAGCTCGCCGATGCGCGCCTGCAAGCGGGAGTTGTCCTCCCGGGCGGCCGCGAACTCCGCTACGCTCACGCCGCCGTTGGCCTGCGACGGGCCGCCGCCGGGCCGAGCCCGCAGGTCGTTGTTCTCCTCGATGAGGCGAGCGAGCTCCACCTCGACGATGTCGAGGAAGGCGTCGACCTCCTCTTCGTCGTAGCCACGCTTGCCAATCGGAGGCTTCTTGAAGGCCACGTTGTGGACTTCAGCGGGCGTGAGTGGCATCCAGGTCACCTCGTGATCTAAGACGGAGCCGGTCGGCACCGACGTCATTGCTGCTTGCGGATGATGCAGGTGGTACGCCGCGGTGGCAAGCCGGGTGTCCCCACGTCATGCGAGCGAGAGGGCCAGCCATCGCAGGGCAAGGATAGCGATGAGCAAAATCCATACGCTCAAGTCCAGACTTACCGGTCCGATCCGGACAGGGGGTATCAGCCGCCGGAAGAGCTTGACCGGCGGGTCCGTGCTCGAATAAACGACCTCCAGGCCAACCGCGGCCACCCCGGCGGGTCGCCACGATCGCGCGAACTGGCGGGTCACGTCGACCACGACCCGCGCCACGATCAGCAGGAAGTACAGATAGAGCACGAGCGCGACGACACTCCAGAACAGCGTCATCCGCGTGCGCTCCTGCTCGAATCAGCGTGCCGCGCGGGCACGTGCCGGAACCTGCCTGACTCCATGTTGCCAGGTGGACATTGGGCAAGTTAACACCCGGCCGCCATATCCGGTACCGACGGAGGGCGGTAGTTCAGGACTGGTTGAAGAAACCGCCCTGCGCGATGCGGGCCTTGTCCTGCGGACTGACGCGCACGTTGTGCGGGCTGAGCAGGAAAACCTTGGCGGTGACGCGGTCGAGCGAACCGTGTAGTCCGAAGATCAAACCAGCGGCGAAATCGACGAGTCGCTTCGCGTCGGCGTCCTCCATCTCCGACAGGTTCATGATCACCGGGGTGCCGGTACGGAAGTGCTCGCCGATCTCGCGCGCCTCGTTGTACGTACGCGGGTGCAGCGTGGTGATGCGGTAGGGCGAGGAGTACTCGACCTCGGGGTACTCCGCCTCATAGCCGTCGTCGTGCTGGTATTCGCGAGGCACCAGGTGCGCGCCGTCGCCACCGGTCCGCGTGTAGCGCGGTTCGGCGTACTCGGCCTGACCGTTGCCGCGGTCGTAGGAAGCGCCATTGTCGGCGAGGGCGTCCTCGTCCTCTTCGACAAGGCCCAGGTAGACGCCCATCTTCCGCATTGCTCCGGACATGTCGTCCTCCACTACGTGTGTCTCGGTGGGACGCTAGCCGAAATTGCGGGCTCGACGGCCGAGCAACGCCGATCCGACACGCACGTGTGTCGCACCGTGTCGGACAGCCGCCTCGAAATCGGCGCTCATGCCGGCCGAGATCGCGTCCGCCCCGGGGTGGTCGGCCCGCATCTGAGCGGCGATGGCTGCGAGCCGTTCGAAAGCGGCTTCGGGGTCGGCGCCCATCGGGGCGATGGCCATGACGCCCAGCAGGCGCAGGGCCTCCTGCGTGGCGATGTGGTCGGCCAGCCGGGGCAGCTCCCCGGCCACGACCCCACCTCGCGCGGGATCATCGTCCAGGCTGACCTGCGCGAAGACATCCAGGTGTCGCTGGGCGCGCATCGCTCCGGACGCCACCGCCGTCGCCACCTCGGTCCGATCCACGGAGTGGACGACATCGGCGTAGCGCGCGATCGAACGGGCCTTGTTGGTCTGTACCCGCCCGACGAAGTGCCAGGTGAGCGCGGGTATTTCCCACGCTCCGCCGGAAAGCTCCGCCACTTTGGCCCGCGCCTCCTGGTCGCGGCTCTCGCCGATGTCGGTCACGCCGATCGTGGCCAGGCTGGCGACGTCGGAAGCCGGAAACCCCTTCGTGACGGCCACGAGGGTGATCGACCGCGGATCACGGCCCACCTCGGCGGACGTGTCGGCGAGGCGGCCGCGCACAGCCGCGAGTGCAGCAACGAGCTCGGCCCGGCGACCAGGGTCGAGCGGAGCACTCACCGGTTCATGACTTGAGGAAGTCTGGGACGTCAAGCTCATCGTCGAGGTTCACCGGCTTGCGTCGGATCCCCGACGACGGTAGGGGCCAGCGCGAGGCCGGCTCGCGTGGCGGCGTCCCGTCCGGGCTCGGCGCGCCGTTCGGCGACGCGGCTTCGGGTGGCAGCTGCGCCTCCTCGCGACGCACCTCGACCTTCTTGTACGGCAACTGCCCGCTGTCGAACCCGGCGGCGATCACTGTGACCTTGACCTCGTCGCCCAGGGTGTCATCGATGACCGCGCCGAAAATGATGTTGGCCTCGGGATGGGCGGCCTCGGCGACAAGCGAAGCTGCCTCGTCGATCTCGAACAGCCCGAGGTCTGATCCGCCGTAGATCGACAGCAGCACGCCGTGAGCGCCCTCCATGCTCGCCTCGAGCAGCGGGCTCGCAATCGCGACTTCGGCGGCACTGCGGGCCCGGCCGTCGCCGCGGGCCGATCCGATACCCATCAGGGCCGAGCCGGCGCCGCTCATGACGCTCTTGACGTCGGCGAAGTCGAGGTTGATCAGCCCGGGCGTGGTGATCAGGTCCGTGATGCCCTGGACACCGGAGAGCAGCACCTGATCGGCGCTGCGAAACGCGTCCATGACGCTGACGTTGTGCTCGGAGATCTGTAGCAGCCGGTCGTTCGGGATGACGATCAAGGTGTCGCACTCCGAGCGCAGCGTCTCGATGCCCTCCTCGGCCTGCACGGCCCGGCGCTTGCCCTCGAAC
Source organism: Actinomycetota bacterium (assembly GCA_046734095.1). GTDB lineage: Bacteria > Actinomycetota > Actinomycetes > Mycobacteriales > Jatrophihabitantaceae > DASXRA01. Next base: position 932 of record JBKPQM010000130.1, on the reverse strand, counting down.
GAAAACGGCCGGGTGACGACGCCGATCGTCAGCGCGCCGAGCTTGCGGGCGATGTTGGCGACGACCGGCGCCCCGCCGGTGCCCGTGCCGCCGCCCTCCCCCGCGGTCACGAAGACCATGTCGGCGCCCTTGAGCACCTCCTCGATCTCGTCCTTGTGGTCCTCCGCCGCCTTGCGACCCACGTCCGGGTTGGCGCCGGCGCCGAGCCCGCGGGTCAGCTCCCGGCCGATGTCGAGTTTTACGTCGGCGTCGCTCATGAGCAACGCTTGCGCGTCGGTGTTCACCGCGATGAATTCGACGCCCTTGAGCCCGACTTCGATCATCCGGTTCACTGCGTTGACGCCGCCGCCGCCGACACCGACGACCTTGATGACCGCGAGGTAGTTGTGCGGTGGTGTCATGGTCCCCACTTCCGTCGTCGGTGCTCGAACCCTCACCCTCAGGTAGACTGTTAATGTTATGTCAACCTATGAGCTTGTTGCGACGGTAGTTAACGAGTCGGCGCATTCAAGCAGGCGCGCCGAGTCGTGAGCATCGACACGGCGCCTGAGCAGATTCGGCCGTCCTCGCGGCGAACAGCCAACGGGAGGACCGAGCCTATGTGGTCCGCTGCAAGTCAGGATTCACGGTCAACTGTTCCCGGAGCTAATCGACGTTGCGCGAAATACCCGCGGGATTTGCATCTGCGACACATCGATGATCGTCGCGATATTGGGCGCCTTTCGCGTTGCGCGCACACCACACGCGGCGTGGGGGTTTAGAAGGGTGGGTCGTTGCCGAGCGTGGTGTGATCCTTCGGTAGGTCGGGGGGTCGGGATCGGTAGTGGTGGCCGGTAGGGCTGGTCCAGGTATGGCTGCCGTCGGGCTCGCGATGCGAGGTCCAATCGGCCTGGTGCTTCGCGGTGTGATGCCGTTTGCAGACGGCCCCGAGG
>JBKPQM010000129.1:0-8730 GCA_046734095.1 Actinomycetota bacterium | reverse complement strand
CTGCAGGCGTTGGCAAAGCAGTTGCTGGAGGGTGGAAGAGTATGAAGCGTCGCGTCCTGATTATCGCCGCGACCTGCCTCAGCACGTGGTTCCTTCCGCTTCTGATTTGCAACCGCTTGTCGAGACCGTTGTACCCGGGTCGTTGCTCCTGCTCAAGATCGAACTCCCGGTCACGGATCAGCCCCGAAACCCTGCCAGAAAGTCTGTCACGACCGATTGCTTTAGTTCGTCGATCCGCGCAGCAGCCCGCAAAGCATTGACTAATGCGCCGCGGTGGCCGGCCGCCTGCGGTGGGTGCGGCTCGCTCGCCGGACGAGGTCGATGACGTCGGCGACGTCCGCGTCGAACTCGGCGTCGAGGTCGGGACGGGCGTCGAGCTGAGCGGCGAGGCGGTGGTGCGCCGGGAACTCGACCTCCGGGAGCTGGGTGCGGCGGCCTCGCGGGCTCGCCGTTCCCGGGCCGAACCGTCCGGCAGCCTCGGACACGACAAAGCCAAGCCCGACGGTGCTGAACAGGCGTTCCAGCCGAGAAACTTCGGCCTCGGGAACGTCGGCGTCCAGCAGCGCCTGATATATCGTCTCGACCAGCCGCATCGCGTCCGGCGTGACGGCCGGCCGGGTGAACAGCAGCGACACGACGGACGGGTGCTGTAGGGCGATCGCACGGAAGGCGTGTGCGAGATCGGTGAGCCGCTGCTCCCAAGGCGCGTTCGCCGCAGGTAGCTGCACCCGGCCGACGATCCGGTCGACGATGCCGTCCAGCAAAGCGTCCTTGCTCTGCACGTACGGGTAGAGCGCCATAGCAGTCAGACCGACTCGGCCGGCGACCGCGCGCATCGACACGGCGTCGATCCCGGACTCCGTCGCGATGTCCAAAGCCGTTTCCAGGATAAGGGTCTTGCGATCAGGCACTCTTACAGTGTAGATCTATACAGCGTAGATCTCTATACACTGTAGATCTCCGGAGGGTTCGGTGCTCGATGCTCAGGATTTGTACAAGCGGTACCGGGCGGCCCAGGCGCTCGACGGATTCACGTTGCACGTGGCGGCCGGGGAGATCGCCGGCCTGGTCGGACACAACGGCGCCGGCAAGACGACGTTCGTGGAAATCGTCACGGGCCTCGTGCGGCCGGACGCTGGGAGCGTCCGGATCCGTGGTGTCGACGCTTTGCGAGACCTGCGCGGCAGCCGCCAACTGGTCGGCTCGGCCCCGCAGGATCAGGCGCTGTACCTGTCGGCGACGGTGCGGCAGAACCTGCAGCTGTTCGCGAGCCTGGCCGGGCTGCGCGGCGCCGACCGGCGGCGCCTCATCAATCAGGTGATCGACGAGTTGATGCTGATCGATATCGTCGACCGGCCCGTCGAAGTGCTCTCCGGCGGTCAGCGGCGGCGGGTCCAGACGGCGACGGCGATGGTCGCCCGTCGGCCGGTCCTGATTCTGGACGAGCCGACCGCGGGCGCTGACCCGCAGACGCGGCAGGCTCTGCTCGACGCCGTGCGGGCGCGGGCGAGCGACGGGGCCGCCATCGTGTACACGACCCACTACCTACCCGAACTCGTCGATCTCGGCGCGACGATTGCCGTCGCGCGCCGAGGCCGGGTGATCTCTCGGGGGAGTCAGCCGGAGCTGCTCGCCGGGCTGCCGGCTCGTGTCGACGTGGAGTTCGAGGGCGAGCCACCGCCGATGTTGCCGGCGAGCGGCGGCGCAGTCACCGTCCATACCGACGAGCCGGCGCGGACGTTGGCCGAACTCGTCGGTTCCGGGCGCCGGCTGCGGCGGGTGGCGGTCGAGCACCCAACTCTCGACGACCTGTACGCCCGCCTCACGACGGCCCAGCCCAATGCCTGACCGGCTGACCCGGCTGTACGCCCTCCTCCGCCTGAACGTCATCCTGGTACTGCGCGAGCCAGGCGCCCTCGTCAGCCGGCTGGCGATGCCGGTCGTGCTCATGGTCCTGTTGCGGCCGCTCTACATTGCCGCCAGCGACGGACGCGACCCGGTCGACGGCACGGCGCAGGCCGTCACGGGCATGTCCGTGATGTTTTCGTTGCTCGCACTGGCCTTGGTCGGCAGCGGGATCCTCCGCGAACGGGCCTGGCACACGTGGGACCGCCTGCGCGCTAGCGGGGCAACTCCGCTCGAGATGTTCGTCGGCAAGGCCGTTCCGGCACTCACGTTCTTGGTCGTGCAGCAAGTCATCGTCTTGTCCGTCGGGATCGTCGGCCTCGGTCTCGTAGTGCGCGACGCCGCGCTGCTTGCTGTCGTGCTGCTCGTCTGGGTGAGCACGCTGGTCTGCATCGGCATGGCACTCGGGGCGTTCGCGCGCAACCTCGGTGAGCTCTCGGCGGTGCAGGACGTCGGCGGCATCGCCCTGACCGGGCTGGGCGGCGCATTGGTGCCGCTCGCGGTTCTCCCGGCCTGGGTCCACTACATTGCCGTGTTCAGCCCGGGCTACTGGGGTGTCGAGTCGATGCGCTGGGCGCTTACGGGAAACATCGAAGGCGTCCTGCACGCCGAGGCCATTCTTGCCGGCTTCGCAGCCGTTGCGGTTGCTGCTGCGGTATGGCGGGTACGGCGTGGCTGGCCGCGCGCGCAAGTCATCTGAGCAGTGCCGGCGGACGGATCATCCGCGGTGTGGCCGAGCCAGTGTCAGCGTCGTCGGCGCCCGCGGATGAGCGCGACCAGGGCGACGAGGCTGAGCGTGGCCCGCCGGCTGCCCTGGTGTTCGGGCGGCGGCTGCCCCCGCGGAGGTGTCGTAGGCGGGACGGCCGGGCCGGCCGACAGTGGCTCGGAGTCCGGCCCGAGAAGACGGCGGCCTTGCATGGTGTACAGCAGCGCGAAGGACGGCCCGATGAGCACGGCGGCCCCGACGAAGACGACAATCACGCCGACGAGAGTGGACTCGGGGGCGCCCGCGTTGCTCAGCGTGACCGTAGTGCCGGGCAGCAGGACCGGATACTGGGCGACGCCCCAGCCCCAGATCACCGCGGCGACGCCCAGCGCCGCGACGACCCGCACGCCCGTGCGCCGGTTGATGGCGAGCTGGGCCACGACGACCAGGCCACAGAGGCCGGCCAGGATGACCAGGGGGAGCGCACGGCCGGTGAGCCGGTCGTAGAGCGCCCGGTTGGAGCTGCTCAGCTCGGCGAGGGTGCCGAGGGACAGTGCTCCGGCGATGACGGCGGCCGCCTGTGCGCGGCGGGTGAAGTACCTCTCGAGGCGCGAGTCGTTGCGAGCCGTGGCCTCGCCGACGAGGTAGACCGCGGCGAGGTAGCCGCACGCAGCGACGAACAGGAAGCCGATCAAGATCGAGGTGGGACTCGTCCACGCGGACAGGCTGGCGTGCGTCGCGTTCGCGGGGACGCTACCGGTGGCGATCGCGCCGATGACGGTGCCCATGAAGAACGGCGTGAGCAGCGAGGAGAAGGCAAAGGTGGCGCCGGCCGCGCGTTTCAGGCTGAGCCGGGAGATCTCCTTGCGGAAGGCGAAGCCTGACCCGCGCAGCACCACGCCGGCGACGGCGATCCACAGGGGCAGCGCAGCGGTGTTCATGACCGCGGTGAACGCGTCCGGGAACGCCGTCCAGAAGATGACCAAGATGAACACGAGCCAGACGTGGTTCGCCTCCCACACCGGAGTGATCGACTCGTCGATCAGCTCCCGAGGAGCCCGTCCACGACGTGTCGTGCCGGCCAGCAGGTCCCACAGCCCGCCGCCGAAGTCGGCCCCGCCCAGAACGGCGTAGAGCGTGATCCCGGCCAGCAGAATGGCTCCGACAGCGTCGGCGGCGGCCATCACAAGCCTCGGGTCGCCGCGACCGGCTGGGGTGGGGGTGGGGGTGGGGGTCCGTACGGCACCGGTGCCTCGACGGCGTCACTGCGCCGCCAGCGGCGGGACAGCATCCGCAGGATCAGGATCGTTGCCGCGCCCAGCACCGCATACAGGATGACGATCAGGGTCAGGATGACTGGCACGCCGCTGTTCGTCGTGGCCGCCTCGGCGGTCGTCTGCAGCCGGTACACGATCCAGGGCTGGCGGCCGACTTCGGTGACCACCCAACCGGCCTCCATCGCCACGATTGCAGCGACGCCGCTGACCGCGCCAAGCGCCCAGAACAGCCGGGGCCGGGGCAGCCGGCGGGCTCGCCACCATGTCCAGGCGGCCCAGAGCCCGACCAGGAGCAGTAAGAACCCGAGCCCGACCATGACGTCGAAGGCCAGATGGATGAGCGACACGGCCGGCGGCCGCTCCAAGGCCGGAACCGTGTTCCACCCCGTCACCCTCGTGTTGGGGCTGAACCCCACCAGCAGCGAATCCAGATCGGGGATCTTGATCCCACCGTAAATACGCCCGTTGACGTACACACCGCCGAGCCACTCCGGCACCCTCGTGGACGTGTCCGTGACGTATTCCATCGACGCGAACTTGATCGGCTGGTCGTGCGCGATCGCGCGGGCTGCGGTGTCGCCGACGAAGATCTGGAACGGGGTGAGCACCGCGGCCGGGACGAAGCCGATTGCGAAGCCGGTGTAGTGGTAGCGGTCGTGGCGGCCGCGCAGGATCCCGGCCGCATAGACCCCGGCCACGAGGAACCCGCTGACCATGTACGCGGCCAGGATCATGTGCGGCATCTCGTAGAGCGCCGCGTGGTTGAAGTACACCTGCCAGGGGTTGACCGACACGATCTGTCCGCCTCGTTCGGTGAACCCGCCGGGCTGGTTCATCCACGAGTTCACGGCGATGACGGACATCGCCCCGAGGATGCCGCTGACGGCGATCGGCACTCCCGTCCAGAAATGCGCCCAGCCGCTCAGCCGGCGCCAGCCGTACAGGTAAATCGCGGTGAAGATCGCTTCGAGGAAAAAGAATATGCCCTCGACGCCGAAGGGCAATCCGAGCACCGCGCCGTACCGCTGCATCAAGCCCGGCCAGAGCAGACCCATCTCGAACGAGAGCACGGTGCCGGTCACAGCGCCGACCGCGACCAGCACGCCCATGGCCTGCGACCAGCGCCGAGCCAACGTCATCGCCACCGGGTCGGATCGGCGCAGCCCGATGAACTCAGCGAGCAGGACGATCGTCGGCAGCGCGATGCCCAGACAGGCCAGGATGATGTGAAATCCCAGTGTGCTCGCCATCTGCGCGCGCGCTGGGATCACGTCCGCGCCAACTTGGGCGGCTTGCAGTGTCACGTGGGATCCTGCGCGCGTCGGGTCAGCGTTCGGCTTGCATGGCTATCCCGGCTTCGGGCGTGTAGACGCTGAAGGTCAGCGATTCCTCGAAGTAGAGGTCCACGCTGCTCGCGTCATGGGAGAGGTAGCCGATCGAGGTGTCCTGTCCGAGCTGCAGGGCGTAGTCGCCTCCGCGAGTGGAGAGCAGGAACGCGCCGTCGATCGCGGGTGCCGCGAGGATCTCACCGTCGATCAACCGGCGGACTTGTTCTCTGATCGGGTACCCGTATTCGGAGGTCACGCTGAGTGCTTCGTAGGCGTCCGCGCTCAGTGCCAGCGCGTACGGGCCGTCGACGCCCACTAGGCGCAGTGCCGCCAGCGCCTGGCTGATGACGTCTGGGTAGGTGTGGGCGTCGGCCGGGAGCGTGATCGGTGGATTCGATGTGGCTTCGCGGATGCCGGCGACGCCGGCGGCGGGGTACCCCTCGAAGATGGTGCGGTCTTCGGCGAACGCGAGGTTTCGGGCCGCGTCCTTGAGCGGCTGCCAGTCAGGATCCTGCGCGCCGCGCTCGACGTCATCGATCGCCTGACGGCTCAGGCGGAATGGCACCCGAAATTCGACCAGCTGCTGGGCGTCGCGAAGCCTGGCGGTCACGCGTTCGCCCGGTGCTTCGATCTCATGCAAATGGCCGGTTCCGACGGCGGCGAGAGTCGGCCCGTCGGGGCCGGTCACGTCGGTTACCCGCCGACCCGCCAAATAGATCGTGAAGGTGCGTCGCGCCTCGTCGTCGATGCTGGCCCAGGCCTCGTCGGAAACGGGTGCGAGTTCGCGGTGGAGGTTATTCATGCTTGGGTACTCCTTTTGAGGTCGCCGATGCCGAGAGAACCATCGGGCTGGGCCGACGTGGCGATGGGTGGTGACTGCGGTGCGGGCTCCGTCACAACATTGTCCGGCGGGTCCGGCAGGTCGTCGAGGAAGTCTGCGGACGGCACGAAGAAGAGGTTGCCGGTCACGGCCGTGGAAAAGTCCAGGATTCGGTCGTAGTTACCGGGCGGACGGCCGATGAACATGTTTTCCAGCATCAGTTCGGTCACGCTGGGGGTCGCCGCGTATCCGATGTAGTAAGTGCCGAACTCGCCACTGCTGGGCGAGCCGAACGGCATGTTAGCGCGCAGGATTTGCCGTTCGGTGCCGTCCGGATCCGTAATGGTGTTTAGAGCGACGTGCGAGTTGATCGGCTTGATCTCGTCAGGCAATTCGATGTCGGCAAGCTTGGTCCGGCCGATTACCCTTTCTTGTTCCTCGACCGGTAGCGCGTTCCAGGCCGGAATGTCGTGGAGATATTTCTGCACAATTACGTAACTGCCGCCGACGAATTCGGGATCGCTGTCACCGATAACGGCTGCTGCCTCGGCCTTCGGGCCAGTCGGGTTTTCCGTACCATCGACGAATCCGATGAGATCTCGCTCGTCGAAATAGCGGAATCCGTGGACCTCGTCGCAGGCGGTGACGACGTCGTCGAGGCGGGCCATGACCTGAGTGATGTACTCGAAGCACAGGTCCGCCTGACTGGCCCGGACGTGGAACAGCAGGTCGCCCGGTGTGGACACAGCCCGGTGCTTCGGTCCGGAGAGCTCGCGGAAGGAATGCAACTCGGCGGGCCGCGATCCGCTGAACAAGCGATCCCAGGCCGCCGAGCCGATGCCCGTCACGCAAGCCAGGCCGGCCGATGGCGTCCGGAATCCGACAGATCTTTCCAGCGCGGCGACGTCGGCGAGCAGGTCCCGTACGATCGCTTCGCCGCCGGGGTTGATGGTCACCACGAGGAAGATTGCCGCAGCGCTCAGCGGCGTTAGTACCGGCTGCGGGATCGGCTGGGTCATGGGACTCCTCCAGGCACCGGTATCGGGCCTCCTTCGAACGGCGTCCCGGCGGCTGTAGGTGGAGGATATGCACGGACAGGTGGCAGCGACACGCGGGCATCCCTCGCCTGCTGATTCTCGGCTGGTGGCAGCAGGTTCCTTCCCTGGTTACTGACGGGTAGGTAGCGTTCGGAGCGTCAGAGTCGGCTCGTGGCGGGAGGCGGTCGTGACACGGCGGATGGTCGATGCGCAAGAGTCGCGGGCGGTCGCCGAGGCGGCCCGCGAGACCGAGTGGCGCAAGCCGAGCTTCGCGAAAGAGCTGTTCTTGGGGCGGCTGCGACTGGACCTGATCCATCCGCATCCGCGTCCCACGTCGCGGGACCGGGAGAAAGGCGACGCGTTCTTGACCCGGCTGCGAACGTTTCTGGAGACCGAGGTCGATCCCGCGGTGATCGAACGTGAAGCGCGGATACCGGACGAGATCCTCAAGGGCTTCAAGGAGATTGGCGTTCTGGGGATGCAAGTCGCCGAAGAATACGGCGGCCTGGGCCTGACCAAGTTGTACTACACCCGTGCGCTGCAGCTGATCGGCTCGGTCAGCCCGGCTCTTGCCGCGCTGGTGTCGGCGCATCAGTCCATCGGTGTGCCACAGCCGATCAAGCTGTTCGGCACGCCCGCGCAGCGAAGGCGTTACCTGCCGCGATGCGCGCGCACCGACATCACCGCGTTCCTGCTCACCGAGCCTGACGTCGGAAGCGATCCGGCCCGGTTGCAGACATCCGCGGTGCCGACCGACGACGGCTCCGCGTACGTCCTCAACGGAGTCAAGCTGTGGGGCACCAATGGCGTGGTAGCCGACCTGCTCGTGGTGATGGCAAAGGTGCCGAAGTCTGACGGTCACCGCGGCGGCATCACGGCCTTTGTCGTCGAGGCAGACTCGCCGGGCGTCACCGTCGAGCGCCGCAATGCGTTTCTCGGGTTGCGCGGCCTCGAGAACAGCGTGACCCGATTCCACGATGTGCGGGTATCCGCGGAGAACGTTATCGGGCGTGAAGGGCAGGGGCTGAAGATCGCCTTGACGACGCTCAACGCCGGACGGCTTTCGCTGCCCGCCATATGCGTCGCCTCCAGCAAATGGGCGCTGAACATCGCTCGCGAGTGGTCGGCTGCTCGCCACCAGTGGGGCCGGCCGATCGGTGATCACGAGGCAATCGCGGACAAGGTCGCGTTCGTCGCCGCCACGAGCTACGCGCTTGAAGCGGTCCTCGAACTGTCCAGTGTGTTGGCCGACGACGACCACAACGATATTCGCATCGAGGCGGCTCTGGCGAAGCTGTACGGCTCGGAGATGGCCTGGCGGATCGCCGACGAGTTGGTTCAGATACGCGGTGGGCGGGGCTACGAGACGGCGGCGTCCCTCGCAGCTCGGGGCGAGAAGGCGGCGCCGGTCGAGCAGGTGCTCCGCGACCTGCGGATCAATCGGATCTTCGAAGGCTCGACTGAGATCATGCACCTCCTCATTGCCCGGGAAGCGGTCGACACCCATCTGGCGGTGGCCGGCGACGTGATCGATCGTTCGCTGCCGCCGAAGCGACGAGTGCGGGCAGCTGTTCGCGCCGCCACCTTCTATGCCGGATGGCTGCCAACGTTGGCGGTGGGTTCGGGCCAACTGCCCTCGTCGTACGCCGAGTTCGGG
>JBKPQM010000128.1:0-9790 GCA_046734095.1 Actinomycetota bacterium | reverse complement strand
GCCCACAGCAGACGGTTTCCGATCGGGACACCGAGGGTAGAGCTGATGCATGGCGAGCCAAGTCGACGCCTCGGCAAGCATCTCGAGCTGCGACTCCCAAAGCGAGCGAGCCGAAGCCGAGGCCGCATACCACGCGGAGAGCCGCAGACGAGCGGCCCGAGTCGTCGCGGCCCGCGCCGCCGATGTCGCAGAATTCCGGATTCTGGCGGGAATGCTCGGCCTCGAACCCGCCGACCTCGCCGCCGCGCGTCACGGCTCGGCCCGGCGCCGCGCCGCATAATCCGCGCCTCCGGTCAGCCGCACGACGCGTGCTTGTCCGTCAAGGCACGACCCGACCCCGATCCGCTCGCGGCACGACGCGTGCCCTAGCCAGGTGTGCCGGTTGCCCGCCCAGCAGAAGCCGAGTTTCGGCGCGCCGCCGCTGATCCACAGGCCCGGCACCCGCCGATCGCGTTGAGTTCCCGAAAGCTGGTAGCAGTGGTTCTTCTCCAGCGTCTCCGGAAACGCAGTGAGCAACGCGATGCCCTCCTCGATCGTGAGTGGCTCTCGGCCCGCTCGTTCGAACGTAGCCCGAGCCTCCTCCGGGGTGGCGGCGACGGTCTGGGTGCCGCGATCGACGTCGACGATCAGCCACGCGTCGCTCGGCGGCTCGACGCCGGCTCGACTGCGGAACGTGTCGATGTCCCGGGTGTCGGGGGAGACGAAGCCCGGCCGTCCATTGTGGACGGTCAATGGCATTGCCTGCGTCGGACGCACGAGCCGCGGGCTGAGCACGATCACGTACGGCACGCGCTCAGTGGTCGGCGGCGCGCACCCTCGAGGAACCGCGCCGCGGAGAGGTTCGAGCAGGGCGCGCAGCGCGTCAGCGGCCATTCCGGCCAACGCCGGATACCCGAGCGCGATCAGCTTGCCGACCTGCCGGTCGAACTCGGCGCCAGAATCGAAGGGTTCCGTCATCGGTGTTCCTCCGTCCGTGAAATGAGCCAACGCTCACGGCGCTCCCCCGGTTCCGCGTGCTACCGACCAGTGGGGCATAGCCTCAGTGGCATGGAGTACCGACAGCTGGGCCAGTCAGGCCTCCGCCTCTCCGTCCTCAGCCTCGGCACCATGACGTTCGGCGGCGCGGGCTGGGCGAGCGCTCTCGGCGCCACCGACGTCGAGGGCGCCAAGCGGCAGATCGCCCTGTGCCTGGACGCGGGCGTGAATCTCGTCGACACCGCCGATGTCTACTCGGGCGGCCTCTCGGAAGAGATTGTGGGTCAGGCGCTCGCGGGCCAGCGCGAGGACGTGTTGCTGGCCACCAAGGTGCGTATGCCGATGGGCGAGGGTCCCAACGAGGCCGGCCTGTCCCGGCACCACGTGATCCGCGGCTGCGAGGCCTCGCTGCGCCGGCTCGGCACCGATTACATCGACCTCTACCAGGTGCATGAGTGGGACGGCCGGACGCCGCTGGAGGAGACGCTTGCGGCTCTGGATTCCCTTGTGCACATGGGAAAGGTGCGCTACGTCGGGGCGTCGAACTACGCCGCGTGGCAGTTGATGAAGGCGCTCGGCGTCGCCGACCGGGAAGGCCTGCCGCGGTTCGTCAGCGAGCAGATCTATTACTCGCTGCAGGCACGAGACGCCGAGTACGAATTGGTGCCGCTCGCGATCGACCAGGGGCTGGGCATCCTCATCTGGAGCCCTCTCGCCGGCGGACTGCTCTCGGGCAAGTACCGCCGCGACGACCCGAACCCCGAGGGCACGCGCCGCTTTGCCGGCTGGACCGAGCCGCCGGTCAACGACGAGAACAAGCTCTACGACGCCATCGACGTGCTGGTCGACATCGGCGCCGGCCGTGGTGTGTCGGCCGCTCAGATCGCACTGGCTTACCTGCTCGGCAAGCCCGGCATCACGTCCCTGATCGTCGGGGCGCGGACCGACGAGCAGCTGGCCGACAACCTCGCATCCGCTTCGATCGTGCTCAGCGAGGACGAGCGGGCCCGGTTGGACGAGGTGAGCGCGATGCCGTTGCTCTACCCGTACTGGCACCAGGCCAACACTGCGTCTGACCGACTGAGCGCCGCCGACCTCAGCTTGCTGCAGCGATACCTCTGATCCGCGCGCGGTCCGGGCACGGGCCGCGCCGCTTCGTGGGCCGAGCGATCAGGATGTGGCGCTACGCCGCCACAGGTCGACGCCACCGTCGACGGCGTGCTTGTCGATCTCGGCCAGTTCGTCGTCGTCGAAGTGCAGGTTCTGCAGGGCGCCCAGGTTCTCGTCGAGCTGGACGACGCTGCTCGCCCCGAAAACGACCGACGTAACGCGCGGGTCGCGCAGGCACCAGGCCACCGCCATCTGCGCGAGCGTCTGTCCGCGCCGCTTGGCGATGTCGTTGAGCGCCCTGATGTGCGCGAGGTTCTGCTCAGTGAGCCACTCGCTCGACAGCGTCGAGTTCTCGGCCATCCGCGAGTCGGCCGGCACGCCATCGAGATACTTCGTGGTGAGCATGCCTTGGGCGAGCGGTGAGAACGCGACACAGCCCACGCCCTCCTCCTCGAGGACGTCGAGCAGCCCGCCTTCGATCCAGCGGTTGAGCATCGAATACGATGGCTGGTGGACCAGCAGGGGCGTGCCCAGGTCCCGCAGGATCTGTGACGCCTCGGCCGTGCGCTCCGCCGAATACGACGAGATGCCGACGTACTGCGCCTTGCCCTGACGCACCGCCGCGTCGAGGGCCCCCATCGTCTCCTCGAGCGGGGTGTCAGGGTCGAAGCGGTGCGAGTAGAACACGTCGACGTAGTCGAGTCCCATGCGCCGCAGCGACTGGTCGAGGCTCGCGAGCAGGTACTTGCGCGAGCCGAACTCCCCGTACGGCCCGGGCCACATGTCCCAGCCGGCCTTCGTCGAGATGAACAACTCGTCCCGGTAGGCCGCGAAATCCTCGCGCAGGATGCGCCCGAAGTTGATCTCGGCGCTGCCGTAGGGCGGCCCGTAGTTGTTGGCCAGGTCGAAGTGGGTGACACCCTGGTCGAACGCCCGGCGCAGCGTGGCCCGTTGGGTGTCGATGAGGCGATCGTCGCCGAAGTTGTGCCACAGCCCGAGCGAGAGCAGCGGCAACTTGACGCCGCTTCGCCCGCAGCGGCGGTAGGTCATCTTGTCGTAGCGGCCCTGCGCAGCGAGGTAGGTCACCAGACCAGCCTACGATCGCCCGTCTGGGGCAGTTGTGGCGCCTTGTGACGCGGCGTTGAGCGCATCCGGTGAGCCGGCGTCCAGCGCGTCGGTCACCGTGAAGCGCAGCCTCGCCGCCTCCTCCGGTTCGCTCCCGAGACAGGCACCACGGTCAGGCGGTCGGAAGCTGGTAGTCGGCGAAGCGGTCGCGCAGCGTCTTCTTCGAGAACTTGCCGACGCTGGTCTTCGGTACCTCGTCGATGAACACGACGTCGTCGGGCATCCGCCAGGGGGTGACCTTCGGGCGCAAGAAGTCGAGCACCTCGTCCTTGGTGAGCTGCTCGCCGGACTTCACGACGACACACGCGAGCGGCCGCTCCATCCACTTGGGATGAGCCACGGCAATCACGGCCGCCTCGGTCACCTTCGGGTGGGCCATGATCTCGTTCTCGAGATCAACCGTGCTGATCCATTCACCCCCAGACTTGACCAGATCCTTCGTCCGATCGACCAGCCGCACATAACCCAACGGCGAGATCGACGCGATGTCGCCGGTCCGTAGCCAGCCGTCCGCCGAGAACTGCTCGCCCGGCCCGTCAGTGCGGTAGTACTGCCTCGCGATCCATGGGCCGCGGCCTTCGAGCTCACCTATCGCCGCATCGTCCCAAGGCAGGATCTCGCGGCTGTCCGGATCGACGATGCGCAGCTCGACGCCCGGCGCCGCCACGCCCGCTGTGGCCCTGATGTCGGCCTTTTCGTCCTCGCTGCGGTCGTCGAGCTCCGATCGCAGGTAAGCCACACTGCCCAGCGGTGACAGCTCGGTCATGCCCCACGCCTGGCTGATCGGCAACCCGATCTTGATACGCCACGCCTCCGAGAGCGCCTTCGGCACCGCGGATCCGCCGCAGATGATCGTGCGCAGGTGCGACAGGTCGCGCCCGTCAAGGAACGGCACCAGGGCCATCCAGATCGTCGGCACGCCGGCGGTGATCGTGACCCGCTCCGACTCGAGCAGGTCGATGATCGCCTGCGGCGAAAGGTCGGGCCCCGGCATCACCAGCGAGGCGCCAGCCATGACAGCCGTGTACGGGAGACCCCACGCGTTGGCATGGAACATCGGAACCACTGGCAGAACCGTGTCCCGCTCACTGATGGCGAAGACAGACGTCGTCATCGAAGCGAGCGAATGCAGCCACGTCGAGCGGTGGCTGTACAACACGCTCTTGGGGTTTCCGGTGGTGCCCGTCGTGTAGCACATGGCCGCGGCCTGGTTCTCGTCCTTGACCCGGCCACTGAAGTCGACCTCGTCCGAGCGATCCACCACCTCCTCCCAGCGCAGGACGCGCGGGTCGTCAGGAATCTCGGCCGGCGCGCCGTCGTCCATGACGATCACGTGCTTGACCGTGTTCAGGCTCGGCAGGTACTTCCAGAACACGGGCAGCAGCGAGCGGTCGACGAAGAACGCCTCGTCCTCGGCGTGGTTTGCCGTGTAGATGAATTGCTCCGGCGCATAGCGCAGGTTGCCGGTGTGCATGATCCGCCCCGTGCCGGGCACCGCGAAGTACAACTGGACGTGCCGGGCGGTGTTCCACGCGAATGTGCCCACCCTGGCGTCAGGCCCGAGACCGAGCGAGTCCAGTGCACCGGCCAGCCGGCGGGCCTCGGCTGCAAGCTCGGCGTACGTCATCCGCTCCACGCCGCTCGCGGTGCGGGTGGTCACGGTCTTGTTGCCGAAGTACTGCTCGCCGCGCGCGAGCAGCCAGTTGGTGGTCAGCGGCAGGTCCTGCATCAGCCCGTGCATGGCCGGAATCGTGCCCGCGATCCCGGCGGGCGGCAACGGCGGTCACGGGTACTTCCGAGCGATCAGGTACCGGCGGGTATGCATCGAGCGGGCGGTGAGGAAACCGCCCAACGCGCCGACGTAGGCGCGGAGAGAGGGATCATCGCTGGCGTCGACATCCGCGCTGCTCGCGACGTAGCTCGCCTCGAGGTCGTGGTTGGCATGAACATCGCCGTGATCGTGGCGTGTCGTCGCGGTGGTGACGTTGACGCGGTCTGGATTCTCGGCGCCGTCGAGGTGCGGAACGAAGTCGCCTTCGTTCTCCAGCGCGAGCACGTCGACACTCGGCGGGATGCCGCCGGCCACCAAGGCGATTGGGGCGCCGGCCGTGACTACGTGTGTCACGCGGAATTCTCCAGTGCTCGCCAGGTGTTTCGCGGCGTCGACCGCAACCAGACCACCCTCGCTGTGCCCGACGAGCAGCACCTGATCGTCGGGCTGGACGCCGGCCCGTCGCATGGCCTCGACAACACCGCGCTCGTACGTCGTCGGTTCGCCGGAGATCGCGCGCAGATTCGTCGCCAAACTGGTGACGTCGCGGTTGTGCGGACTAAGCGACCAGTCCTTTGTGCCGGGCACGTCGACGATCACCCGGCGGCGCCCGTCAGCACCGTCCAGCAGCCGCACGTCGATCTCTCCGGGCCGACCGAGGTTTCGGCGGGCCAGGCCAGCCAATACATCCCGTAGCCCACGCGGTGGGCCGGCGGCGTCAGCGGTTGGGTCCTCGCCCAGATCGCTGACGCGGGCAGTGCCGTCAGCTAACAGCCCGCTCAGCAGCCGAAAGCTTGCGGCGACCGAGCCGGCCCCGAGCAGCGCCGCGGATCCGCGCACAGCGAGGTCGGCCAATTCGGGATCGTCGGTCAGCAGTTCCTGCCACGCGTCGTTAGGCTCGCCGAGCGCCAGCGCCAGCGCGGAGTCACCCACGGCCTTCGGTGCATGTACCACCGCGCCGAGTGCTGGCGCGAACCGTTCCTCGAGCCGATCCGCGCCGAGGTATGCCGCGGCCCCGGCGCGCAGCCCCACGTCGACGCCCGCGCATCGGGCGGCCAGCCACGTGACGCCGGACGGGCCGTCGAGCACAGCCAGCAGCCGTACCTCGAAATCGGCGGCGCCGACGGGATCCAGCACTCCCGCCGCCACGACGGCCGGGTGAACGAGGTAGCCATGCAAGGCGAGCGCCGCTTCGGCCGTTTCGCCGGCGGCAGCGCCGAACAGCCGAGCGGCGGCCAGCATGTCGTCGTAGTAAGCCTCGACGCCGTCGGTGCCGCCTCGCACCGAGACCGGATGTGTCATGGCTACAGACCCAGCGCGTGTCTGATGCCGTGCACCGCGGCCGCCGCCGCGCGCTCAGCCGCGCGGGCCACCGCCTCCGCCCGGTGGGCTGCAGCCGCGTGTCGACGCAGGGCGTGCGCCGTGTCGTCGACTGCACCGGCTGCACGGCGCAACGCCGCCGCCAGGTCACGAACGTCGCCGCGGAACGCCGTCGCCGCACGAGAATGCCAACGCACGTCTTCTGCGGCGGCGGCTAGCCGAGACGCTCGCCGGCGCAGATCGTCGGCGTGGCTACTGATGTGCCGGGCGGCCGTCTCGAGCGCGGCCGTATCGAGGAGCATGCCCGCCACGGTGCCGTCCGACCCCGTCGGGCGAAACGGCTCCACGCGATATGTGGACAACGAATTTGGTTATCCACAGCGTGCCGATCCACCAGTGGTGGGACACGCCGTGGTTGACTGGCTCCGCCAGCCGGCGTTGATGTTGTCGGCTACGGTGAAGCACGGACTAACTGATCATCGAGGGGAGCCGAGCAGCATGGAGTCCGCTCACGCCTCCGCCGCTGCAGCGGATGCGGCGGTCGGTGCACGTGGTGTGTCGGCCGGTGCGGCCGATGCTGACGGCCTCACTCGGCGCGATCGCGAAATCCTGACGTTCGAACGCCAGTGGTGGAAGTACGCCGGCGCCAAGGAGCAGGCTGTCCGCGAGCTCTTCGACATGTCGGCCACTCGGTACTACCAGGTGCTCAACGCGCTGATCGACACGCCGGCGGCGCTGGCCGCCGATCCGCTGCTCGTGAAGCGTCTCCGTCGATTGCGGGCCAGTCGGCAACGACAGCGATCTGCCCGCCGGCTCGGCATCGACGTGTGATGAAGCCGCGCTGAGCTGCGCGGGTTATCCTGCGGCCAACCATGAGAAGTCGTGTGCCCCGGCCGTCCAATCGGCGGCGGATCGATCGCATCGGCGGTGGTGTGCTCGCAGTCCTCGGCCTCGTCGTCGCGGTCGTGGCCGTCGTGGCATTGCGGCATCCGAATGGCCGGCAGGCCCGTCCTGTGGCGCTTCGAACCACGTCGACCACCACGATCACGGCAACGGCTCCGACCCCGACGCCGTCGACCTCTTCGTCGGCTTCCGCCACCTCGACGTCCACCTCGGCGAGCGCCTCCGCGCATTCGGTCCCGTTGGTTGTGCTGAACAGCACCTCCATTCAAGGACTTGCCGATACAGCCAGCCAGCGCTTCGAGTCAGCTGGGTGGACGGTGACGTGGAGCGGCAACCTCACCAACGACATCCTCTCGACGTGCGCCTACTACGACCCGAGTGATCCGGCCAACGAGGCAGCCGCGCAGCAACTGCAGCAGCAGTTCCCCGAGATCAAACGGGTCAAGGAGAGGTTTGCCGAGTTGCCACCCGGTCCGATCATCGTGGTGCTGACCACTGACTACAGCTGAAACCCGCGCGGGGCGGGTATGGAACAATGAAGCGACAACTGAAGACCGTCTCATCAAGAGGGGCAGAGGGAACGGCCCGGTGAAGCCCCGGCAACCACTGTGATGACTCGCTCCTGACTACGCTGCCGCGCCGATCGCGTTGCGGGGCAGCCGGCAATCCATCGGTAGCGGCGGATTCGCCTGACAGGTTGGGCACGATGCCTTGCGAGGCCGCCACAGCAGGTGCCAATTCCGTCCCGGCGCGACCGCGTGCGGGGAAGATGAGGAGAAAGGCCTCGCGCTGCAATGACAGCTCTACTGGAATCCCCCGCGTCCGCGCTCGTGTGCCGCAACTGCGCCGCCGAGTACCCGCTCGGTCCGCAGCACGCGTGCTTCGAGTGTTTCGGCCCGCTCGAGATCGGCTACGACAAGGACGCTCTCGCGCGGGTGACCCATGACGACATCGCCGCCGGGCCGCACTCGATCTGGCGATATGCAGGGCTGCTGCCGGTCGGGCAGAACCCACGCACGCGGGTCGACTCCGGCACCGGTATGACGCCGCTCATCCGCGCCGACCGGTTGGCGGACGAACTAGGCTTCACCGCACCGGTGTGGATCAAGGACGACTCGGCCAACCCCACCCACTCATTCAAGGATCGCGTCGTCTCGGTCGCGATGACCGGCGCCCGCGAGCTCGGCTTCGAGCGCATCGCCTGCGCGTCGACCGGCAATCTCGCGAACTCCGTCGCTGCCCACGCGGCACGCATCGGCATGCCGTCGATCGTGTTCATCCCGGCCAACCTGGAGACCGCCAAGGTCGTCCAGACCGCGGTCTACGGGACGACGCTGGTCGGCATCGAAGGTTCCTACGACGACGTCAACCGGCTGTGCAGCGAACTGTCCGAGACAGACGAGTTCGAGAACACCGGATTCGTCAACGTGAACGTTCGTCCCTACTACGCCGAGGGCTCCAAGACGCTCGGTTACGAGGTCGCCGAGCAGCTGGGCTGGCGGCTGCCCGCGCAGTACGTCGCGCCTATGGCGTCCGGGTCGATGCTTACCAAGATCAACAAGGCGTTTCGCGAATTGGTCGGCTCGGGCCTGGTCCCGTCCTCAACGTGGCGGGTCTTCGGCGCGCAGTCCGCGGGCTGCTCGCCGATCGCGACCGCGTTCGAGAACGGGTGGGATGTCGTGCGCCCCGTGAAGCCGATCGGTATTGCCAAGTCGCTGAATATCGGCAACCCCGCCGACGGCCCGTATGCCCTGGACGCGGTGCGTTCGAGTGGCGGCGCGATGGCGCACGTGGACGACGACGAGATCCGCGACGGCATCCGGCTGCTGGCCCGCACGACGGGCGTATTCGCCGAGACGGCGGGCGGAGTGACGGTGGCCGTGCTGAAGAAGCTGGCCTTGTCCGGCGCCCTCGACACGTCCGCCGAGACCGTCGTCTACAACACCGGCGACGGGCTCAAGACGCTCGACGCCGTGGCTGGCCAGGTCGCCCCGACCGCCGTGATCCCCCCGACACTGAAGGGCATGCGCGACGCCGGTCTGCTCGGGTAGCGCAGTGCAGGTTGGTCCGCTTGTCGATCACGTTTCCCCGCTAGAAGTCGGCGTCGGACGGCAGAAGCGACCAATTGCGGGGAAAACCTGATCGTTTGAGCGCGGCGGCCCTGAGCCGGCCGAGGAACTCGCCATTAGGACCGCCACTGCGTTGCTGCGGCGTGGCGGTGGGCCATCGGAGCCTGACAGGGACCAGCCGTGGAATCGGCTGGCGATCGCGGACCCGCCGTCGAGACCCAGCTGGCGATCACCTTTCCCCGCTAGTGGTCGGATCGCCTGTGGGGACCGGCGAATGCCGGAAAACGTGCTCGAGGGCCAACGGTCACCCGGCAGCTGGTCGAGGTAGGAGGCCCCCGGGGGGACAGCCTGGACTAGAGCTGTTCCAGTCGCCGGGTCAGGAATCGGCGCTCGGGGGTCGAGGTGGCCAGCTCGAGCGCTCGGCGGTACGCCGCTCGGGCCTCGTCGTCACGGCCGAGACGGCGCAGCAGCTCACCGCGAGTGGAGTGGAAGTACAGGTAGCCGTCCAGGTCGAGGC
>JBKPQM010000127.1:0-10629 GCA_046734095.1 Actinomycetota bacterium | reverse complement strand
CGCCAAGGTGGATCCGAGCACCGGCGAGGAGCTCAAGGGCCGTGGGCTCGGCTTCGTTGACGAGTACACGGCCCATGGTCGGCTGATCGCCCGCGTGGCGTCGGGCAAGACGCTGAACGCCCCGTGGGGAGCAGCCATCGCCCCGTCCAGCTGGGGTACCCTGGCCGGCTCGTTGCTGGTGGGCAACTTCGGTGACGGCAGAGTCAACGTCATCGATTCGCACCCGCATGGCTCGCACGCCTTCCACCTCAGCGGCCAGCTGCGCGACAGCTCCACAAAAGGGACCCTGGTCATCCCAGGTCTGTGGAGCTTGCGGCCCGGCACGGCAACCACGGGCGGCATCGATACGATCTTGTTCAGCGCCGGAATCGACGACGAGCAGCACGGCCTGATCGGAGCCCTCCGCGTGCCGTGAATTGACACTCGTCCTGAAAGGGGGTAAGGGCGGAGGCTTGAGAGCCTCCGCCCCACCGTCGGGTGTAAGGCTCAGCCCAACGCGGACCTTGCCGGCGAGCGCCGTCGGCGGTTCCGCAACCGGGAAGGTCGTCTGGCACGTGACGATGTCGCCGGACGGCTGCATCGTAGGACCCAGCGACACGCTGGATGGATCTTCGGGCCCGAACGGTTCAGCGACAGAACCGATGCCGTCGGCGGGCCGCGCGATCGGCCCGTGGGAGGAGGTCATCGTCGCCACGGGTGGTGCCGTCACGGTGGGCCGCCGCGGCCGCCAAGGCGGGGTGGGTCGCATCGGCAACGAGATCGTCATCCACTTCGTGCCCGTCCTGCTCGATGACGGCCTTCGCTTCTGCGACAGCCCGGCACTGACCGCGTCGACGTGGAGCGGGTCAGTATCAACCCGATTGGGCGACTGACCGACTTCCGCTTCCGTCTCGCCAAACCTGAGACACCGCAATAAGTGCGGGCAATGATCTCAGCCGCGAGGCCGCCGGCCCGCCGCGAGCACCAGCACTGGTGCGGCGGCTGTCGTGTCGGCTAGTGAGACAGTCCAGCAACGAGATTGACCAGCGTCGCGAGGATCATCGATCCGAAAACGAATGACAACAGGGCATGTCGGAGCGCGGCCCTCCGAATCCGTCCGGTCTCCAGGTTGGTGTCCGAGACCTGATATGTCATGCCGATGGTGAATGCGAGGTATGCGAAGTCGCTGAAACTTGGCGATTCTCGCTGGTTGAAGTCGATGCCTCCGACCTCGCCCGAGTAATACAGCACGGCATACCGCAACATGAACAGCGTGTGGACCAATGCCCACGAGACGGCGACGCTGAGCACCGCCAGTCCAGCCAGGAGCCCCTGCCTCGCGCCATGCGCGGAGTTGCCCTGCACGATCAGATAGCCGACGGCGATCAGGCTCGCGACATTCGCAAAGAGGATGAGGAGGTCTGAAACACGGGGAGAAGGGTCGTCGCGCGCGGCCATCGCTGCCGTTTGATCTGCATCTTTGCCTCTTGTATCTGCCGCCGTAGCGATGCAGAACGTCGCGGCGGCGAAGACCCAACCAACCGCTGGCGCGTAGCCCCAGCCCGCAAGAGTGCCGGTAACGACCGCAGCGAGTACTCCTAGGAGCAGCATCAGCATTAGTACGCGCCGCGCCCGCGACTGGCGATCAGCGCCGGCAGAGGCCGGCGCGGTCGGACTGGCCACGAATGCAGTCAATCAGCGAGCGGGTGCACAGTTCCGGCGCCGCGCCGCGCCGCAGCCCCAGCGCATGCTGCGCCCCGTCCGGCCCGCTTCCCGCTCTTGATCATCTCTGCTAGACGTTCAATATTCCGCGGCCTGAGCAGAGATGATCAACCACAATGCGTCGGTGCTCACGCTGCCGATGTGCAACCAGTGCGGCGCCGCTTCGCGTCCAGCTCGCGTGATCAAGACGGGAAGTGGCGCCACTTCGCCTTCTTGATCAGGAAGTAACAGTGGGCGGGATCCGGCCAGTGGGCGGGATCTACCATCAGGCCGTACGTCCTGAGGACCCTATTACGACCGGCTGGCGGGCTCGGGACGCGCCGCCTTACGGGGGCCGTCGGCGTTTGGAGCGTGCTCAAACCGGCCACTCGGGTAGACGCCTTCGTCCGATTCGTACGCCAAGTAGGTCGGCGCCCCTCGGGACGTTAGTGCGACGCCCGGCCACTTCGCCCAATAGATAACATGGGTGCCAAGGGAGCGGCGGGACGCCCGTTGCGCGATTACCGCTTGCCGTCGAATGCCTCGATAACCGCTGCCGGAATACGTCCGCGATCTGCGACCTGGTAGCCGTTGCTCTGCGCCCACGCGCGAATCTCGCCAAGGTTGCGTTTCGGGTTGCCCGCACTGCGCGAACGGCGACTGGGTGCGCCGACGCCGCCGCGCACCTTACGCGCCGCGGCTAGATACGGGCTAAGAACCTTCTCGAACGCCTTGGTGTTCTTGGTCGACAGGTCGATCTCATAGGCGGTTCCACCGAAGGAGAACCGGACCGTTCCTTGGGCCTTTGACCCGTCCAGGTCATCGGTGTACTCGGTGACTATGGTCTTCGCCACGTTGCTCATCTCCCAATGCCGTATCACTACAATCACGGCAGTATAGCCCCTCTTTGGGGTCAACGATCTCACTGCCAAATCCGGCGTGCTTCGCCGGCACGCCGCGGCTCGACGGCGTGGTCGCTAGGTCGCGTTATGCCCAGGGCTTACCGGCAAGCAAATCAGCCATCGCTTAGACACCCAGTGCCGGGGCGCTGTGAAGCAGCTGCAAGGCCAGCGCGTCGGCTTTCCCGGCCTCCTCGCCCGGCTGGGGCGCTGCAGCAGGCGCGGACCACACCGGATTGCGCCATTCGCAAAATCCGTGCGTAATTCATTGCCCACTCTACGTGTGGATGCCCGGATGATAACTCGATCCACGGCGAGCACACCCATGATTCGGGCGAACGGCAAGTTGGACTACCCGCTAGCGGGAACGCAAAAAGCCCGGGCAGTAGCAAGGCGGCCGGACCGTGGCAGAAGTAGCGTCCGAAGTGTAGTCCGGCCCGCCTGACGAGCCGTGAAGCTCCGAGTCAATCAAAGAAATGGAGATGGCATGGAGGTCGTCTTTGCTGCTTCGGCGTTCCCCCCGCTGGCGCTGGGCTTCTTCGGGCTGGGCGTCGGCTATCTGATCTGGGGTCCGCAGGAGTTGGCCGCGTGGCCCAAACGCGAGGAAGATCTGGACCGATCGCTCGGCGTGTGGGGAATCTGGATGCCGGGGTTCTGCCAGTTCGTTACCGGCATCATCCTGTTCATCGGGCTGACCTGGCTCCAGGTGTTCAGGGATCCGGTGCTCTACATGGCCGCGCTCGCATTTACCGCCTACGGTGTCCACTGGTTTGCCATCGGCTGGAACCGCTACCGCGGCAACGATCCGCGCCCCAATGCCGGGATGTCAGTTGCCTACATGGTCATCTCCGCACTAGGGGCGACGGTGTTCTTCAACGTTGGTGACTGGCCCGTCGCACTGGTGTTCCTAGGACTCTTCGCCGTCTACTTCAGCGAGTTCTTCTCCACCGTGGGCGTCGGAATCGCGGAGCGTGCCCTCGGCCTGTCCCGGATCATCACTGGTGCTTGGTTGATGTATCTGACGTACGCGATCGCGGTGGACTTCGCCCTCGGCTACCACTGGCGCACCTAGACACCCCACGCCGGCGCCCGCCCAGTCTTCCGCTTCGACGCGATGCTCTTTGACTTCCGGTCGAGATTCGACCAGGAGTCAAAGAGCATCGTTGTGCACGAGGGGCAGAATCGTGGAGGGGACCGCGTCCAAGTCGCGGAGGTCGAGGGACGATAAGGCAATTCCGGCGGATGAACGTAAGGCGTCAGGGCCAGTGGAGGCAGAGCAATGACGACGGGTGAAAGCCAGGCGACTCACGATCCGGCGTCACCAGCCCAGCGGCGGGTGGCGGTGCTAGGTATCGGCATCATGGGCTCGGCCATGGCGGGCAATCTGGTCAAGGCAGGGCTGCACACCACAGTGTGGGACCGCGCGGCCGACGCGAGCGCGAAACTTGCCGAGGCCGGGGCTCACCCGGCAGCGTCGGCGCAGGACGCGGTACGCGATGCCGGCGTGATCATCACAATGCTCCCGACAGCGGACGTTGTCAGGTCCGTCGTCTTGGCGGATCCGGTCGTGGCGGCCTTCGCCCCGAATGCTGTGTGGGCCCAAATGGGCACGGTCGGCGTCGAAGGGACGACAGAGATCGCCGGCTCGCTCGCCCAGGTTCGCCCGGACGTGGCCTTCGTAGACGCTCCCGTCTCCGGCAGCAAGGGCCCGGCCGAGGCGGGTCAGCTGCTCGTTCTCGCCTCAGGCCCGGCCCGGGCCAGGGACGTCCTCGATCCCGTGTTTGCCGTGCTCGGTCGACGCACGGTGTGGCTCGGTGAAGCCGGCCAGGGAAGCCGAATGAAACTCGCGGTGAACGCCTATATGGCCGCGCTGATCGAAGGCGTCGCCGAGGCGTTGGAGCTCGCCGACCGGCTCGGCCTCGCCGAGGACCAGCTCGCCGAAGCAATTGAAGGCGGCCCCTTGGACGCTCCGATCGCCGACGCCAAGCTGCACAAAATGGAGCGGGGCGACGTGTCACCCGAATTCCCGCTCGAATGGGCCCTCAAAGACGTCGACCTGGCGCTCGAGGCGGCCGGCCAGGACGCAGCACCCATGCTGACCACACTTGCCGGTCAGTGGCGGGCCGCAGTCGCGGCCGGACACGGCCGTGAGGACGTGAGCTCGGTGCGGCTTCTGCTGGCCCGAAGCCGATAACGCGCTGCTCGCTGGGTCGGTTCGGATTGACGGGGTGAGGCCCCGGCGCTCAGTGAGCAGAGTTCGGGTTCGCGGCTAGAGCGGCCCGGCCGTTGCCGGGTACGCCCGCGGCTGCGTAGGCAGCGTCCTCGTCGAGCGTCTCGTGCTCGAGCAGGGCCGAGGCAAGTGAGTCGAGCCGCGACCGGTTGTTACGTAGCAGTTCGAGGACCTCGCGGTAGGCCTCGTCCACGATGCGGCGGACCTCGTCGTCCACGAGCTGCTGGGTTGCCGGCGAGGTCTCGGCGGTGCCCAGCAGCGGCGCCGAGCCGTCGCGGGAAATGACAGCGATCGGGCCGATCGCCGTGCTCATGCCCCAGCGGCCGACCATCTGGCGGGCCAGTTCGGTGAGCTGCTGAATATCGGACTCCGCACCCGTGCTGGTCTCACCGAACACGATTTCCTCGGCGGCGCGGCCACCCAAGGCGACCTTGATCTTCGCTTGTAGCTCCGCTCGAAGGTAGTTGAGGTGATCGGCGTCGGGCGAGGCAAACGTCACCCCGAGGGCCCGCCCACGCGGGATGATCGAGACCTTGCGCACCGGATCGGCGCCCGGGGTGAGCATGCCGACGATCGCGTGGCCGCCTTCGTGGTACGCGGTACGGCGCCGGTCTTCGGGGCTGATCAGCAGGTGCCGCTCGGCGCCGAGCAAGATCCGCTCCAGCGCGTCCGTGAAATCGGATTCGTCTACGCGAGCGTGGTTCCGTCGCGCCGCCAGCAGGGCCGCCTCGTTGACGAGGTTCGCGAGGTCGGCTCCGACCATCCCGGGCGTCGTGGCCGCGATCCGGGCGAGATCGACGTCCGGGGCGACCGGCACGCCGCGCGTGTGCACGCGGAGAATCGCCTCGCGCCCGGCCCGGTCGGGTGCTTGTACGGCCACCCGACGATCGAACCGACCCGGTCGCAGCAGCGCCTCGTCCAGCACGTCCGGACGGTTGGTCGCGCCGATCACGATCACGCTCGTGGAGGAGTCGAAGCCGTCCATCTCGGTGAGGATCTGGTTGAGGGTTTGCTCGCGCTCGTCGTTTCCGCCGCTGAAGCCGACGCCGGAGCTGCGCGAGCGGCCGATTGCGTCCAACTCGTCGACGAAGACGATCGACGGTGACGCCTCTTTCGCCTGCTTGAAGAGGTCGCGGACGCGCGAGGCACCCACGCCGACGATCGCCTCGACGAACTCCGACGCTGCCATCGAGAAGAACGGAACGTTCGCCTCTCCCGCGACCGCACGTGCGAGCAATGTCTTGCCTGTGCCGGGTGGGCCGGAGAGCAGCACGCCGTGCGGTATTCGGCCGCCGAGCCGGCGGTACTTCTCCGGACGACGTAGGAAGTCGACGACCTCCGAGAGTTCCGCCTTGGCTTCGTCGATGCCGGCCACGTCGGCGAAGGTCACCCGATCGCCGGAGGGCTGGTAGCGGCGCGCATTGGAGCGCCCGAAGCTGCCGAGGACGTTCTGCATGTTGCCCGCGCGGCGTATCAGCGCGAACAGCAGCAGGACGAACAGGATCGTCGGCCCGAAGCCGAGGAGAAGGTTCTCCCACCACGGCGTTCCGGTGTCGAGCGGATTGGCGTTGATGACCACGCCCTTGCTCTGGAGCAGCTGGGAAAGGGAATCCGTGTTCGCGAATTCCGGAATCTGGGTGGAGAAGAGCGTCGTCGCCTTCGATCCGGAATAGCTCTCGGGCTGCGTGAACGTGCCCTGGACCGCCGTCCCGGTCGACGTGATCGACTTGACGTGCCCTGCCTGCACCTGCTGTAGAAAAAACGGGCTATAGGGGACGCGTATGCGTGAGGCAGGCTGGGCGGCCCGGCTGCTGAAGTAGATGTTGATTGCCAGCAGCGCAAGGAAGAACACGATCCAGACGACCAACCGGCGGGAGCGAGATGGCTGGGGCATCAGCGCACGGTCTCCGGCCCGGCCGGTACCCACGCGGGGCGTAGGCGTCGGACCTGATGGGCGGCTGCCGGATCGAGCTCCTCGATCGCGCTCGGCTGCATGTCTCCTCCGGGGATGGACCTGGTTACCCCACATGATCGTCTTCCGGGGAGCACGCGGCATCGGGGCCAGTACCTATTTGCCGGCCCGGCCAGCGGAACTCGTCCGGTTCCGGCTACCTAGCAACGAGCGACGTCTTGGCCTACGCCGTCGGCGACTGAGCAGAGGTGCGGCTAGCCCCCAGGCCGCGCTTCGGGCGATCAGGGGGGCGGAACTGCAGTCTGCTTCATTGCTGGGCCGCCGCGTCGGCGGCAGGCTAACACTGAGCGAACCGGGCAGCCCACC
Organism: Actinomycetota bacterium; assembly: GCA_046734095.1. Classification (GTDB taxonomy): domain Bacteria; phylum Actinomycetota; class Actinomycetes; order Mycobacteriales; family Jatrophihabitantaceae; genus DASXRA01. Next base: position 3,542 of record JBKPQM010000127.1, on the reverse strand, counting down.
CTCGATGCGCTTCGCTCGCCACGACTGTCGCTGGGGTTCAGCGAGCCGTGGGAAGTCGCGTGCTGGGCTGGGACGGGCTGGCCAGGTAGCACGCCATCCTCAGGGAGACGACTACGGTGATGCCCACTGCGGCCCCCGCCCGCACGGCTGCGCAGAAACGCGCCGCCCGGCTGAACGACTTGCTCCCGATCGGAGACTGGCTTCGGCATCGTTCGTTTCGCAGCTGGCCGGTGCTGCTGTTTCTGGTCCTGATCTGCGCTCCGGTCATCGCCCTGGTCGTCTTGGGGGACAACCCAACCGCGCGCACATTCGACGACGTGGCCTGGATATTCGCGGCGTACTTTGCGCTCGCGTGGCTGCTGCTCCTCGGCGTGATCGTCCGCCCGGAGCACGTGACCAAGTCGATGCTCCTGCTGGTGACCGTGATCGCACTCGCGACCCAAGTGCCTTTGGCGATCGCCCTCGAGACCGCATTGCAGAGCAACACCAACAACCTGGCCCAGAGCATCTTCACCGTCGGCCTACCCGAGGAGCTGGTCAAAGCACTGCCGGTGGTGGCCATCGGGCTGATCTTCTGGCGCCGGCGGGACCTGCAGCCGCGTGACTACCTGTTCCTCGGTGCGGTCAGCGGCCTGGCCTTCGGCGCCGCGGAGGTCGTCCACTACTTCACCGTCACCGGGGTCGCCCAGTTCTTCCAGATCGTGCAGTCGTCCATCCCGTCGATCAACCAGCTGGTCAGCAACGGCAACTCCCCCTCGGCGTCGGTGTTTGCCGTGCTGATAGGGCCGGTGCGGTTCTTCATCCTCGAGTTCGTCTGGCGATTCATCACGGACCCGATCAGCCATGCGTGCTGGGCCGGCTTGAGCGGCTACTTCATCGGGCTGGCGATGAGCAAGCGTCACTCGTGGTACCTGGTCTCCTGGATCGGCCTCGCCGCGGCCGCGGTCTTGCATGGGCTCAACGATTGGGGTCGGGTGAACGGCGGACCGCTGTGGATCGTCGTCGTCGCGGTCAGCGGCATCTTGTTCCTCGGCTACGCCAAGGTGGGATCCCGGGGCGAGCGCGAAGCCGTTACCGATGCTCTGCCGCCCGTGTTCAGGCTGCACGCGACGTCCGCCGACGAAGCACCCCCAGGCCTGCATGCCCCGTCCGAGCCGGACGAGCCGGCGACGACGTCGGGCCACGGCCAAGTACACGGGTATCCCCGCGGCGGGCCGTTGCGGCCCTGGTGGCAGCACTAGAACCGTTGGTCGGCGGGGCTGGCCCTGCTAGTCGTCGTGGAGCCGGCTCGATGCGGTACCGGTCGAGCGCGACCGGGTGCCGGAGGAATGCGTCCCGGTGCCCGGGAGCGTCGCCAGTCCGGTCCGGTCGTCTTCACCCGTCCAACTGCTCGTCGGCCGGGGGGTAGCCGACGGCGTCCCGACATTTTCGCGTTCCCGTTCGGTGGTGCGCGGGGCGGGCGGGGCGGCGGGTTGGCTGACCGGCTCGGACGGCGTGCTGCGTTCCCGGGAAGGTGTCGGCGGGTTGGACGGGCGAGAATGGCTGGGTCGGACCGGGGGCTGATGCACGACGGACGGCGACGGACGGCTCGGACCGGCCGGTCGGTCGGTCTTTTCGCGGACACCGACGTGGAACGGAGTCAAGTTGTTGATCACATCCGTCACGACGCCCTGCGAGCGTCCTGGGAGGTGATCGGCGGACTCCCGATGACCGGCCGATGATCGACGCCACCGTGTCAACGGACAGATCCGCGACGAATCGCAGCGCCAGTACCTCGCGCTGATCATCAGGTAGCGCGCGTAGCAGCCGAACGATGCCAGCGGTCGCCATCGATCCCAGCGCCTCGTCCTCGGCCGAGTTCGTGACTCTCGGATCGAGAGCGACGTCGTACTCCGACACCACCGGGTGGCGCCGGCGACGCCGAGCATTATCCACCATGCGCGCGTGCGCGACGGACATGACGAACGTGCGCAGGCCGGATACGCCGCCCTTCAGGTCGTCCAGGCGCGGCAACACACACAGGAAGACGTCGCTGGTGACCGCCTCCGGGTCCGCCACCCCGCGCGCTCGTAGATACCCGAGGACGACCGGGCCGAGTTCGCGGTACACGACACGGAACGCTGCCGCGTCACCCGCTCGTGCGGCGGCGACGACTTCTTCAGTTAGCGGATGGGCCACCGGCTTCTCCGTGTTTCGGCCCCCGCCGCGGGACAGTGAACCGGCAATCCCCTCGGCGTGGCAACCCCGGTGTGTCGAAAATCCGGCGTAACCGGGGCCGCGGGCCGTTCGATGACGCTCAGGGGGCGGAAACCGACGAGGGAGACTCGTGAGACGCGAGCATCGCGTTGTGGCCGCTACCGCGCTGGCGACCGGGATGATCGCGGGTGCCGCGGCGGCGCTGGCGTCGGTGCCCAGTCCGGCCCAGCCGCCGGCACCGCCGGCAGCCGCGCCGGCCAGCGCGGATGCGGCGCGGACCTCGGAACTGGCGCGCCTGCAGGCTGAACTGGCTCACGCCGCTGGGCACAGTGCGACCCTGCGGGCGCAGATAGCCGCGCTGCAGCGTGAGCTTCGCCACGTGCCGCCGGCGTCGTCGCGGTCGGCCGGGCCGTCCGCTGCTCCGGCGTTGTCAGGCTTCGCCCGGTCGTCGGCTCCGCCGGCTTCATCGGGATCCGCCCAGTCGTCCGCTCCGCCCGTCCGGTCCCGTCCATCCGCTTCGCGGACGGCGGTTACGTCCCGCGCGCCGACTCCCACGACCGCGACACCGGCGCAGCCAACCCCCGCGACGCCCCGCACGACCGAAACGGACGACGGCGGTGATCATGGCTGAGGAACGCGGCCGGCGCGCCCGCTGGACGGCGGCGCTGATCGCCGTACCGGGCGCGGCGGCACTGTTAGGCGCGGCAACCTCCTGGGCGATGCAGACCACACCGGCGACCGGCACGACCAGCCCACCCACCCCGCCGAGCTCCCCGATCCGGACCGCGGATCCGGCCGTGCTCGCCGCCCAGCGCTCGGCCGCGGCGAACCACTGGGAGCTCACCCAACTGCAGCACCAGTTGGCCATTCTGCGGACTCAGCTGGCGACGGCGAAAGCCGGCTCGCGGCCGTCGGGTACCTCGCCGGCCGTCGCCCGCGCGGGTCAACCCCCGGCACCGTCCACGCGAGACGTACCGCCAGCGTCACCTGCCCCGCCGCCGGCATCACCCGCCGCCCCCGTGCCGACGCCCGCCGCGCCGACATCGTCCGGGCCGCCGGCTGCGCCCAGCACGCCAGCGGCTCCGCCACCGGTGCAAACCACGACCGGGGCGTCCGGAGCGGCGAAGTGACCTCGCCGACGGCGTTGCCGGTCGCCGGAACGGATCTTGTCAGCACCTTCGAGTCCATGGCGTCGGTCGTGACCGTGCGGCTGCGGGGAGCCGCCGGCCGAGCCGACCGCCTCGCGTCGGCGGTAATGGCGGTCTTCGCCGAGGTGGCGGCCCAGTGCACGCGCTTCGACCCGGCGAGCCCACTGATGCGAGCGAACGCTGCCGCGGACGAGTGGT
>JBKPQM010000126.1:0-13094 GCA_046734095.1 Actinomycetota bacterium | reverse complement strand
CTTCCGACCAGCAAGCGCTTGAACGGTTCGGCCACTCCTCCGTAGCTACGCAACGTCGGTACCGCCACGTCGACGAGGAGTTGCATCGCGCGCTCGCCGAGACCCAGGCCGCGCTCATCGCCAAGCACCGCACGACACCACCATCCGAGTCCGGCGTCCAGTAGCCCGCCGACCTCGCCCCGAGCGACGGCCCGTCACACCACCACGCGTGGCGGGCCGCTTTGCTGTCCCTGGTGTGTGGCTGGAGCGTGGCGCTTGCTAGCGAGCGTGCTAGCGCAGCTGCTATTCGGAGACAGATTCCGGATCGCCGCGAGGCCCAATACGCCTGCAGCCCCCGGAATCCGGGGGCTGCATCGGTTTGTGGCGGGTGTTGGGTTCGAACCAACGTAGGCTGAGCCGACGGTTTTACAGACCGCTCCCTTTGACCACTCGGGCAACCCGCCGTGGGTATCAAGTCTCTCACCGGACGCGCCGGCAACGGCACGCAACCTTACCGGACCGCCGCACCGATTCGGTTGGGGCGTCGCCCCTCCGCTACCGTCGAGAGCCAGACGAGATCAGGAGGACGGTACCGTGGCCGACTCATCGTTCGACGTGGTGAGCAAGATCGACCGCCAGGAGGTCGACAACGCGCTCAACCAGGCGGCGAAGGAGCTCACACAGCGCTTCGATTTTCGCGGCACCAACGCCTCGATCGCCTGGTCGGGGGAACTCGGCGTCACAATCAGGGCAGATACCGAGGAGCGGGCGAAGGCTGCGCTAGATGTCTTCAGGGACAAGCTCGTCAAGCGCTCCATATCCCTCAAGGCGCTGGACGCCGGTGAGCCCAAAGCGTCCGGCAAACAGCACGTGATCTCGGCGAGCCTGAAGCAGGGCATCGACCAGGACAATGCCAAGAAGATCGCCAAGCTGATCCGCGACGAAGGCCCAAAGGGCGTTCAGGCCCAGATCCAGGGCGACCAATTGCGGGTGTCCAGCAAGAAGCGGGACGATCTACAGGCGGTGATCGCTCTGCTCAAGGATGCCAAGGTCGACGTCGCGCTGCAGTTCGTGAACTACCGATGAAGGGGATTGTCCTCGCCGGCGGCGCCGGCACACGGCTGCACCCGATTACCCGAGCGGTGAGCAAGCAGCTGCTGCCGGTCTACGACAAGCCGATGATCTACTACCCGCTGTCCACGCTCATGCTGGCCGGCATCCGCGAGATCCTGGTCATCACCACGCCGCACGACCAGGAGCAGTTCATTCGGCTGCTCGGCGACGGCAGCGAGCTCGGCCTCGACATCAGCTACGCCGTGCAGCCGGAGCCGAACGGCCTCGCCGAGGCGTTCATCATCGGGGCGGAACACGTCGCCACCGACACAGCGGCACTCGTCCTGGGCGACAACATCTTCTACGGGCACGGCCTCGGTGGGCTCTTGACCGAAGCGGCAACTCTACAGGACGGCTGTAAACTGTTCGGGTATCGGGTAGGTGATCCCGAACGTTACGGCGTGGCCGAGGCAGCCGATGACGGCACACTGCTCTCCATCGAGGAGAAGCCGGTCCACCCAAGGTCGAACCTCGCGATCACCGGCCTGTACTTCTACGACAACGAGGTCGTCGAGATCGCCAAGACGTTGCGGCCCTCCGCCCGCGGTGAGCTGGAGATCACGGACCTCAACAACGTCTACGTCAAGAACGGCAAGGCGAAGCTGATCGATCTTGGCCGGGGTACGGCGTGGCTCGACACCGGGACGCACGACTCGATGCTGGAGGCCGGGCAGTTCGTGCAGGTGCTCGAACACCGGCAGGGCGTCCGGATCGCCTGCGTAGAGGAGATCGCCCTGCGCCAGGGTTTCATCGACGCCGACCAGGCGCACAAGCTCGGCACAGCTCTCGCCAAGTCGGGCTACGGCCAGTACGTCATGGACGTCGCGCGAGGCTTTGCCAGCGAGAGCTGAGCCCCCATCGCGGGCGATCTACCGCCAGTAGCGTGGGTCGTCCTTGGCCATCGCCTCGAGTCGGGCGATGCGCTTCTCCATCGGCGGGTGGGTCGAGAACAGGTTGGCCATCCCCTGCCCGCGGAACGGGTTGGCGATCATCAGGTGGCTGGTCGAGACGAGCGAGGACTCCTGCGGCAGCGGAATCGCCTGGGTGCCACGCTGCAGCTTGCCCAGCGCGCTGGCGAGCGCGAGGGGGTCGTTGGACAGGGCGGCGCCGGACGAGTCAGCCTGGTACTCCCGCGAGCGGCTGATCGCGAGCTGGATCAGCGCGGCGGCGAGCGGCCCGAGGATCAGCATGATCAGATCCGCGAACGGGTTGCGGTCACGGTCGCCACCGCCGAAGAAGAACGCCAGGTGCGAGATGTACGTGATCGCGGCCGCGATCGTACCGGCGACGGACGAGATCAGGATGTCGCGGTTGTAGACGTGGCTCAGCTCGTGGCCGAGAACGGCCCGCAGCTCGCGCCGGTCGAGGATCTGCAGGATGCCCTCCGTGCAACACACTGCGGCGTGGCGAGGGTTGCGGCCGGTCGCGAACGCGTTCGGCTGCATCGTCGGAGAGACGTACAACCTCGGCATCGGCTGGCGCGCGGCGGTGGCCAGCTCCCGGACGATCGAGTACATCGTCGGCTGCTCCGCCTCGCTCACGGGGCGAGCTCTCATCGAGCGCAGCGCGATGCGGTCGGAGAAGAAGTAGCTGAACGCGTTCATCCCGATCGCGAGGATCAGCCCGATCACGAGACCGCGGCTACCACCGAGCGCCCCGCCGAGCACCACTAGCAGAGCCGACAGAGCGCCGAGTAATACGGCGGTCTTCAGCCCGTTGACTGCTCCACTGTGCACGCCCGGACAACGTACGACGTGGCCGTCCGCGTTCCCGGCCCTTGTGATCACGAACGCGCGAGCGCGAAACCGGGCCGAGCGGCAGCGAGGCGCGGTGCCGAATTCCCGCCACGGGACGCTATCCGGGAACGATCTGCTCGATCGGCGTGCCGCCCCGAGCCGTCGGGAGCCCGGCCGCCCGCCACGCGGTGAATCCGCCGACGATGTCCGTGGCCTGAACGCCCAGGGAAATCAGCGCATCTGCGGCTAGCGAGGAGGTGTAACCCTCCGAGCAGACCACTATCCACTGCGGCGTTTCGGCGGCGATGGGCACTCGGACCTCCGAGCGAGGATGCAGCCGCCATTCCAGATGGTTGCGCTCGACGATCAGCGAACCCGGGATCTCGCCCTCTTGACGTCGCTGCCACGACGGCCGGATATCGACGACTCGCGCGCCGGCCTGCACAGCGCGGTGTGCCGCCTCCGGTTGCATGCGGGTAATGCGTGAGCGCGCGTCGGCGAGCAGCTCGTCCACTGAGTCGAAGCGCTTGGTCATGGCCTAGGCCCCGACATTCGGCTCGGGCTCGTCGGTCAGCACGCTGGCCACCGCGACGAGCTTGCCATTCTCGACGTCGTAGTACGTCATCGAGGTCAACGCCGGCGAGTAGGCGTGGACACTCACTGCCGGCCCCTCGGACAGGTTGCGGACGTCGTGGACGTAGCGGCGGTCGAAGCCGACGCTGCCGCCGGCCTCGTGTGCGCGCTCGCGCAACCGGCCGGCCTGGCGCCCGCCGCGAACGTGCACCGTCTCGCAGAGCACGCCCGAGATCACGGTGAAGGCTCCGCTCGAGCCGCCGTGGTCGTGCAGTTGAGTGCCCTGTTCGGGCAGCCAGCCGATGAGCCACACGTCGACGCGCCGGTCGCGGTAGATGCGCTGATGCCAGCGCGCGCGTCGATCGAAGCGGACGAACGGGTACTTGCCCGACCGCACGTCGCCCGCCATGAATCGGGTGAACTCGACGAGGTCGATGGCGGTGAGCGGCCGGGCCAAGGCTGAAGCGAAGGCCGGCATGACGGAGGTCATGACATGGCTCCCCGAACGATTCGGACGAAGATACCTACACAGTCACCAGGCACCTGCAACGCAGCGCCAAGGACGAGCTAGAACACGAAGGCCGACGTATTTGTCGGCCCGCCGCTCGCGCGGAGCGGAATTCCTCGCTCGTGACATCCCTCGTCGAACGTCTCGGCTCTTCGACTCGACCAGAACACGCCAAACAACCTCGCTGCGGCAGGTGTGCCGTGCTCGTCCGGAACCACGCGGACAGTATGCCCCGAGGTTGATTTCTTGGCTATCCCTATAGCTTCGATAGGGATAAACCGGAGAGTCAGCGCAGGGCGCACCTCGCTGTCGACGCTCCGGCGAAAGGGACGGGCCATCCACCGGATAGCCCAATCAGTCCGTCCAGCTGGAGGAGCCGGGCTAAAACGGTCCGGCCGACGGAGGGTCCGGCTAGGTAGTCCAGCGGAAGGACGCCATCAGCGCCTTGATGCGCTCCCGCAGCTCCGGCTCGTCGCCGTCGACGCTGAACTCAGCGAGCAGAGCGAGCCGGCCGTCGGGCGAGGGAAGCAGGTATCGCACCGTGTCCGCGTCCGCGTCCGGCTCGATCACCTCGGCGGCGACGCACCCCTGGGTGGGGGGGACCGCAGGCGGTGCGTCGTCGTCGAGCAGGCCGACCGTCAGGACGGCACTGGCGCAGGTGAGGTCATTTGCGCCGATCACGGCTGTACTCAGCACCGCGAGCAACGGCGTGCCCGCGATCTCCTCGGGGATTCCGGCGTCGTCGGGGGTGACGACGAGCCAATCACGACAGTCCATCTCGAACGCGGGCAAGACCAGATCGCCCTGCATCTCCAGCTCCTTCGCTCGGCCTGCCCCCGTCACCTGTCCCGAGATCTAGGACCTCTAGACCCCCCGGCAGCGCCTCTTCTTTTACCCAATCGCTGCGGGCTAATCACCGCTCTGGCAAAATTCGTTGAGCAATCCCTAATGATCCCGACAGTCGTAATGTCCAGACCAATTCCGGCGATAGCCGAGCGGGTCCCGACACATTTGCCGCAGCGTTCTGACTCACGATGTCAGGCCACTGGGCTTGCCTAGGCTAGCGGCGCCGCGCCGAGCCCGGGAACGCCCGGCGCGCGGCAACAACAGGACTGGCCTTTCGTGTCCACGGCTATACCGGGCATCCACCCTCGCAATGGACAACCCGCGCTGCTGAGACGATCTTCGCTACTTCCTCCACGACACCTCGCACACCTCCCATTTGTCGCCCGCCAAAGGTCATCACAACGCACATGCCGGCCACGCAGATGAAGTACGTGATGTGCAGCACAGCGACGGGCCCGTCGGTCGACTCTCGTCGGATGTGCGAAACGATCGGCACACCGCCGAGGTCACCGAGCGCCACCGGCTCACCGTCGGCGTCGAGCGCGGCGAACAACACCGCGCCGTCTACGGGCATCCCGTCCAGGACGAATACGCCGCCGCAGATAGCCCCGGGTACCGCCTCATCACCCGGTCGCATCAGCGCGATGCTGGCTCCGTTGTCCTGCAGCCAGTGCGCGTATGCCCGCAGGTATTCGTTGTCGAGCAACTCCGTGAGCTGGTCGGACCGCACCGCGAGGTCGAAGCAGCACCACCCCTCCGGCAGCTCGACATCGAGCCGCGCCGTGCCGGTCACGGCGGGGGCCTCGGCACCCGGCGCAGTGGCTCGCCGAGCTCTCGCCCGACCCTCACGGCGCCGGCGTTCACCCGCGCGGCTGCTGGCGGTCCCGCCGGACCGAGCACGACGCTGAACGCTGTGCGCTCGATGGCCTGCGGCCAGGGACGGGAGCGGTTGTTGTACGCCTCGCGACCGGCAGATGCGACGGTGACGCCCACGTCCTGAACCTCCCAGTTCTCCCCGAGCGTCGCTGCGACACCCTTTGCATCCGGGCGCCAACGCGCTCTGCGCAGGCCGACCGTGGCCTGCTTGACGTCCCGCCCGGCCGTGTCGATCAACTCGGGCCCGAACGAGTGCAGGAAACCCTTGGCGCCGGCCCGAGCCCTGGTGAGCACGCCGGTCGCCTTCAGCGCCCGGCCGGCCTTGACCGCCTCCGATGCGCACGTACCAAGTGGGATGGACCCGAGGGCGTCGAATACCAAGTCGCCCAGACTGACCTTTTCCTGCCACGCCGCCGCGCGGGTGACGTCGGCCCCGAGCTGCAGCAACGAGGTCTCACTGGACACGGCGAGGAACAAGATCGCGACCGGAGGCCAGGGCAGCGTGGCGAGCGCCAGAACCGCAGTGAGGTTCGACAAGACGGCGGACACGTTCGCGACGACATCAACCGCGACGTGCACGCCGTGCGGGTTGTGCAGGGCGTCGCCGTCGATTCGTTCGATGGCCTGCTCGCAGCGGGTAACCGAATCAACCCAGTCGTCGTGTGCGGTCCGGAAGCGATGGACGGCCGCCCGGCACTCCGAAAGCGCCGTCGCGGCTGCCGCCGTGCCCGACGCCTGCCCTACGGCGGTACCGTGCGCCGCCCGGTGATACGCGTCGATCGCCGACTGCACGTCGGCGCGCGCACCGTCGATCCTGGCCTGGTGCTGTCCGAGCAAGCCTGCATAGTCGCGCAGAGCGCGCGCGTAACCGTCGTAGCGGTCAGGCACCTGGTCGTAGTGGGCGCGATGCGCGTCCGTCAACAAGCGCCGGAACGTGTCCGCTGCCTCGCCCGTCCAGACGCCCTCGGACGCCGCGATCGCGTCGAGCTTGGCCAGCACATCGCGCAGGGCTTGCGCGCGGCGGCCGAGCCGGTTGGCGACCGCGTAGAACTCACCCGCCGAACCGGGCGGGCGAGGCGGATCGGCGGCGAGGCAGGCGGCCGCCGCGGCCAGCCCGTCGGCCGGCAACTCGAGGCGGCGGTACCACCTGATTCCATTGCCGTGGCCCATCAGTGCGCAGCTGCTCGAGCGAGGTGCTGCTCGGCGTGCTGGTAAGCGTCTGCCGCGGCCTGGGCGCCCCGGCTCACGCCCCTGAGATACGTGATGAACTCACCGCGCTTGTGCGACCAGTCGTGCTGGATGTTCTTGAGCGCAGTGCGGATGATGCTGTCGCTGACCCAGGCGCCGATGCATGTCTCGTCGTCGTTGTCGGCCCGCAGCAGCGCAGCCAGGTCGGCCAGTTGCGCCGCCAGCGAGCGCAGGCTCGCGATGTCCACGGTGATCATTGCCGCCACTGCCCTGACGCTAGGCAATTCGGACGAGCGGTGTTGGAAGTTATCCACAACCCGACTCGGCCCACGTCGTGAGACACGCCACGAGCTTCTTCGAGCGGATCCTCCGTAGGATAGGGCGGTGCGGCGGAGTGTGCGCTGGGGCTTCAGCGCGTGTCGCCGCTGCGCCCGCGCCGAAACGCCGACGTTAACGCTGGCGCCGGTACCTGAGCTCTGCTGGGCTCGAAAACGCCATGGAGGCGCACAGCCAGATGTCCAAGGACGTCAAGCAACTCGACCAGGTGGTCATCCGCATTGCCGGCGACTCCGGCGACGGTATGCAGTTGACCGGCGACCGATTCACGCAGGAGACCGCAAGCTACGGCAACGACCTGTCGACGCTGCCTAATTTCCCGGCGGAGATCCGGGCCCCGGCCGGCACGCTGCCCGGTGTCTCCTCCTTCCAGCTGCACTTCGCCGACCACGACATCCTGACTCCGGGCGATCGTCCGGACGTGCTGGTGGCGATGAACCCAGCCGCGCTGAAGGCCAATATGGCGGATCTGCCCGGCGGCGGCACGATCATCGTCGACACGCACGACTTCACCGAGCGGGCGCTGGCCCGGGTCGGCTGGAAGAGCAACCCCATCGAGGACGGCACGCTCGACGGGTTCACGGTGCACGCCGTCGACCTCACCCAGCTGACCCTCGACGCGTTGGCCGACACCGAGCTGTCGCGCAAGGACGCCGGCCGCTCGAAGAACATGTTCGCGCTGGGCCTGCTGTCGTGGATGTACTCCCGTCCGATCGAAGGCACGCTGGCGTTCCTGCGAGCTAAGTTCGCGAACAGGCCGGCGATCGCCGATGCGAACATCGCCGCCTTCAAGGCGGGGTTGAACTACGGCGAGACGACCGAGGCCTTCGGCGTCCACTACGAGGTCAAGCCGGCAGCCCTGCCGGCCGGCACCTACCGCAACATCACCGGCAACCTGGCCCTGTCCTACGGGCTGCTCGCCGCCTCGCAGCGGGCCGACCTGCCGCTGTTCCTCGGCGCGTACCCGATCACGCCAGCGTCGGACATCTTGCACGAGCTGGCCAAGCACAAGCGATTCGGCGTCCGGACTTTCCAGGCCGAGGACGAGATCGCCGGTATCGGCGCGGCGATCGGCGCCTCGTTCGGAGGCGCGTTGGCGGTCACGTCGTCCTCCGGGCCGGGCATCGCGCTCAAGGGCGAGGCGATCGGGCTGGCCGTGTCGCTGGAGATCCCGCTGGTGATCTGCGACATCCAGCGCGGTGGGCCGTCCACCGGGTTGCCGACCAAGACCGAGCAGGCCGACCTGCTACAGGCGATGTACGGCCGCAACAGCGAGGCCCCGGTGCCGATCGTCGCCCCGCGCTCACCGGGTGACTGCTTCGAAGCGATCCTGGAGGCGGTGCGCATCGCCGTGACATACCGCACGCCGGTGTTCTTCCTCTCTGACGGCTACCTGGCCAACGGTTCGGAGCCGTGGAAGATCCCGTCGCTGTCCGAGCTACCCGATCTGCAGGTGGAATTCGCCACCGCGCCGAACGGGCCGGACGGCACGTTCCTTCCCTACTTGCGTGATCCCGAGACGTTGGCCCGGCCGTGGGCCGTGCCGGGTACCCCAGGGCTCGAGCACCGGGTGGGAGGCATCGAGAAGGCCGACAAGACCGGCAACATCTCCTACGACCCCGACAACCACGACTTCATGGTGCGCACCCGCCAGGCCAAGGTCGACGGAATCGCTCGCACGATCCCGCCGCTGGAGGTGGACGACGCCGACGGCGACGCGCGGGTGCTCGTCCTCGGCTGGGGTTCGACCTACGGTCCCATCGGCGCTGCGGTGCGACGGGTCCGCCGGGCCGGTTACTCAGTGGCGCAGGCCCACCTTCGCCATCTCAACCCGTTCCCGTCCAACCTTGGCGCGGTGTTGGAACGCTACGACAAGGTCGTCATCCCGGAGATGAACCTCGGCCAGCTGGCCCTCCTGATCCGCGGCCGATACCTCGTCGACGCGATCAGCTACACGCAGGTGCGCGGCATGCCGTTCCGCGCCGCCGAACTCGCCGACATGCTGCAAGGGGTGATCAGCCATGGCTGACCTCGGGTTGAAGGCGAAAGACTTCAAGACCGACCAGGAAGTGCGGTGGTGCCCGGGCTGCGGCGACTACGCGATCCTGGCCGCAGTGCAGGGCTTCATGCCTGAACTGGGCCTCTCCCGGGAGAAGATCGTGTTCGTGTCGGGCATCGGCTGCTCGTCGCGGTTCCCGTATTACATGAACACCTACGGCATGCACTCCATCCACGGACGCGCCCCGGCCATTGCCACGGGGTTGTCCTCCTCGCGGCCGGACCTCTCGGTGTGGGTCGTGACCGGCGACGGCGACGCGCTGTCGATCGGCGGCAACCATCTCATTCACGCGCTGCGCCGCAACGTCAACCTCAAGATCCTGCTGTTCAACAACCGGATCTACGGACTGACCAAAGGCCAGTACTCGCCGACGTCCGAGCTGGGCAAGATCACCAAGTCAACACCGTTCGGGTCACTGGACAACCCGTTCAACCCGGTCTCGCTCGCTCTCGGTGCCGAGGCGACGTTCGTCGCCCGCACGCTCGACTCCGACCGTAAACACCTCACCTCGGTGCTTCGTGAGGCGGCCTCGCACCACGGGACAGCGCTCGTCGAGATCTACCAGAACTGCAACATCTTCAACGACGGCGCCTTCGAGGTGCTCAAGGACGCATCGACCCGCGATGACTGGACCATCCGGCTCGAGCACGGTCAGCCGCTGCGTTTCGGCGCCGACGGCTCCAAGGCCGTTGTCCGCGGAGCGTCGGGGACCCTGACGATCGAGGACGATGTCGCCCCTGACGATCCGCGGGTGATCGTCCATGACGCCCACGCCGACGATCCGGCCTACGCGTTCACCTTGTCGCGGCTGTCGTCGCTCGACCCCCGCTACACGCCGATGGGCGTGTTCCGGTCCGTCGGACGGCCGACGTACGACGCGATGATGGCCGGTCAGATCGAACGGGCCGGCGCCGACTCCCCTGGCGACGCGGCCGCGCTCGAGCAATTGCTGCACGGCAAGGACACTTGGCAGGTCGGGTAACTTATCCCGCGGGCCGCGTAGCGGCGGCGGGCGCTCGTCGCTTCGTCGCATCGACGGTGTGCATGAGCCGGCGGAGCAAGATGATCAGCTGGTCTTGCTGGGCATCCGTCAGCGCGCTTACGAGCGTCGTCTCGACGTCGAGCTGCTCGGCAATGATGCGCTCGGCCAGCGCTGCGCCTTTGCGGCTGAGGGCGACGACGCTACGGCGCCGGTCGCTGCGGTCGTAACTACGTACGACGTAGCCGCGCCGCACCATCGCGTCGACCCGGTTGGTCATCGCCGCGCCGGTAACGCCGAGCTCGGCGGCCAGCTCGGTGGGCCCGGCGGCGTAGGGCTTACCTCGACGGCGCAGCGCATGCAGCGTGGCGCACTCCCACATCTGTAGCCCGAGGCCTTTGAGCGACGCGGCCTTCTGCTCGGAGAGGTATCGCACCAGAAATTGCATCCTCGTGACGATGCCCTCACCTCGGGGATCGATCCCGTCGATGGCGGCCGTCCACTGCTCCAGTAGATCGTCGACGCTGTCCTTCACGCAGCGAATTATCAACCTGCCGAAGCGTCATTGCCTAATAGTTCAGTGTCTAAGTACCGTTCTGCGATATGGCATCTCTGGGCATCGAGACGGTGATCACCTCGGCGAGGGACTTGGTCCGCGCCGGGCGCTGGGACCAGGCAGTCCGCCTGCTCGAGGCGGCTGAACCGGCCGACCCGCGCGAGGCCGGCGCGCTGGCGGTGGCCCGGGCCGAAGCCGAGGTCGACCAGGCGTTCTGGCAGCGCCGGGATGCGGACGTGTCGCGGCTGAGTTCGGCCCGCGCGTACGCTGCCGATCGCTCGCAGGCCTGGGCCGCCGACTTCGCCCAGCTACGGTCGTCCTACGCCCACCAGCTGTTCGGTAGGCAACCGGAGACGGACACGCTCGCGGGAGCGGCGAAGCGCTTGGCCGCGGAGGCTCCGGACGCACCGGCTGGGGCGTACGCACGCTTCTACCAGGGCGTGATCGCCGGCGTGCTGGAGGGCGACGACATCGAGGCCGAGCGGCACTACCGGGCGGCCCTCGACACTGACGACGAGTACGCCCGCTCGTACGCGCTGCGCCACCTCGGCGCGTTGGCGGATGAAGCTGGGCGGCACGCGGAGGCACTATCCCTATGGGAGGACTCGACGCGGCTGCGCCAGCGGGTCGGGTTCCTACCGGGCGTGCTGGCCCAGCTCGTCCTGACCGGGGGCGCTACGCCGATGGTGACCGGCTGGGCCGAGGCGTTAGGCATCGGCGCCACGCTCGCCGCGGCGTCGGCCACCGAGCCCGAAGTGGCCGGTGATAAGTCCTGATCAGGCCCGGACCATCGGAGGATGGCATGTGCGCTCGAACGCGACGACGGCTTGATCCTCACGGATGACCCATCGCGGCTGGACTTCGACCGGGTCTGCGCGTGGCTCGCTTCGGCGTACTGGGCCGACACCCGCGACCGCAAGACGATCGAGCGATCGCTGGCGGCCTCGCATCCGTACGGCGTGTACACCCCGGATGACACTCAGGTGGCGCTCGCTCGGGCCGTCACCGACTTCGCGGTGTTCGCCTGGATCGGCGACGTGATCGTGGACGAGGCCTGGCGTGGCCAGGGCATCGGTACCTGGATGATGCGCGGCGTCGTGGACGATCTCGTGGCGCACGGTGTCTCGCGGATCATGCTTTCAACGCACGACGCCCACGAGGTGTACCGCCGCGTAGGATTCGCCCGGCTGCGCTGGACGGAGCGGTGGATGGAGCTGGACATTCCGGCGACCGGCCACTCCGCGAGGAGTGGCCCGCCTAACGGCTCGCGTCATCAGGGATGATGGAAACGTGGGGTCCGACGTCGACGAGCGCCGGGGCCTCGCCTATGGGGTCACGGCCTACCTGCTGTGGGGCCTGTTCCCGCTCTACTGGCCACTGCTGAAGCCGGCCAGCGCGCTCGAGATTCTCGCGCATCGCATGATCTGGTCGCTCGGCTTCGTTGCGATCTTGCTGTGGCGGGCGCACGGCTGGACAAATGTGCGCCTGATCCTCGCCGATCGGCGCAAGCGCATGCTGCTCGGCGGTGCCGCGATCGTGATCACCGCGAACTGGGGTACCTACATCTGGGGCGTCAACGCCGGGCATGTCGTCGAGACGAGCCTGGGCTACTTCATCAATCCGCTGTTCACGATCATGCTCGGTGTCCTGGTCCTGCACGAGCGGCTACGCACGCTGCAGTGGGTGGCGGTCGGTATCGGCTCGGCGGCGATCGTGGTGTTGACGGTCGACTACGGGCGGCTGCCCTGGATCGCTCTCGTGCTCGCCACCTCGTTCGGACTGTACGGGTATTTCAAGAAGCGGGCAGCGGTGGGCGCCGTCGAGTCGTTGGCCATCGAGACGGGCTATCTCGCGATCCCGGCGCTGACGACCCTGATCGTCCTCGATCTGCACGGCACCCTGGCCTTCGCCCACAGAAGTGTCGGCAACACGACACTGCTCGTGCTGACCGGGGCCATCACAGCGATCCCGCTGCTGTTCTTCGGTGCGGCCACCCGGCGGCTGCCGCTGACGGTGATCGGACTGCTGCAGTACCTCGCGCCGGTGCTGCAGTTCGCGGTGGGCGTCGGCATCGATCACGAAGACATGCCGCCGGCTCGGTGGGCCGGATTCGGTCTGGTGTGGGTCGCCCTCATGGTGCTGACCTGGGACGGACTCCGGCGCCCGCGGCGACGTCAGCCCGCTGATCAGCCCGCCGTGGTCAGTCGGGCCACGAACGTATAGCGGTCGCCGCGATACCAGCTGCGAACCCACTCGACCGGAGCGCCCTCAGCGTCAAAGCTGTGCCGGCCGAGCACAAGCATCGCCGACCCGGTGTGTGTGTTTTTCAGATCTGCGTGGCGTGG
>JBKPQM010000125.1:0-11433 GCA_046734095.1 Actinomycetota bacterium | reverse complement strand
TCGCGACCATCGTCCGTCGGGCCCAACGCCCGGTCGCCGGAGGGCAGCCCGAGCAGTTCCTCGGCTTTCTCGGGGGTGAGCTCATCCGGGGCCAGACCGTCCGGGATGGACGCCCGCTCCTCCCCACGCTGCAGATACGGTCCGTACCGGCCGACACGAACGACCACGCCGTCGAAGAGCGGAATGGAGTTCACCCCGCGCGCGTCGATCTCCTCCAACCGCGACGCGATCAGCCGCTTCAATCCGCCCTGGGCCGAGATGCGCTTCGGATCAGTGACGGCGCCGTTCGCCCCGAAGTAGAAGCGGCGCAGCCACTCGACCCGCGACAGCTCGCCGTCGGCGATCGAGTCCAGGTCGTTCTCGACACTCGCGGTGAACCCGTAGTCGACGAGGCGGGCGAAATACGACTCGAGCAGCCCGATCACGGCGAACGCCGTCCAGGACGGGACCAGCGCGGCGCCCTTCTTCCAGATGTAGCCACGATCCTGAATGGTTTGCAGAATCGACGCGTACGTGGACGGTCGGCCGATGCCGAGTTCCTCGAGCGCCTTGACCAGCGACGCCTCGGTGAAGCGGGCCGGCGGGTTGGTCGTGTGGCCCTCCGCCTCGAAGCCGAGCGCCGTCAACGCCTCGGCGCGCTCGAGACCGGGCAGCCGCTTCTCGGCGTCGTCCTTCTCGGCCTGCTCGTCGGTGTCCTCGACGTAGGCGCGCAGGAAACCGGGGAACGTGATCGTGCGACCGGATGTCGCGAACTCGGCCCGCTCGTCCGTGATCGAGATACCGGCCAGCCGCACGGATACGGTGGTGCCCACCGCGTCGGCCATCTGCGAGGCCAGCGTGCGTTGCCAGATCAGCTCGTACAGACGGAACTCGTCGCGGGACAGTTGCCCGGCGACCTCGCCCGGGGTGCGGAACGTGTCGCCGGCCGGACGAATCGCCTCGTGCGCCTCCTGCGCGTTCTTCACCTTCCGCGAGTAGATGCGTGCCTCGGCCGGCACATAGGCGTCCCCGTAAAGATCGCGGGCCTGTTGGCGGGCAGCGGCAATGGCGGTCTCGGACAGGTTCGTGGAGTCCGTCCGCATATAGGTGATGAAGCCGTTCTCGTACAGGCGCTGCGCGACCCGCATCGCGGTGGCCGATGACCACCGCAGCTTGCGGCCGGCTTCTTGCTGCAGCGTTGAGGTCATGAACGGGGCATAGGGGCGGCGGCGGTAGGGCTTCTCCTCCACGCGCGTGACCTCGAAGGGGCGGCCATCAAGGCGCGCGGCCAGGCCGCGGGCGCCGGCCTCGTCCAGATGCAATACATCGGATGGGGCGCGCCCCGTTTGCGGATCGAAGTCGCGGCCGGTGGCCAGGCGCATGTCGTCCAGGGCGACGAGGGTGGCGGTGAACGTTTCCGGGTCGTCCGGCCGGTGGGTGAGCGGCGCGAACGTACCCTCGACGTCCCAGTACTCGGCACTCTTGAATCGCATCCGGGCCCGTTCGCGCTCGACCACGATGCGCGTGGCGACCGACTGCACCCGGCCGGCCGACAGGCGCGGCAGCACCTTCTTCCACAGGACCGGGCTCACCTCGTAGCCGTAGAGCCGGTCGAGGATGCGGCGGGTCTCTTGTGCGTCGACGAGTCGCTCGTCGATGTCGCGCGGCGCGGCCACTGCCTGGGCGATGGCATGCGGCGTGATCTCGTGGAACACCATGCGCCGAACCGGCACCTTCGGCCGCAGCGTCTCGACCAGGTGCCAGGCGATGGCCTCGCCTTCGCGGTCCTCGTCCGTTGCAAGGAAGACCTCGTCGGAATCCTTGACCAACGCCTTGAGCTTGCTCACCTGCTGTTTGCGGTCGGGGCTCACGACGTACAGCGGCTCGAAGTCGTGCTCGGTGTCGACGCCGAGGCGCGCCCAGGGCTGCCCCTTGTACTTTTGCGGGACGTCGGCGGCGTTGCGGGGCAGGTCGCGGATATGGCCGATCGACGCCTCGACGGTGTACTCCTTACCGAGATACCCGCCGATCGTCTTGGCCTTCGCCGGCGACTCGACGATCACCAGCTTCGTGCCGGCACTCGCCTTCGCGCCCTTACTCGCCACGTGCACTCCTCCACTGCTGCGCAAGTCCCTCGTTTGTACCTGGGGGATTGGCCGGACGGTACATCACTGCCCTTGCCGTCGCGTTGAACGGTACGGGCCAGCAAGTTATGCCGCGAACGGGCAAGCATCTCGCGACGGCGCCCGCCGGGCTAGTGTCGGGCCGCTCTGCGAAGGGTCGCGTACGTCTGATGGGTAGGGCTAGTCGCGCTACGCCTGGCGAGCAGCGCCCATCGCGATACGCCTGGCGAGTAGCGCCCATCGCGATTCGCCTGGCATGAGGGCCGATCGCGATACCCCTCGTCAGCAGGGCCGGTCGCACACGACGCCGGGTCAGCACGGCCAGTCGCGGCCTGCGCCATCGACAGGCTCGCCGACCACCTCGGCCAAACGGCGCAGGCGTCGCACGGACGTGATCCGCCAACCCGGACCCGGACGCTGTTTGAGCGACGCGGCCGCCAGACCGAGACGGGCGAGTTGCGCGCCGGCGGCAAGATGCATGACGTCGTCACCCGCCGACGTCCCCAGCACGTATCCGGCATCGTCCATGCGGCCGGCCGCAGTCGCCCATAGCCGCAGGCCGCTCGGAGTGAGCGCCAGCCCGTGTGGTGGCGACTCGTTCGCGCCGCGCATCCAGCGCTCCGCGTGCCGTGCGAGCGCGGCGCTGAATGCCGTCCGAGCGGAAATGCCATTCTGGGCTACCTCGATCGAGCGCGCCGCTTCCGCCACGCCGCGGGTGGTGAATGCCTGGCTCAGCGCATCGGCCCGCCAGGCGTCGGCCACGACGATCGAGAGGCGTGCCGTTGCGCCGAGCCTCGCCCAATGCCCGCCCGCGAGCAGCACGCCGTCGAGATCGTCGAGCACCGGCTCGGCCGCCTCCGCCCCGAACAGCGAGAACTGCACACGCAAATCCTGACAGAGCGCCGCCGAGGAGGACGTCACCGCGCCGCGGCAGATGCCAGGCCTTCGGCCGGAGCGCCGGCCGAGTCGTCTGAGACCGACGCGGCCGCCACCGGGTACCGGTCGCGGCCGTTCACTCCGCCCGGACTCAGCGCGCCGTGGTGTTTACGGGCTCGGCCGCAGCCGGTTCTGGCTGCGCGCCGAGCGAGATCTTGCGCCGCTTCGACACGATGAGGGCAGCCACGATGATGCCGAACCCCACGATCGCGAAGACGGTCCGCAGCCCGGCCGAGGCGTTGTGCCCGATGCTCAGCTTGACGATGGCCGGCGCGATCAGTACCGCCACCAGGTTCATGACCTTGATTAGCGGGTTGATGGAGGGCCCAGCCGTGTCCTTGAACGGGTCGCCGACCGTGTCACCGATGACAGTCGCGGCGTGCGCCTCGCTGCCCTTGCCACCGTAGTTGCCGTCCTCGACCATCTTCTTCGCGTTGTCCCACGCACCGCCCGAGTTGGCCAAGAACACGGCCATGAGGACACCGGCGGCAATCGCGCCGGTCAGGTATCCCGCCAACGGAGCGATACCGAAGGTAAACCCGATCGTGATGGGCGCGAGAATCGCCAGCAGGCCCGGCGTCGCGAGCTCGCGCAGGGAGTCCTTCGTACAGATGTCGACCACGCGCCCGTACTGGGGGCGCTCGGTGCCGGCCATGATGCCCGGCCGGGTGCGGAATTGCTCGCGTACCTCGAAGACGACCCGACCGGCCGCCCGGCCGACGGCGCTGATGGCCAGCGAACTGAAGAGGAACACGACAGACGCACCGATGATCACCCCTACTAGGTTGTTCGGATGAGTGAGGTCGGTGCTGAATGCGAAGTTGTCGCTCGCCGGCGTCACCCCGGTCTTGCTGATCGCCGTGGCGACAGCATCGGTGAACGACCCGAACAGCGCCGTGGCCGCCAGAACCGCGGTGGCGATGGCGATCCCCTTGGTGATCGCCTTCGTGGTGTTGCCCACTGCGTCGAGCTCGGTGAGCACCCGCGCGCCCCGCTCGTCGATGTCGCCGCTCATCTCGGCGATGCCCTGCGCGTTGTCGCTCACCGGGCCGAAGGTGTCCATCGAGACGATGACACCAGCGGTGGTAAGGAGCCCGCAACCGGCCAACGCGACTGCGAAGAGGGCCACCGCGATCGAACCGCTACCGAGCAGGAACGCGCCAAAAACAGCCAGTGCGATGAGCACGGCGGTGTACACCGCGGACTCGAGACCCAGCGCCACACCCGAAAGAATGACCGTCGCCGGGCCGGTGAGTGACGTGCCCGCGACATCGCGCACCGGACGGCGCACGGTGTCGGTGAAGTAGCCGGTGAGTTGCTGTATCACCACCGCGAGCACAATGCCGATCAGGACGGCCAGGAAGGCCACGACCCCGGGGTTGGCGTCGACCGCGCGGATGCTGGCACTGACGTCGGTGAAGTCCGAGAACTTGCTGGGCAGGAAGGTGAACGCGACGATCGCGACGAGCACGAGCGACACAGCCGCCGAGATGAAAAAGCCGCGGTTGATCGCAATCAGCCCGTTCCGGTCGCTGGAGCGCAGCCTGGTCGTAAGCACACCGACGACCGAACTGATGATGCCGACCCCACCGATGATCAGCGGCAGCAACAGGCCCTTGGCGCCGAACGCCGTCTGACCAAGGATCAGCGCCGCCACCAGCATGACCGCGTAAGACTCGAACAGGTCGGCGGCCATGCCGGCGCAGTCGCCGACGTTGTCACCCACGTTGTCGGCGATGGTGGCCGCATTGCGCGGGTCGTCCTCCGGGATGCCCGCCTCGATCTTGCCGACCAGGTCGGCCCCGACGTCGGCCGCCTTGGTGAAGATGCCGCCCCCGACGCGCATGAACATCGCCAACAGTGCACCACCGAAGCCGAACCCCTCGAGCACGGTCGGCGCGTGGTCGTTGAAGATCAGGAGCACGATCGACGCACCGAGCAGCCCCAGCCCGACCGTGAGCATGCCGACGATGCCGCCGGTCCGGAACGCTGTCTGGAAGCCGCCCTTAGCGTGTCCGCCGCGGGCCGCCGCCGCGACCCGGACGTTCGCCTGGGTGGCCAACGTCATGCCGACGTAGCCCACCGTCGCGGAGAACACCGCCCCGACCAGGAAGAATAGCGCTCGGCCGAACTGCACGATGAACCCGCCGTCGTTGACCGGCAGCGCGAGGAGAAGCAGGAACACGATGACGGCGAAGACGCTCAAGGTGCGGAACTGGCGATTCAGGTAGGCGCGAGCGCCCTCTTGCACAGCTCGGGCGATTTCCTGCATCTTCGGGGTGCCCTGATCGGCCTTGACCACGTCCTGGACGAGCCAGTACGCGAACCCCAGAGCGGCGAGTGCTACGACGAGGATCACGGCTACCAAGCCGTGCTCGCCGCCGGAGATCGCCGCTTGGGCGACCACGGCGTGCTGGTCGGCGTACGCCATGCAAAACTCCTTATACAAGCTGTGCGAGCTCGAGGCTTGGATGTCGCGCAGCGCCCACGTCGGCAACCGACGTGGCCGGGCATGATTCGGGGGGAGTCTAGCGGTCCATTGCGCGCCAGCAGCCCGGCAGGTCGCCCAGTCGGGCTGCGACGGCCGTCACGCCATCACCCCGCAGCGGACTCCCGTGGGAGCCGGAACATAGGCCCTCGACGGTCATCCGCTCCTCCCGCCGGTCGGCAGCCGACCAGCGCGTGCGCTCGCGGTGATCCGCTGCGAGCCGAGGCCGGGCAGATGGACGCTGAGGATGATCGTGACGTCAACCGTGCCGCTGCGCGCGTCGTCGTCCAGCGCCATCCGGCAGCGCACGAGCTGGCCGCCGTTGGCCGCGGCGATCGAACGGGCAAGCTCACAGCCGTCAGCGGCCAGGCCGATCTGGCCGGCCGCGGCAAGTGCGGCGAAATCCGCCGCCGACTCGGCCCGATGCCGGGCCAGCACGGCCGACGTCCGCAGCGAGGCCGCCGCCGCGATCAGCAGTACGACCGCCGAACACGCCAACACCCAGATGCTTGCCGAGCCACGGTCTGACAGCCCGAGTCGATCTGCCTGCCCGAGTCGATCTGCCTGCCCGAGTCGGTCTGCCTGCCCGAGTCGGTCTGCTTGCCCGAGTCGGTCTGCTTGCCCGAATCGGCGCATCACGGCGGCACACCGCTCTGGCTGCCGGGCTCCACCGCGGCGACGGCTCGCTCCGCGACCTGTATTGCCGGCAGCCACCCGCCCATCGGATGAAGCGCAACTCGCACCTGCGCGACGATCTGATCACCCGAACGGCTGATTGTGACTGCCGCACCCGGCGCCGCCGCGGCCGCGAGGCGTCCGGCACTCACGGAGTCACCTCGCGCGGCCGCGCGGGCCGCCTCACGCGCAGCGTCGGCGGTGCGAACCCGTTGCCCGGCGACCGACACCGCCGCTAGCGCCACGCCAACCAGGATCATCAACACGGGCAAGGCAGCTGCGAGTTCGGCGGTAACCATGCCCGAGTCGATGAACCTCCGGCGAACGGGCGAGCGAGCCCGGCGGAGCGGCGCACGAGCCCGGCGGACCGACCAATTAGACCCACGGACGGCAGAACCGCACCCGCGAGCGGCAGAACCAGACCCACTGGCCGCAGAACCAGACCCGCCGACCGACGCACAAGGCCGGCGGGGGAGGGAACCTGACTTGCGCGCCGCCGAGCTAGATCGCATGCAGCGCCGACTGGATGATCGAGCTCAGCGCCGACTGGACGGCGCCGCTGCGCACGACCTTGTAGAGAACCGCCGCAAATGCGACGGCCGCCACGGTGCCCACGGCATATTCGGCGGTGGTCATGCCTCGGTCGGCGGCGCGACGAACTGCCGCTACACGATGGCTGATTCGCTTGAAAAGGCTCATGCCGATCAGCCAACCGGGCCCGCGCACCATATTCATCACGTCCGGGCGGTTTGTGGATGGCGCACGCGACTGTGGACAACGAACTTGACAAGTTCGCCTGGCTGCAAGTTCGCATGACTGCTCGAGCGGCGGGATCATCTACGCCGGCGACCACGCCTGCGACGCTCTTGTCGAACAAGCCCCAGTTCCTCGCTGATCAAGACGCGGAAGTGGTCGCGGCCGCAGCCACAAGTCCACTTTGATGATGAAAGGCGCACCTAGTCGGGCCAGGACGCGTAATGCAGGACGCGTAATGGACGCCCGCGGTCAGGATGAGCGATCTGGTTTCCCGTTACAGCGTTGTTAGCGGCGCATCGGCATGCTGTGCGCATTTGGGAAAGGAGTCTGGGTATGAAACGGACGCTGGCTGTCGCCGGAGCGGCCGCTGTGGCGGGCGGCATCGTCGCCTTCTCGCTCGGGGCCTACGCGTCGTCGAACGACCCGTCCAGCGCGGCGAGCCCGCCAAGTACTGCGAGCGCCCCGAAGGCGTCGCCCGAACGCACGCTGCTACATGGCGAGCGTGTCGTCAGGGACGCGGATGGCAAGATCATCACCGTGGACGTCCAGCGTGGTTCGGTGAGCGCCGTGTCGTCATCGTCGTTAACCGTCAAGAGCGACGACGGGACCACCTGGGCGTGGACGCTGTCGAGCGACACGAGGGTGCGAGGCGCCGACCTCAAGCGCTCATCTATCTCCAGTATCAAGGTCGGCGACACGGTCGCCGTGATAGGACGCCGCACCGGCGAGACTCGCACCGCGCGCCTCGTCGCAGACCCGCCGCCCAATCACATAGCGCTGCGTGACGATCTCCGTAAGCTGCGGCGTGACCTGCGGAACCTTCGCCCGCACTAGCCCAGCCGCGCCGGCTGAACGTTGATCATCTCTGCTGAGGCCGCAAAATATTGCTCGTGTACCTGAGATGATCAAGAACCGCCCCTCGCCTGAGGGCGCAGCAGCTCCTGCGACTAGGCGCCGACGACTGGGGGCCGCTTAGGACTTGGGCCGATTAGGACTTGGGCCGCTTAGGACTTGGGCCGCCTACGACTACGGTCCGCTTACGACTAGCGGCCGCCAACGTCTAGCAGCGTCACCGGCAGCACGACCGTGACCTCCAGCCCGCCGTCGGGCAGCGCCCGGGCGGAGCGCGATCCGTGGTGGGCGGCTACGACGGCGTCGACGATCGAGAGGCCGAGCCCGTATCCGTCACGGCCGCGCTCTCCAGGCATCCGGTGAAACGGAACGAACAGCTGCTCGACCTGCTCCGGCGGTAAGATCCACCCCGAGTTGCTTACCCGCAGCCCGGCTGTATGTCCGTCCGTCCACGTCTCAATGTGCACCCAGCCGTCTGATCGGTTGTGGCGCACGGCGTTGTCGACGAGGTTGGCGATCAGCCGCTCGACGAGCTCCGGGTCTCCGACCAGGCGGGCCGGGCCCAGTATCGGCGCGACCGTGACGTCCGGAGATGAAATCGCCGCGATCCGGGCGCGCGCGGCCTCCGCCAGGTCGACGTCGTCGAAGCGCTGGATGCCGGCCTGGCTGCGGGCCAGGGTGAGCAAGCTGGCGATCAAACGCTCGTTGCGTTCAGTGGCGTCGCGGACCCGCACTGCCATCGTCCGCATCGACTCGATCGTTGGGGCCGGGTCTTCCAGCGCCACGTCGATCGCTGCGCGTTGCACAGTCAGCGGTGTGCGCAACTCGTGCGAGGCGTGAGCGACGAACTGGCGTTGGGCCTCGAATGCGCTGGATAACCGATCCAGCATGCCGTCGAACGTGTCGGCCAGCTCCTTGAGCTCGTCGTCGGGCCCGCGCAGGTTGATTCGCTGGCCCAAGGTGTACGTGGACAGCCGCTGGGCGGTGGCAGTGATGTCGCGCAACGGGCGCAGCGCCCGCCCGGCAACCAGCCAGCCCAGCACCGCCGCGATAACGGCCACAACAGCCAGCGCGATTATCGATTGAGTGAGCAGCTGATGCAGGGCGTTGTCGCGCTGGTCGATCAATGCCGCGCGCAGCGCGCGGACACTATTCAGCGCCCGGATGACCCGTGGCGGGAGGTTGCCCTGCGCCTCGATCGCTGGAATGTCGATACGCGGGGCCCGGGGCAGGCGCTGGGCGAGCAGCGCATAGAGGATTGCCACCATCGCCAGGCCAGCCAGCAGGAACAGCCCGCCGTACAGGGCGGTCAGCCGCCAGCGCAGCGAGTGCGACCGGCGCTGGACCGGCGCCGGCGTCGGCGGATCCGGTTGTGCGCGCCCGCCCGGCATCGGGGCGGACATCATCGGTGGGCTCGGCATCGAGGTCGACATCACTGCTCCTCGTGCGTCGAGGTAGACATCCCTGACTGGCCCCTCATCGCGCGAGCCATCCTCGGCCCGGCCGGCATCGGGGCGGACATCACTGGCGGGCTCGGCATCCGGGCGGACATCACTGGCGGGCTCGGCATCTGGGCGGGGCTTGGCGTTGACATCGACGTCGGCGACCGGCCAAGGATCCGCGTGGACATCACCGGATCCGGTATCCGGCGCCGGCCACCGTCTCGATCAACGGCGGATCGCCGAGCTTGCGGCGCAGGCGCATCATCGTCACTCGCACGGCATTAGTGAACGGATCGGCGTGTGCGTCCCAGACGCGTTCGAGCAGATCCTCGCTGGTGACCAACGCGCCTTGCGCGCCGAGCAACACTTCGAGGACGCCGAATTCCTTGCCGGACAACGCCAGTTCCCGGCCCCCCCGCGACACCAGGCGACGGGACACGTCGACGGTGAGATCGCCGTGTTCGATCACGGGAGGAAGGACCGGGTGCGTGCGCCGGCCAAGTGCCCGGATCCGCGAGACCAGCTCTACGAACGCAAACGGCTTGGCCAAATAGTCGTCGGCGCCAAGGTCGAGCCCGGCGACGCGATCTTCGACGGTGCCGGCCGCAGTGAGCATGAGTACTCGCGTGGGAGCTTCGCTGGCGACAACGGCCCGGCATACCTCGTCGCCGTGCACGACGGGCAGGTCGCGGTCGAGGACGAGGACGTCGTACCGATTGATTGCCAGCTGCCACAGGGCGTGCTCACCGTCGCGCGCCGCATCGACGGCCATGCCCTTCGCCCGCAGTCCGTCCACGAGGATCTCGACCAGAGCCTCCTCGTCCTCGGCGACTAATACCCGCATAGCGCTCACCCTGACCGTGTCGGCGTAACGATCGCATAACACGGTCCTGCCGTCGTCGCAGGGCCGCCTGACTGCGCTTGGTGCGGCGCGACCGCCCGGGAGCGGACGCGGTAACCGCAGTGCTTGCCGGCCCTACGGCGTCACGTTCAAAACGCCATGAGCGATGCCCACGATGACGGGCAGGACGCCGAGGCAGGCGAATGCCGGTAAGAAGCACATCCCGAGCGGTGCCATCGCCCACACGCCCGCGCGGTTCGCTCGGGCGACAGCGTCCGCTTTGGCCTGCTGGCGGAGATCAGCAGCGAGTAACTCGAAGCCACGTGCGAGCCGCACGCCGCTCTCCGCGCTCCGCACGGCCGTGCGGACGACTGGCGCAAGCGTCGGATTGTCGAGAGCAGCCCAGGCAATCGCCGGATCGGATCCGAAACGGAGCAAGCCAGCGACCTGGTGCAGCTGCGCCGCAAGGTCCGCCCCTGCGAGCGGTGCCACCGACGAGACGGCCGAGACGACTGGCTGACCGCTGCGCAGCGCGGCGGCGAGCAAATCCAGCATGAGCGGCACCCGCTGAGCAGCATCGCTCGGCACGCGGGTCGGCACCCGGGCGTGAAGAACGCCGACGAGCCGAACCACAAGTGGTGCGGCGACTACGCCGCCGAGTCCGCCTCGAACCGGCCCGAGCACGACCACCCCGGTCAGCGCCACCGCGACCGCCGCCAGCCAACGCAATGTCGAGGGTGGAAGACGCGGTGCCACCGGCGACCGGCTTCGCCGCGGCCAAACGCCTCCCGAGGGCCCGCGCGTCAGCCAAACCGCCGCGGCCAGCCAGCACAGCGCGGCCGTCACCGACGAGCCTCCGTCTTGGGCACCCGGCGGCTCGATCGCCCGAACGCAGTGGCGGTATGCGCCTCGGGTGGCTGCGCCTGGCTCGCTGCGCCGCGCGCGCCAAGCGTCGCTCCCGGCCACTCCGCAAGCGTCGCTCCTGGCCGCACGGCGAGCGGAGCTCCGGGTGTCGCGGCGAGCACCGCTCGGGGCCGCTCGGCGGAGCTGATCAAGCGGGCCGTCCACATAACGCCCAGCCCGTCGAGCAGCACGCCCACGCACAGCAGGATCCGGCCAGCGCCCGTGTCGAGGAGCACATGCAGCGGATGGGCCCCCATCGCCAGGCCCAGGATGAGCCCCAGCGCGGGCAGGCCGGCGAGCAACGCCGCGGACGAGCGAGGACCAGCCAGAGCTGAGGCAACGAGGCGAGCCTGATCGCGACGGGCCTGCACGTCATCGTCCGCGCGCGCCACCACGCCGGAGAGCGGTATGCCGAGTGTGACCGCGAGCTGCCACGCC
>JBKPQM010000124.1:0-13262 GCA_046734095.1 Actinomycetota bacterium | reverse complement strand
CCCCCGCGGCCAGCCCCGGCGTGCGCCACTCGCGCTGGCGTTCCCGAACCAGCCGCTCGAGCTGGTGGATGATCGTCGGTGCGAGCTCGGGCCGCGTGGCGGCGGCGGGGCTCATCGCGCGCGAGCGCTCATCGCGCTCATGGGCGGCCCAGCGCGCGATAGCGCCAGCCGGCCTTGCGCCACTTCACCGGGTCAAGGACGTTGCGACCGTCGACGATGTTGCGCTGCGCGACCTTGCCGCCGACTTCGGCGGGATCCATCGAGCGGAACTCGTCCCACTCGGTCAGCAGCATCGTCACATCGGCACCGGCGAGCGCTTCCTCCAGCGACTCGACGTAGATCAGCTCCGGGTACATGCGCCGGGCATTCTCGATGGCCTGGGGGTCGTAGATGACGACGGCCCCGCCGCGGCGTCCGATCGAG
Organism: Actinomycetota bacterium; assembly: GCA_046734095.1. GTDB lineage: Bacteria > Actinomycetota > Actinomycetes > Mycobacteriales > Jatrophihabitantaceae > DASXRA01. The sequence continues at coordinate 12,839 of JBKPQM010000124.1, read as the reverse complement.
GCGGCGACGTCGAGGGCCGGCGAGTCGCGGATGTCGTCGCTGTTCGGCTTGAACGCCGCGCCGAGCACGGCGATGCGGGTACCTCGGTAGGTGCCGTCGATCAGGTCGAGCCCGAGCTCGAGGGTACGCGCGCGACGGCGCAGGTTGATCTCGTCTACCTCGCGAAGGAACGACACGGCCTGATCGACGCCGAGCTCGCCGGCCCGGGCGATGAAGGCGCGGATGTCCTTGGGCAGACAGCCGCCGCCGAAGCCGAGTCCGGCCCGGAGGAACTTGTGTCCGATGCGCTCGTCGTGGCCGATGGCCTCGGCCAGCGCTGTTACGTCCGCGCCCGTGGTCTCGCACACCTCGGCCATGGCGTTGATAAACGAGATCTTGGTGGCCAGGAAGGAGTTCGCGGCGACCTTCACCAGCTCGGCGGTGGCGAAGTCGGTGACGATCACCGGCGTGCCGCCCTCGATGACGGGCGCGAAGGCGGCGCGCAGTTGCTGCTCGGCCCAGTCGGAGTGGACACCGAATACCAGGCGGTCGGGACGCAGCGTGTCCTCGACGGCGAATCCCTCGCGGAGGAACTCGGGATTCCACGCCAGCTCGACGTCCTTACCGGGGGTGAGGCTGCGCATCAGCTTCTCCATGCGCGCCGCCGTGCCGGCCGGCACGGTCGACTTGCCCACAACCAGCGCCTTACGGGAAAGGTGGGGCGCGAGTGACGTGAACGCCGACTCGACATAGCGCAGGTCGGCTGAGTATTCACCCTTCTTCTGCGGCGTGCCGACACAGATGAAGTGGATGTCCGCGAACTCGGCGACCTCTTCGTACGAGGTCGTGAAACGCAGTCGGCCGCCGGTGAGGTGCTTGCCGAGCAGTTCGGGCAGGCCCGGCTCGAAGAACGGCACCTCGCCCTTGGCCAGCCGGCCGATCTTCTCCTCGTCGACGTCCAGGCCGATGACGTCGAAGCCCAGGTCGACCATGCACACCGCGTGGGTCGCGCCGAGGTAGCCCGTTCCGATAACGGACAGCTTTGGCCGCTCTGTGATCAATGCCGGATCCTTACCTGTCAACCCCGCCGATAACCCGTCGAGGCTAGCTGTTCACGCAATTCTGGCCTAATACCGGGCCGGTGTCGCTGGCGCCTGCCGCGCTGGGGATGCTGAGATGAGAACCGGACGATAGGAGGGCGCCCCGCATGACCGAAGCCCCCATGCCGCTACCGGAACGCAGCGCCTGGAAAGAGCTGCAGGAGCACTACGCACAGGTCCGCGGTGTCCATCTGCGTGATCTGTTCGCCGACGACCCGCAGCGGGGCGAGCGGCTCGCCCTGGAGGCATGCGGCATCTACCTGGACTACTCGAAGAACCGCGTCACCGACGAGACGATGCGACTGCTGTTGCGGCTGGCCGAGGAGTCGGGTCTGCGCGAGCACATCGACGCGATGCTCGCGGGCGAGAAGATCAACATCACCGAGGACCGCGCCGTGCTGCACGTCGCCCTCCGCGCGCCGCGCAAGGAGCAGATCGCAGTCGACGGCATCGACGTTGTGCCGGCCGTGCACGAGGTCCTGGACCGGATGGGCGAGTTCGCCAACCGGGTGCGGGCGCGTCAGTGGCGCGGCTACACGGGCAAGCCGGTGCGCAACATCGTCAACATCGGCATCGGTGGCTCGGACCTCGGCCCGGTGATGGCGTACGAGGCGCTGCGCCACTACAGCGCGCGCGACCTGACCTTCCGGTTCGTGTCGAACGTGGACGGCACGGATTTCGCCGAGGCCACCTACGACCTCGACCCCGCCGAGACGCTGTTCATCGTGTCGTCCAAGACGTTTACGACGCTCGAGACGATGACCAACGCGCAGACGGCCCGAGCCTGGGTGCTGGACGCCCTGCACGACAACGCCGCGATCGCCAGGCACTTCGTGGCCGTCTCGACGAACACCGCCGAAGTCGAGAAGTTCGGCATCGACGTTATGAACATGTTCGGCTTCTGGGACTGGGTCGGTGGGCGTTACTCGATGGATTCGGCGATCGGCCTGTCGACAATGATCGCGATCGGACCGGCGGCGTTCGCCGAGATGCTCGACGGATTCCACGAGATCGACGAGCACTTCCGGACCGCGCCGTTCTCGGAGAATCTCCCGGTACTGCTGGGGTTGTTGACCGTCTGGTACAGCGACTTCTTCGGCGCCCAGACGCAGGCCGTACTGCCGTACGACCAGTACCTCAAGCGGTTCCCGGCCTATCTGCAGCAGTTGACGATGGAGTCGAACGGCAAGTCGGTGACGCTCTCCGGCCAACGCGTCTCCTACGACACCTCGCCGGTGTTCTGGGGCGAGCCGGGGACGAACGGGCAGCACAGCTTCTATCAGCTGATTCACCACGGCACCCGGCTCATCCCGATCGACTTCATCGGCTTCCTGCACACGCTCAACCCGCTGGGCATTCACCACGATCTGCTGACGGCCAACGTCTTCGCGCAGGGCGAGGCGCTGGCCTTCGGCAAGACGGCTGAGCAGGTGCGGGCCGAGGGCACGCCGGACTGGCTGGTGCCGCATCGGGTCTTCGAGGGCAACCGCCCGTCCAACACGATGCTGCTGGATCGGTTGACACCGGCCGCGCTGGGCAAGCTCGTCGCGCTCTACGAACACAGCGTGTTCGTCCAGGGCACGGTCTGGACCATCAACTCCTTCGATCAGTGGGGTGTCGAGCTCGGCAAGGTGCTCGCCAAGAAGGTGGCCGATGAACTCACGTCTGACAGCGAGCTCAGGCACGACAGCTCGACCAATGCGTTGATTCGCCGGTATCGAGCAGCGAGGAACACATAGCGAGTGGTCGGCGCGATACGTGCCGCCCGCGCGACGAGCCAAAGGAGTATCCGTGCAACTCGGAATGATCGGCCTCGGCCGGATGGGTGCCAACATCACGCGGCGGGTCATGAAGGACGGCCACACCGCCGTCGTTTATGACCACACTGCCGACCACGTCAGCGCGCTGGCCGCGGACGGGGCCCTCGGCGCCACGACCCTCGAAGAGTTCGTCGCCAAGCTTGAGAAGCCCCGCGTTGCCTGGATCATGATCCCCGCCGCGGTCACCGGCCAGGTTGTCGACCAGCTGGCCGGGCTGATGGAGCCGGGCGACATCATCATCGACGGCGGCAACACCAACTACCGCGAGGACATCGACCGAGCCGCGGCGCTGCAGCCGAAGGGGATTCACTACATCGACGTCGGGACGAGCGGCGGTGTGTGGGGTCTGAACCGCGGCTTCTGCTTGATGATCGGCGGCGAGGCGTCGGTGGTCGATCACCTCGACCCGCTGTTCGAGAGCATCGCCCCGGGCGTCGACGCTGCCCCGCGCACCCCCGGGCGGACCGGCGAACCGAGTCGGGAGGAGAAGGGGTACCTGCACTGCGGGCCCAACGGCGCGGGCCACTTCGTCAAGATGGTCCACAACGGCATCGAGTACGGCCTGATGGCCGCCTACGCCGAGGGTTTGAACGTGCTGGCCCACGCGGATGCCGGTATGACGGTCGCCGCGCACTCGGCGGAAGTCGCGCCGATTGACCAGCCGCAGTACTACCAGTACGAGATGGACATCCCGGCAGTGACGGAGGTGTGGCGGCGCGGCTCGGTGATCGCGTCCTGGCTGCTCGATCTCACGGCCGGCGCCTTGGTGAAGAATCCAACCCTTCAAGGGCTGGCCGGCCGGGTGTCGGACTCCGGCGAGGGACGCTGGACGGTCAAGGCAGCGATCGACGAGGGAGTGCCGATGCCGGTGCTGTCCGCGTCGTTGTTCGCCCGATTCAGCAGCCGGGGTGAGGCGCTGTACGCGGACAAGCTGCTCTCGGCGATGCGTCAGGCGTTCGGCGGCCATGTGGAGCTGCCGGCCGGCGAATAACGAATTGAGGTGTTACGCCGGGTGCTCGGTCCGGTCGCCGGCCCATTCGGTGTGAAACGCGCCGTTCTTGTCGACGCGGCGGTAGGTGTGCGCCCCGAAGTAGTCGCGCAGGCCCTGGATGAGCGCCGCCGGCAGCCGGTCGCGGCGTAACCCGTCGTAATACGCCAACGACGACGAGAACGCCGGCGTCGGAATGCCGGCGATGGCCGCCGCTGCTACCACGCGACGCCAGGACTCGACGCCGGAACGGACCGCGTCGGCGAAGTACGGCGCGACCAGCAACGACGGCAGCCCGGGGTCGGCGTCGTAGGCCTCGCGGACGGGGTTGAGGAAACGGGCCCGGATGATGCAGCCGCCCCGCCAGATCGTGGCCATTGCACCCCGGTTGATGCCCCAGTCGTACTCGACGCTGCCAGCGGCGATGTGGTCGAAGCCCTGCGCGTACGCGACCACCTTTGACGCGTACAAGGCCCGGCGCACGTCCTCGACGTCGATCTCGAAACCGCTGGTCGCCGAACCGAACGCCGCCCGCGCCGCCTCTCGCTGGCCGGCGTGTCCGGACAGCGACCGGGCGAACGTCGCCTCGGCGATGCCGGTGATCGGGATGCCGAGATCGAGGGCGCTTTGCACCGTCCAGCGGCCGGTGCCCTTCTGCTCGGCCTGGTCGAGCACGATGTCGACGAACGGTTGGCCGGTAGCGGCGTCGACGTGGCCCAGGACATCGGCGGTGATCTCGATCAGGTACGACTCGAGCTCACCCCGGTTCCACGCCGTGAAGATCTCCGCGATCTCCGCCGGCTTGGCGCCGAGCCCAGCGCGGAGGAGGTCGTACGCCTCCGCGATCAGTTGCATGTCGGCATACTCGATGCCGTTGTGCACCATCTTGACGAAGTGCCCGGCACCGTCGGGACCGACGTGCACGCAACACGGTGTGCCGTCGACCTGCGCCGCGATCGACTCGAAGATCGGGCCGAGCTTCTGGTAGGCCTGCGCCGACCCACCCGGCATGATCGACGGGCCGTTCAGCGCGCCCTCCTCGCCACCCGACACGCCGCAGCCGACGAAGTGTAGTCCGTACTCGCGCAGGGCCGCCTCTCGCCGCCGGGTATCGGCAAAGTGCGCGTTACCGCAGTCGACCACGATGTCACCCTCGTCGAGCAGCGGCACCAGTTCGTCGATGACTGCGTCGGTGGGCGCGCCGGCCTGCACCATGATGATGACCGCCCGGGGACGCTCGAGCGACGCGACGAAATCGGGCATCGATTCGCTCGGCACGAACCGGCCTTCGTCGCCGTGCCGCTCCACCAGATCACGGGTGCGCGCGTACGAGCGGTTGTGCAGCGCCACGGTCTGCCCGTGCCGGGCCAGGTTCCGGGCCAGGTTGCGACCCATGACCGCCAAACCGGTGACGCCGATCTGCGCGTCTCCCATGTGGGCCTCCAAGGTGTCGGCAAAGCCGTTCCCACGGTAGTGGCACCGCGCCGAGTCCCGGCGCACGGTGTATGCCACAGTCGCCGGCATGACGGTTCTGGCCGCGGTGGCACTCGCCTCGCTGGTGGCGTGGCTGTGGCTGGCAGTTGGGTGGGGCCGGTTCTGGCGGACCGACCAGCGGCTGCCGGCGCCGATCACGCCCCGTACCTGGCCGTCGGTCGCGGTCGTCGTACCGGCCCGTGACGAGGCCGCGGTGCTGCCGCTGACCTTGCCGACGCTGCTCACCCAGGACTACGCCGGTCCATTCCGCGTCATCGTCGTCGACGACGGGAGCGGCGACGGCACGGGCTCGGTCGCGCGAGCGCTGGGGGCCGAGGTCGTCGACGCCGGCGAGCCCCCACTTGGCTGGACCGGCAAGCTCAACGCACTGCGCAGCGGCGTGGCGGAGGCCGGCGACGTCGAGCTGCTGCTCTTCACCGACGCCGACATCGCGCACCAGCCGTCGTCGCTGCGGGCGCTGGTCGGCGCGACGTCGGAGCGTGACCTCGTGTCGCAAATGGCACGGCTGCGCGTGCACACGGGCTGGGAGCGTCTGATCATCCCGGCGTTCGTGTACTTCTTCGCGATGCTCTACCCGTTCCGATGGGTTAACCGTCCCGGCGCGCGGACGGCGGCCGCCGCCGGAGGCTGCGTACTCGTGCGCCGCTCCGCACTGCAGCGGGCGGGCAGACTAGACGCTATCCGCGGTGCGGTGATCGACGATGTGGCCATGGCGCGTGTGGTCAAGCGCGCGGGTGGACGGATCTGGCTGGGTCTCGCGTCCCTCGTCGACAGCGTGCGCCCGTACCCGCGGCTGGCCGACCTGTGGCAGATGGTGGCGCGCAGCGCGTTCTCGCAGCTGCGATATTCAGCCTGGCTGCTGATCGGGACGGTGCTCGGCCTGGGCCTCGTCTTCGTGATCCCGGTAGTGAGTTTGTTCGGGGGCGGCCTGGCCGCGGCCCTCGGCGGCGCGGCGTGGCTGTTGATGGCCGCGACGTTCGTGCCCATCCTGCGCTACTACCGGCAGCCCGTTCTGCTCGCGTTCACCTTGCCGTTCACCGCAGTTCTCTATCTGGCAATGACGATCGATTCGGCGCGCCGATACTGGGCCGGACGCGGTGCGGCGTGGAAGGGTCGCACCTATTCTCCGTGAGTGCCTTCTCGTTCTGGCCGGTGAGTTCCGCGTAATCGGTGCGCAGCCCGGCGGCGACTCCATACGCTTCTACCCGGACGATCCCTCGCAATGGGACGACATCGGCGGACCGTATCGGGTGCAGCGCAACGCCAGCGGCGGTGCCCAGCTGCGGCTCGACGCGGTAGACGCTCGAGACCCACTACGCCATACCCATCGGTATGGTGCACCAGCCGCTCGACCTCGCTCACGCGGCCCGCGATGCATTCCTGCGCTGGTTGGGATTTACCAGCGTCACGCACGAGGGCCAGACGGTTACCGCGGCGGAGCCGGTGGCGGTTCGCGGGTACGTTCTCACCCGCTCGGCTGACAAGTACGGCCGCTGCATCTCTTTTGCCGGACGCGGTAATCCGCCCGCCCCGAGGTCGAGAGCCTCGCCCAGGTCGAGCAGGACGCGATCATCCTGCCGCCCAAGGTGTTCCGTCGGTTGGCCACCTATCTCGGGATGAGCGACGGCGCGACGTCACTCGCCGGCTTCGTCGCCTTCCTCGACCAGCAGGACGACCGCGTCTACGTAATGCCCGACCTGCACTACACCGACCTGAGCACCTTGATCGAGGTAGCTGACCAGACCGTCCGGCTAACCGTCGCCCCCGAGTTACTGATCTTCGAAGAGAAGTAGGGACACCGCATAGCCGCGCTACCCGCAACGCTGCTGCGTCGCCGCATACCACGAGAATGTCGTGCGAGCAGCAGCAACGCTACGGGTACGCAATGGTCAGCACTGTCAGGCGCTGCCCCGTTGATCATTCCGATCAGGGCCAGTTCTTGCCAAACATGATCCACCTCCGAACATCAATCGGCGGGGTTGTGACCCCGCTTCCTAGTGACACCGAGTGGATACGTGCGATAACTTTGGGTCAGGCGGGTTGGTGCACTTACAACCAGTGTGGCAGCGATCGGAGGATCGTGGTACGCGCGCACCTTGCTCCTGTTCGCCGCTGGGGTCTGTGGACGGCGCCACGACGTGTCGTCGCACTCGTCCTGGCGGTAGGCGCTGCGGCATGTCTTGCTGTCGTGTCAAGCGCGGCACTCGAGTCAGTCACCGCCACGGATGTAGCCCGCTTCGGCGGGTTGGCGTTGCTGGGCTGTGGATACGTTGCGACGTGCCGTCGGATAGAGGCATCGCATCGCCTGGTCGCCACTGGGATAGGAGCGGTCTATGCCGACGTCATGTCGGTATGGGCCCTCGCTGCCGCGGTGCTTCTCCCTGTGTATCTGGCCGCATCGCTCGTCGCATTCCTTTACCTTGAGTCCTTGCTTGCTACGTCCGCCCTACCTGACGGCCGCCCGCGACCCTACCGCCATGCCTACAACGCGGCAGCGATGGTCCTGGCGTGCGCCGTCGTGGGCGTAACCGTGGCGCCGATCAGCCAGCTTGCCGGAGCCCACGGTATGGCCGGGGCGCTGCTCTCACTGGTCGTCGCCGTCCCGGTGTTCGCGGTCGTCGACACTCTCGTCGTCGCTGCGGCGATGTACCTCAACAGCGGGACGAAGCGGCCGGCGGCTCTGTTCGGCTCTTGGTCGGAGAACGCGCTGGAGGTGGCGACACTGCTCCTGGGTGCCGTGACCGCGCTCTCGATCATCTACGCGCCGTGGGCCGCGGTGCTGGTGCTGCCGGCGGTTTTTCTCCTGCAGCATCAGGCGTTGCTCCGCCAGCTCGTCGCGGCCGCGACGACCGACGTCAAGACCGAACTGCTGAATGCCACGGCCTGGCGGCAGATCGCCCGACGCGAGGTCGCGCGAGCCAGCCAGCGCGGCGGCAGCGCGGCGATTCTGGTCCTCGACATGGACCACTTCAAGCGCATCAACGACCAGCACGGTCACCTCGCCGGTGACGCCACGCTGAAGGCCGTGGGCGCCGCCCTGGCCGACGAGTTGCGCGGCTATGACGCGGTCGGCCGCTTCGGCGGCGAGGAGTTCGTCGCCGTGTTGCCCGACACGGACACCACCGGCGCCGAGCACGCAGCCCAGCGGCTCCGGCAGCGCATCGAGTCGCTGGCCATCCCGGCTCCTGGAAACGCCGAGACGCTGAGCGTTACCGCGTCGATCGGTATCGCCTTATGCCCCGGGCACGGGGCTGCTTTGGACGACGTGCTGCACGCCGCCGACGACGCGATGTACGAGGCGAAGCGGGCGGGCCGCAACGCCGTCCGGCTGGCACCGGCTGCGGCGTCGCTGCGCGGTGCGGCATCCTGACCGAGTGACGCCGACCCATCGCCTCGACCTGGACGATCCCACCCTTCGCGAGTGGGACGCGACTGTCGTCGGGGTCGACGAGCGTGGCATCGTGTTGGACCGCTCAGCCTTCTATCCCGGCGGCGGTGGCCAGCCGCCGGGCACCGGCGTTCTGCTGTGGGGTGGCGTGCGGACCCGGATCGTCGGCACCGGCAAGGGTGACGACCTCTACCTCGTCCCGGCCGAGGGCGACCCGGTGCCACCGTCCGGTACCCGGCTCCGCGGAGCGCTCGACGACGAGCGGCGCACTGCCTTGATGCGCACTCACTCGGGGCTGCACGTGTTGTGCGGCGTCGTGTACCGCGACTTCGGGGCGCTGGTCACCGGCGGCAACATGGAGCCGCTGTCCGCGCGGATGGACTTCGATCTGGCCGAGGTCCCTAGTGATTTCAAGGATCAGGTGGCCGAGGCGTGCAACCGCGAAATCGCGCTCGACCGCAGCATCGCGGTCAAGACGCTGCCTCGCGAAGCAGCGTTCGCGATCCCCGACATCATCCGCACCGCGACCAACCTGCTGCCGCCGGACATCGAGGTCGTGCGCATCGTCGACATTGTCGGCCTGGACACGCAGGCTGACGGCGGCACGCATGTCGCGTCCACCGCCATGATCGGCCGCCTCGACGTGGTCAAGATGGAGAACAAGGGCCGCGGTTTCCGCCGGCTCCGGGTGCGAATCAGCTGAGCAGGCCGCGCCCGGCGTCCGGGCTGGAAGTCGAGAATGAGCAGCAGCCGGTGCCGGTGCGCGGCGGCGAGGTAGGCCGAGATCGCTGCGTCCGGAATGGGCCGGGAGTAGAGGCCTTCACGCCCGGGTCCGGCCTGGGCAACGGTCGCGATCAGCTCCACCGCCGGCGCAACGGGCCGGCCGAACTGCTCGTAGTCGGCGGCCTGCCGCTCGATCGCGGCGGCGGCCTGGTCCGGCGTGCCGCGCCCCAACACTCCGAAGGCGTCGCCGTCCCCGATGCACTAGGCCAGGACGAGCCCGGGGTAGAGCGGATGTGCGTCGAGTAACTCGGCGGCGGCCGCGCGCGTCTTCTCGGGGACCTCGTCGGCGAGGTTGTACTTCGCCTTGGATGCTCGGCCGTCGGCCGCCGGCGCGGGCGACGTCGCCGAGAGCACGCCCACGATGAGCTCGGCGACCCGGTCGAAGTCGTCGGTGCCGAAGCCGCGGGTAGTCAACGCCGGCGTCCCGAGGCGGACGCCGGAGGTGTACCAGGCGCCGTTCGGGTCGCGCGGGATCGCGTTGCGGTTCGTAACGATGCCCGAGTCGAGCAACGCCGACTCCGCCTGCCGGCCGGTGAGTCCGTACGACGAGACATCCAGCAGGACGAGGTGATTCTCGGTCCCGCCGGTGATCAGGCGAGCGCCGCGGCGCAGCAGCCCGTCGGCGAGCGTGACCGCGTTGGACGCGACGTCGCGCGCGTAGTCCTGGAAGGCCGGCTGGCGGGCCTCAGCCAACGCCACGGCCTTGGCGGCCATGACGTGCCCGAGCGGACCGCCGAGCACGAGTGGGCACCCGCGGTCCACCGAGTCGGCGAACTCGGGCTGGCACAGCACCATGCCGCCCCGCGGGCCGCGTAGCGACTTGTGCGTGGTGGTCGTCGTGACGTGCGCGAACGGCACCGGGTCGAAGTCGCCGGTGAACACCTTGCCGGCGACCAGCCCGGCGAAGTGGGCCATGTCGACGATAAGCGTCGCGCCGACCTCGTCGGCGATCGAGCGCATCGTCGCGAAGTTGATGCGCCGCGGGTAGGCGGAGTAGCCGGCGATCAAGATCAGTGGCTTGAACTCGCGGGCGATGCGCGCCACCTCGTCGTAGTCGATCAATCCGCTCTCGGGCGAGGTGCCGTAGGACCGCTGGTGGAACATCTTGCCCGAGATGTTCGGCCGGAATCCGTGCGTCAAATGCCCACCGGCGTCCAGTGACATCCCGAGCATCCGCTGATCGCCGAAGGTCTTGCGCAACCGCTCCCAATCCGACTCCGAAAGCTCGTTCACCTGCCGCACCCCGGCCGCCGCCAGGGCCGGCGACTCGATGCGCTGGGCCAGGACGGCCCAGTACGCGACCAGGTTGGCGTCGATGCCCGAGTGTGGCTGGACATAGGCATGCGGCGCGCCGAACAACGCCTTGGCGTGGTCGGCCGCGGCCTTCTCGACGGTGTCGATGTTCTGGCAGCCGGCGTAGAAGCGGTGCCCGATGGTGCCTTCGGCGTACTTATCCGTCAGCCAGTTGCCCATGGTCAGCAACACCGCGGGCGAGGCGTAGTTCTCACTGGCGATGAGTTTGAGTGACGAGCGCTGGTCGGCCAGTTCCTGCGCGATCGCGTCGGCGACCGTCGGCTCGACGGCGCCGATCACCCGCAGCGCATTCCGGTAAGCGGCCGAGACCGCGGCCGCGTCGAAGTGGGTGAGGTTGGCGATTTCGCTCATGCGCGCTGCCCTTTCGTCGTTTGTGAGCCCAGGCGCGCGGCGGTGGCGGCGAGCCGCTCCCCGGTGGTTGATCCACCTTACGAACACGCCAGTCACGGCTCGCCGCGAGCCTATCGATCCCAGCGCCGTGACGCACTAGTTGGACGTCCTAGGATCGATTTCATGGACAGCCCCGGCTTCGACTCGTACCGGCTCACCGACGAGCAGGTGATGCTGCGCGCAGCCGTACGCCAGCTGGCTGAGGACAAGATCGCGCCGTACGCGGCCGACGTCGACGAGAACGCCCGGTTCCCGCAGGAGGCGCACGACGCGCTGGTGCAGGCGGGCTTCCACGCCGTGCATATCCCCGAGCTGTACGGCGGCGCCGGTGCCGACGCGATCGCCACCGCGATCGTGATCGAAGAGGTAGCCCGGGTGTGCGCCTCGTCGTCGCTCATTCCGGCGGTGAACAAGCTGGGAACGATGCCGCTGCTGCTCTCGGCGTCCGAGGACCTCAAGAAGCAGGTGCTGCCGCCGGTGGCGTCCGGCGAGGCGATGTTCAGCTATGCGCTGTCCGAGCGCGAGGCGGGCTCAGACGCCGCCGCGATGCGCACCCGGGCGGTAGGAGATGGCGATCACTGGGTCCTCAACGGGACGAAGTGCTGGATCACCAACGCCGGCGTCTCCACGTATTACGCGGTGATGGCGGTGACCGATCCGAGCCAGGGGGCGCGCGGCATTTCGGCGTTCGTGGTGCACCAGGACGACCCCGGGTTCAGCGTGGGGCCCAAGGAGCGCAAGCTCGGCATCAAGGGCAGCCCCACGTGCGAGATCTACTTCGAAGACTGCACCATCCCCGCCGACCGCATCGTCGGCGAGCCGGGCACCGGCTTCAAGACCGCGCTGGCCACCCTCGACCACACCCGCCTGACCATTGGTGCGCAGGCGCTCGGCCTCGCGCAAGGCGCGATCGACGCCTCCGTCGCGTACGTCAAGCAGCGCCATCAGTTCGGCCGCCCGATCGCCGACTTTCAGGGCCTGCAGTTCATGCTCGCCGACATGGCGATGCGCACCGAGGCGGCCCGGCAGCTGATCTACTCCGCGGCGGCGCGCGCCGAGCGGGGTGAGCCGGGGCTGGCGTTCCACTCGGCGGCCGCGAAGGTGTTCGCCTCCGACACGGCAATGTCGGTAACCACCGACGCGGTGCAGCTGTTCGGCGGATACGGCTACACCCGCGACTTCCCGGTCGAGCGCATGATGCGAGACGCCAAGATCACCCAGATCTACGAGGGCACCAACCAGATCAACCGCATGGTCATGGCCCGCCAACTCCTGAAGTAACCGACTTGCCCTTGGGGTTCACGCTGGTGGGGCCGTGGAGCGTGCCGTCGGGGGGCAGGGTCGGCCGGGGGGAGCTAGGCAGCGGCGGTTTCGGCGAGCTCGGCGGCGGCGGCCGGGGCGAGCTCGGCAGCGGCGCCGGGCGAGCTCGGCGGCGGCGGCCGGGGCGACTTTGCCCTTGGGGTGCACGTTGGTGGGGCTGTGGAGCGTGCCGTCGGGGGGCGAGGTCAGCCGGGGGGAGCTAGGCAGCGGCGGCCGGGGCGACTTTGCCCTTGGGGTGCACGCTGGTCGGGCCGTGGAGCGTG
>JBKPQM010000123.1:0-29925 GCA_046734095.1 Actinomycetota bacterium | reverse complement strand
TTGCCACAGTGCAAAGGTTGCCGGACGTGCGGGCCGCGTCGGGACTCGTCAGCGGCGACGCGCACCTGATCGACAAGAACGGCAAGGCCATAGCGTTCGGTGGCGCACCCAACCTCGGCTTCAGCGTCGACCCCGCTCAGCCGGACTTCAACGCACTGTCGCTCGTCTCGGGCGGCTGGCCGCACGGCGCGGAGGTCGTGGTCGACCGTTCTACCGCCCAGCGCAAGCACCTGGGCGTCGGTCAGACCATCGGCGTACAGGCGCGTGGCCCGACCCAGCAGATGCGCATCTCGGGCATCGTCAAGTTCGGCGCGGTCTCGTCGATCGGCGGCGCCACCATCGCCGGATTCGAGCTCGCGACGGCGCAGCAGTTGTTCGACAAGACCGGCAAGCTCGACGAGATCCTCGTTGCTGGAAAGCCAGGCGTCCCCACGCAGCAACTGATCTCGAGTGTGTCGAAGGTGCTGCCGCCGAACACGCAGGTACGCACCGGCGCCGAGCAGGCGTCCACCGACGCCAGCGATACCAGCGGGTTCATCTCGTTCTTTCAGACGTTCCTGCTGGCCTTCGGCGGCATCGCGCTATTTGTCGGGTCGTTCGTCATCGCCAACTCGCTTTCGATCACGATCGCGCAGCGGACCCGGGAATTCGCCACGCTCCGAACCCTCGGCGCGTCCCGGCGGCAAGTGCTGCGCTCCGTCCTACTTGAAGCCGGGGTCATGGGCCTGGCCGCGTCGGCGGCCGGTCTACTCCTCGGCCTCGGGCTGGCGGTCGGGCTGTTCAAGCTGTTCGAGTCGATCTCCCTGACCTTGCCCAACAACGGGCTCGTGATGCAGCCGCGCACGATCGTCGTCGCTCTCGTCGTGGGGACGTTGATCAGCGTGCTGGCCAGCCTGCGCCCGGCCGTGCGCGCCACCCGGGTGCCGCCGATCGCCGCCGTCCGCGAAGGTGCGAAGCTGCCCCATGGACGCCTGTACCGCTACCGCTGGCTGGGCGCCGCGCTGACCGTGGTCGTCGGCGTCGCCGCGCTGCTGATCGGGCTGTTCGTGCCGGGACTCGGGACCGGGCTGGTCGTGACGTTTCTGCTCGTCGGGGCGCTGCTGATGTTCATCGGCGTGGCCATCTTCTCCGCCCGCCTGGTGCGCCCCATTGCGGTCGTGGCCAACCCCATTGCCCGGTGGGCTGTGATCGCGTTCTCGGCGATCGTGTGGCCGCTTTTTTCGCTGCCGTACTGGCTGCTGCGCTACGGCGCCTGGGGCCCGGGAGTCCGGTCGCGGCGGGTCGGCGGGTTCGTACTCGGCGCCGTGCTGAACCCGGTGATCCTCCTCGTCGTCGGGCTGATGGCGCTACGGCGGCAACTCACCGGATGGCGTCCGGAGTGGCCGGCCGAATTTCCGACCGTGCTCACCGAGCGGTCGGCCAGCGACATCGGCGGCGAGAACAGCCGACGGGATCCCCAGCGCACCGCGGCGACGGCCGCCGCACTCATGATCGGCCTGGCCCTGGTCACGCTGATGGCCGCGCTGGCGGCCGGCATCATCCGGCCGTTCGAGCGCTCCGTCGACACGATCTTCATCGCCGACTATGCGATCACCGCCCGCAACTCGTTCGAGGCGATCCCGACCAGCGTGGCCGATGGGGTGGCCAAGGCTCCGGGCGTCGAGTCGATCGCGAGCGTGCGCACCGGCGATGCCCGCGTGTTCGGCAAGACGATTCAGCTCACCGCGGTGGACCCGAACGCGGGTGACGTTCTGCGCCTGGACTGGCGGCAAGGATCGCCGGCCACGTTCGGCCAGCTCGGCGCCGACGGAGCGATCACGACGGACGGGTACGCCAAGGACCACCACCTCGCGATCGGATCGCCGTTCCAGCTCGAAACGCCGACGGGTACCACGCTCCCGTTGCGGCTCACCGGCACATTCCACGCTCCGTCAGGCGGTTCGCCATTCGGCCCGGTGACCATCTCGACCGCGACGTTCGACCGCAACTACCAACAGCCGCAGAACCTTTACAGCTTCGTCCAGATGCGTGGCGGCGTCATCGACGCCAACACGCAGGTCTTGCAGGCGGCGCTGGCGCCGTACCCGAACGCCAAGGCGACCACCCGAGACCAGTTCAAGCACGACCAGATCGCACCGCTCCAGAACATTCTCAACGTCCTCTATGTGCTGCTCGCGCTCTCGGTAGTCGTGAGCATCTTCGGCATCGTCAACGCGCTCGTGCTGACCGTCTTCGAGCGCACCCGCGAGCTCGGCATGCTGCGGGCCGTCGGCATGACCCGTCGTCAGACGCGTCGCATGATCCGGCAGGAGAGCGTCATCACCGCGATCATCGGCGCCCTGCTGGGCATCGTGGTGGGGCTGATCCTGGCTGCCCTGCTCAGCGCCCGCGTCGACTTCATCGACTTCGTGCTGCCGGTACCCCAACTGGTCATCTTCGCGATCGTCGCCGTCGTGGTCGGCATCTTCGCCGCCATCTTCCCGGCTCGCCGCGCCGCCCGGCTCAATCCCCTGGACGCCTTGCATTACGAGTAGGACGTGGAACCACCTGGATGATCTTGGAGTTGCGGCTCCTATTTCACCACAATTCCATGATCATGGCCCGCAGCCCTCGACCAGTTCGTCGCGGACCGCTCGTCGGAGGTCTGGTGGAGACCCCTTAGCCCTCCTTCAGCGATGATCAAGGACTTGTGGTCGATATTCGACCGGAACTCCAAGATCATCGTGAGAGGTCTGGTGGAGCCGATCGCTGGAGGGAGGGCGATGGTCAGGCGCTCTTCTCCCGGCGCTCGCGCTTGGGGGTCTCGCGCGGCACAAGTGTCGGGTACACGTGGTCGAGCACGGTCTCGCGGGTGATGAGAACCCGGGCCACGTCCTCGCGCGACGGGACCTCGTACATCACCGAGAGCAGCACTTCCTCCATGATCGCCCGCAGCCCACGGGCCCCCGTACCGCGCAGTACGGCCTGGTCGGCGATCGCCTCGAGGGCGTCGTCGCTGAATTCGAGTTCGACGTTGTCGAGCTCGAAGAGCTTGCCGTATTGCTTCACCAGGGCGTTGCGCGGCTCGGTGAGGATCTGCACCAGGGCGTCGCGGTCCAGCGGACGCACCGAGGTGATCACCGGCAACCGGCCGATGAACTCCGGGATCAGCCCGAACTTCATCAGATCCTCGGGCATGACCTCGGCGAACACGTCTTGCTGGTCGCGCTCGAACTTGGTGCGCAGCTCGGCGCCGAAGCCCAGCCCCTTCTTGCCGATGCGGCTCTCGATGATCGCATCGAGGCCGGCGAACGCACCGCCGACGATGAACAGCACGTTCGTCGTGTCGATCTGGATGAACTCCTGATGCGGGTGCTTACGCCCACCCTGCGGCGGCACGCTGGCGGTCGTCCCCTCGAGGATCTTGAGCAGTGCCTGCTGTACGCCCTCGCCGGACACGTCTCGGGTAATCGACGGGTTCTCGGCCTTGCGCGCGATTTTGTCGACCTCGTCGATGTAGATGATGCCGGTCTCAGCCCGTTTGACGTCGTAATCAGCAGCTTGGATGAGTTTGAGGAGGATATTCTCGACATCCTCGCCGACGTAGCCAGCCTCGGTGAGCGCGGTTGCGTCGGCAATGGCGAAGGGCACGTTGAGCATGCGGGCCAGAGTCTGGGCGAGCAGCGTCTTCCCCGATCCGGTTGGACCGAGCAGCAGGATGTTCGACTTGGCCAGCTCCACGTTGGCGTCGGCGCTACGCGGCTTGGCGTCACCGCCCGCCTGGACGCGCTTGTAGTGGTTGTAGACAGCGACGGCCAGGGTCTTCTTCGCCTGATCCTGTCCGACGACGTAGCTGTTCAGGAAGTCGTAGATCTCACTCGGTTTGGGCAGCTCGTCGAAGCTGAACTCGCTCGTCTCCGCCAGTTCCTCTTCGATGATCTCGTTGCACAGGTCGATGCACTCATCGCAGATGTACACCCCGGGCCCGGCGATCAGTTTCTTGACCTGCTTCTGGCTCTTCCCGCAGAAAGAGCACTTCAACAGATCACCCGTCTCCCCGACACGTGCCACGGCCTACCGGTTTCCCCTCTGGTCGTTTGGTGCCCAGACCCCGAACGGTACCCGGTGGGACGCCCGAAGTCCCCTGCAAACCGTCTCCGGGCGTTTCCTAGGCGCAGGATGCGGCGACCGGCGCCGCCCGGAGGGGCGGATTCCGGTCACCGCGCCTGGCTTCGGTCGGCCCGCGTGGCGGCCGGCGCGCTCTTCGCGCGATCGCTCATCGCCGCGCGGTCGGAGTTCAAGCGCCGTCAGTTCACCATCTTGCGGGTGGTGATGACCTCATCGACCATGCCGTACTCCTTGGCCTGCTCGGCCGTGAAGATCTTGTCGCGCTCGATGTCGGCCCGCACCGCTTCGATGGTCTGCCCGGTATGCCGGGAAAGGATCTCCTCCATCAGCACGCGCATCCGCTGGATCTCGCGGGCCTGGATGTCCAGATCGGAGATCTGCATCGGCCCTTCGGTGCCCCCGGACGGCTGGTGGATCAAGATCCGCGAGTTCGACAGCGCGAACCGCTTGCCCTTGGTGCCCGCCGCCAGCAGCACGGCCGCCGCCGAAGCCGCCTGGCCCATGCAGATCGTCTGGATCTCGGGCCGGACATACACCATCGTGTCGTAAATGGCGGTCAGGGCGGTGAACGATCCCCCGGGCGAGTTGATGTAGATCTGGATGTCGCGATCAGGGTCGGTCGACTCGAGCACGATCAGCTGCGCCATGACATCGTTGGCCACGACGTCGTCGATCGGCGCGCCGAGGAAGATAATGCGCTCCTCGAAGAGCTTGTTGTACGGATTGGATTCCTTCATCCCGTAGTTCGTCCGCTCAACAAACGACGGCAGAACATACCGGGCGGCCGGCTGGTTCATAGCGTGCTCCATTTCATGCTCTTCGCGAGCGCTCATCGCCGACCCGCTCACTCTGCCGGGCTGACGCCGCCGGGCACCTGGCTGGCCCGACTGACGATGTGGTCGACAAACCCGTAGTCCAGTGCGTCCTGAGCGGTGAACCAGCGATCGCGGTCGCCGTCGGCGATGACCTGCTCGACACTTTGGCCGGTGTGCGTCGCCGTGATCTCGGCCATCTCGCGCTTGGTGAGGTTCCACTGCTCAGCCTGGATCTGGATGTCCGATGCGGTACCGCCGAGGCCGGCCGAGCCTTGGTGCATGAGGATGCGCGCGTGCGGGAGGGCGTAGCGCTTGCCCCGCGTCCCCGCCGAGAGCAGGAACTGCCCCATCGACGCCGCGAGCCCCATGGCCCAGGTCGCGACGTCGCAGTCGATGAGCTCCATCGTGTCGAAGATCGCCATTCCGGCCGTCACCGAACCGCCGGGTGAGTTGATGTAGAGGTTGACGTCGCGCTTGGGGTCCTCAGCGGCGAGCAACAGCAACTGCGCGCAGATCTGATTGGCGATCGCGTCGTCGACCGGCTGGCCGAGGAAGATGATCCGCTCGCGCAGCAGTCGGTCGTACACGGAGTCGTTGAGGTTCATGCCAGCGCCGGGACTGCGCATCTCGATAGTGCGCAGCGGCTGCGGATCGAAGCGGCTCACGGTGCGGACCTTCCTAGCTCTGGTTTCTCTGTCCTTCGAACTTAACGGACGTGGGCCGGCCAGGACTCCCCCGCTGGGGCCGTTTCGCTGACGGCGTGACGGGCGATCACGCCTCGTCGTCGGCTTCGGTTTCCTCGTCGGGCTGCATCCGCAGGGCGGACAGGTCGACCTTGTTACCGGACGCATCGGTGATCGTCGCCGATTCGAGGACGCCGGCCAGCGCCTTGTTGCGACGCACGTCCGACATGAGGGCGGGCAGATTGCCGGCCTCGACGATCTGGTTCGCGAAGTCCTTGGGTGGCATGTTGTACCGGGCCGCTTGCCGGACCAGGTACTCGGTGAGCTCCGCGTCGCCCACCGTCACCTGCTCCGCGTCGGCGATCGCGTCCAGGACGAACTGGGCGCGCACCGACTTCTCCGCCGATTCGCGCAGCTCCGCGGTGAACTCTTCGCGCGTCTTGCCCTGATCGGCCAGCAACTCCTCATAGAGCTTGTCGTCGTGGCCGAGCGAGTGCACGACATCGTGCTCACGGAAGTCGACCTCGGCCTGCACGGCCGACTCGGGCACCGGGAAGTCGGCCGACTCGATCAGCTTCTCGACCAGGCGGTCGCGGGCCTGGCTGCCCTGGCTGAGCGACTTGGCCCGGGTGAGCCGCTCGCGCAGGTCGGCCCGCAACTCATCCACTGTGTCGAATTCGCTCGCGAGTTGGGCAAACTCGTCATCGGCCGCGGGCAGCTCCTTCTCCTTGACCGAGTTGAGCGTGACGCTGATGTCGGCCTCCTGGTCGGCGTGGTCGCCCTGGCGCAGGGTCGCAGTGAACGCGGCAGTGTCGCCGGCCGACTTCCCCACGATGGCGTCGTCCAGCCCGTCGATCAGGTTCTCGGTGCCGACCTCGTAGGACAGCCCCTTGGCCGATCCGCCCTCGACCTCTTGACCGTCGATAGTCGCGGACAGATCCAGTGAGACGAAGTCGCCCGTCTGGATGGGCCGATCGACCCCGTTCAGCGACGCGAACCGCTCGCGCAGCGCATCGAGTTGCTCGTCCACCTCGTCGTCGGTAACCGTGACGTCGTCGACACTGATCTCGATGCCGTTCAGATCCGGCAGCGTGATCTCGGGGCGAACGTCGACCTCTGCGGTAAAGCTCAGCGACTGGCCGTCGTCGAGGTTCGTGACCTCGATCTCCGGCTGGCCCAGCGCCTGGACGCCGCTCTCGCGCACCGCCTCGGAGTACACGCGAGGCAGCGCCTCGTTGACCGCCTGCTCGAGCACCGCCGCCCGGCCGATCCGCTGGTCGATGATGCGCGCCGGTGCCTTGCCGGGCCGGAAACCCGGTATGCGAACCTGCTTCGCGATCTGCTTGTACGCGGCGTCCAGGTTGGACTTCAGCTCGTCGAAAGGGACCTCGACGGCCAGCTTGACGCGGGTCGGGCCCAGGTTCTCGACGGTGCTCTTCACGGTGCTCCTCGGCAGTGTGCACGATGTTGGGGTAGGCGGGCTCGGTCGGGGTGGCGGGATTCGAACCCACGGCCCCTCGCTCCCAAAGCGAGTGCGCTACCAAGCTGCGCCACACCCCGGGCGCTGACCGGCCCAGTGTACGGACCTCGGTCGTTTGCGGCGTGGGGGCGAGGTGCGCCTGGCCGACTAATCCACTTTGCCCCTGGTGGGCACGCTGCGGCGGCCCGCCAGCGTGCCGTCGAGGGGCGAAGTCGCGTTGGCGGGAGCGCGGGGCCGACTTTGCCCCTCGTGGGCACGCTGCGGCGCCCCCCAACGTGCCGTCGAGGGGCAAAGTCGCGTTGGAGGGAGCCCTCGGCGCCCACTTTGCCCCTCGTGGGCACGCTGCGGCGGCCCGCCAACATGCCGCCGAGGGGCAAAGTCGCGTTGGTGGGAGCTCGGGGCCGACTTTGCCCCTCGTGGGCACGCTGCGCGGGCCGCCAACATGCCGCCGAGGGGCAAAGTCGCACAAGCGAGGACAAGCGAGGACTGCTACAGCTGAGATTGCTGGTCAGCTAAGGCGGTAACCTGTGTCCGGCCCCTGGGCCACGCGGGCGTAGTTCAATGGCAGAACTTCAGCCTTCCAAGCTGATAGTGCGGGTTCGATTCCCGTCGCCCGCTCCACGGCTTATCCCCGTTGTGGCAGCGAGTACGCGACGGCCTTGCCGGGCGGGTCTTCTCCGACGAGCCCGTCCACCGATTCCCTGATGAGGTCGGCGTGGCCGACATGCCGAGCGTATTCCTCGATGACGTCGATCAGAATGCGCCGCAGGCTCGGGGCTCGCCCGCCGGGCCAGCCGACGTCGGCGAGCCGATCGAGGCCGCCGTTCGCGATCGCCTCGGTGACCGCCGAGCGCGAGCGGCCCGATGCGTCTTGCCAGAGCCTCATGAGCTGGGCCGGAGTGTCGTCAGCGGCCGAATGCCACTCCCAGTCGGGGTCGGCGTCCCAGTCGGCGGTGTTCCACGGCGGCCCGAGTTCACGCCCGAAGAGCCTTCGGGAGAAGTAGTTGTCCTCGATAAGGGCCAAGTGCTTGAGCAGGCCGCCCAAGGTCATCGACGAGGGCCGAGCGTGGCCCGCATCCCGCGCGCATCCAGTCCGCCGCACTTCCAGGCCAGGGTCGCGCGCTGGCGCTCCAGCGAGCCGAGAAGCGTTGCGGTCTCGTCGCCGGCAGCCGGGGGTTCGACGTAACCCTGCTGGTTCACCGATGTCATGCCGGCGACGCTATCGGGGCGCACCGACACCCCTTACGATCCGGGCACAACGTCCAACAAGGCCACGAGCCAGGACCGACGGTGGAGTTACCGGTAGCGGAAGCCGTCGAGGAAGCGCCTGAACACGCCGCCCGTCTTCGGCAACGGGGCCGCAGGAGGTGGCGCGGTGCGGCGCTGGCGCGCGATCGGCCGGTCGTAGTCGGTGCGCGCGATCGCGTCGATGATCTGCTGCTCGTCGAACTCCTCGGACCCATCGATTGACGGTACAAACCCGACAAGCATCCCATCGCGCATGACCTGCGCCTCCAGCCCGGCCGTACCGTCGCTGTCCCAGATGGCCTCCCGGCCGTCAGGTAGCGCGATTCGTACGCCGAACTGGTAAACGCCTTCTTTCGCGGTACGCGCTTCGATGCCCCGCTCACGCAGGGCGTCGACCACTCGCCGGGCTCTGTTCTCTTCCATCGCTATCACCGTACGCAGCGCTACCCAGGAACCAGCTGTGCGCCTGGCCGATGGCGCTCCGCATCCACCCGCGTGACGCGTGACCGCCCGGCGGGGCAGAATGGCCCATTGTGATGGACGATCCGGCCCGCACGCGGCGCCGCCGGCGCCGAGCGGTGTGGCGCGCGGGCGTCGGCATCACGCACGCCGACGAGGCGACGGCCGCGACGCTCGCACCGGCCGACGCTGACGTCATGACATCCGAACCGACCACCGTCCCGGCGCCGGGGCCCAAGCGACGTCGGGGTGACCCGAGCGAGCGGGGACTTCGCGACCTTGTCGGTGCCGGACCGTCACAGCTCGCCCCTACTCGGGCGATGCGGGCCCGCGATCTCAACCGGCCGAGTGACGCCGAACTCGCCGCCGCCGAGCAGGACCTCGTGATCGTGCGACGCCACTGGAAGCCGCTCGGGTCGTAGCACTCAGAGGTGACCGGTCTGCTCGTACAGGGTGATCAGGCCGATGCGCCGGATGTGGCGCGGTCCCTGCGAAAACGGCGTGGTCAAGAAGATGTCGACGAAGCGCTGCGCGTCCTCGACGGGATGGTTGCGGGCTCCGATGCTGATGATGTTGGCGTCGTTGTGCTCCCGCGCCAGCCGGGCGGTTTCGTCGCTCCAGACCAGCGCCGCGCGCACGCCGGCCACCTTGTTGGCGGCGATCTGCTCGCCGTTGCCTGAGCCCCCGATTACGATGCCGAGACTGCCCGGGTCGGCGACCGTACGCGTGCCGGCCGCGATGCAAGGCGGCGGGTAGTCGTCGTCGGGGTCGTACGTGAGCGCACCGCAGTCAATCGGCTCGTATCCCGGGCGCTTGAGATGCGCGATGAGCGACGCCTTCAGGTCGAAACCAGCGTGGTCGCTGCCCAGATAGACGCGCATCCGCGCATCATCTCAGGTGTGGCGTTCTGGCGAGAGATCGGCGAGCGGGTGTTCGTGCGCCGGCACGCCTCCTACGACCTGAACGTCGGGTTGGTTGTGGGAGAGCAGCGGTGCCTAGTCATCGACACGCGCGCATCGCTGGCCGAAGGCGCCGCGCTGGCCGTCGCGGTTCGCGAGGTGACCGCCCTGCCCTGGGTTGTGGTCAACACACACGCCCACTTCGATCACTTCCTCGGCAACGCGGCCTTCGCGGAGGCGCCGATCTGGTCGTCGCGCCGCTGCGCCGAGGTGATCGCCGAGACCGGCGCCGCGCAGCGCGATACGGCGGACGGCGGGCCGGAGGACATCCGGACAACGCCGATCGTGGCTCCCACGCAAACCTTTGTCAGCGCGCTGACACTTCATCTGGGCGGACGTACAGCCAGGCTGAGTTTCACCGGACGTGGCCACACCGACAACGACGTCGTCGCGGTTGTTTCGGATGCCGCGGTGACGTTCATGGGCGACCTCGTGGAGGAAGGCGCTCCGCCGGCGTTCGAGGACGCCTATCCGCTGGAATGGCCGATCACGCTCGACACGCTGATCGCCGGAGCACTCGACGGCCCGGTGGTGCCTGGACACGGCGCCGTCGTCGACTGGGACTTCGTGCGCGAGCAACGCGATCTACTTGCCCGAGTGGCCCACGCGGGGCGAACCGGCGCGTGGCACGACGTCGGTCTACCCGACGAGTATGCGCGTGTCGCCCGCGAGCGGTGCCTCCTCCAGCTGCGATGAGCGCTCGCGCGAAGAGCCCCGCCGCCGCGACGCGGCCCGCGCCGCAGGCGCGGAGCGGAATCGCGGATCCACCCGAGCGCAGCGAGCGGTGGGGACGCGACTCCGCGCGAGGCGGGTTGGGGAGGTGCGCTCGCGCGAAGAGCCCCGCCGCCGCGACGCGGCCGCGCCGCAGGCGCGGAGCGGAATCGCGGATCCACCCGAGCGCAGCGATCGGCGGGGACGCGACTCCGCGCGAGGCGTGTTGGGGAGGTGCGCCGCGCGACCGAGACCTACTCCGGCGGATCAATCGAAGCGGGGGCGCTCCGTCCGCGTCCGCTTGATCTCGAAGAAGTAGGGGTAGCCGGCGAGCAGCCGAGCGCCGTCCCAGATCCGCACTGCATCCTCCCCGCGCGGGATGCGGGTGAGTACCGGGCCGAAGAAGGCCACTCCACCGACGTGGATGACCGGCGTGCCGACCTCGTAGCCGACCGGGTCCATGCCCTCGTGGTGCGACTTGCGCAGTGCCTCGTCGTAATCGGTCGAATCGGCGGCATCAGCTAGCGACGCGGGCAGCCCGACGTCGGCCAGCGCCTCCTCGATCGCCGCTCGGTCGAGCTCGCCGCCCTGGTCGTGGCGCCGGGTCCCCAGCGCCGTGTAGAGATCGCGCAGGATGGCGGTGCCCTCCTGCTGTTCGGCGGCGATCGCCACCCGGACGGGGCCCCATGCCCGGTCCATCGACTCGCGATACTTCTCCGGCATGTCGCGGCCCTCGTTGAGCACGGATAGCGACATCACATGAAAGTTCAAATCGATGGGGCGCTGTCGCTCGACCTCGAGGATCCACCGCGACGTGACCCAGGCGAACGGACAGGCAGGATCGAACCAGAAATCAACGGCAACTCGGTCGGGGTTTGGGCGCACGGGGGAATCGCTCACGTTCTGAGCGTAGCGCCGTAGTTGAACGCTCGACCATAGTTGTTGCCCCGGCCACGTCGAGTGGTGCGGAACGCGTCGAGTGCTGCGTTGTAACGCACCACTCGACCGATAACGCACCACTCGACGGAATGGGCGGCGGTGGGCCGCCTTACGCGCGGGCGCGCAGTACGGCGAGGGCCCGGTCGGCGTGCTTGTCCATGTTGACCTCGCTCGAGATCACCTCGACGATGCGGCGGTCGGTGTCGATCACGAACGTGGTCCGCTTGACCGGCACCGGACCGATTCGGCGCTTGACGCCGAACATCGCAGCCACCCTCCCGTCGGCGTCGGAGAGCAGCGGGTAGTCGAAGTCGTGCCGGTCCGCGAACTGCCGCTGCTTGTCGACCGAGTCGGCGCTGATGCCGACGCGCTGCGCACCGACCTCCTTGAACTCCGCCGCCAGGTCACGGAAGTGGCAGCTCTCCCTCGTGCAGCCACGCGACATGGCCATCGGGTAGAAGAACAGGACGACTGGGCCATCGGTCAGCATCTGCGTCAGCCGACGCGGCGTACCGTGCTGATCAGGTAGCTCGAAGTCCGGTACCACGTCATTGGGCTTCATGCGGTCAGCGTATTGCGCGAGGTACCGTGCCAGATTGGTCGCAGGATCCTGAAACGAACACTGCACATCTCGACGAGGAGTGAGCCCCGCTCGTGTCTGTACCCAATCTCACCCGCGAAGACGCACGCGTCCGTGCCGGACTCCTCCAGGTCGAGTCCTATGACATCGTCGTCGACTTCACCGACAGCCGGGGCCAGCCGTCCGAACGGACGTTTCGCTCGCGGACCACGCTCGAATTCAGCGCGAGCCGCGAAGGTGCCGCGACGTTCCTCGACCTGGTCGCCGACGCGATCCATTCCGTCACGCTCAACGGCCGCCCGATCGAGGTGCGCGACTACCAGCCTGAGCGCGGAATCGTCCTGCTCGAGCTCGCCGCGCACAACACGGTCGTCGTCGACGCCGACATGGCGTACACGAACACCGGCGAGGGTATGCACCGCTTCGTCGATCCGGTCGACGGCGAAACCTACCTGTACAGCCAGTTCGAGACGGCGGACGCCAAACGCGTCTACGCCTGCTTCGATCAGCCCGACCTGAAGGCCGCGTTCACCTTCCACGCCACAGTGCCGGAGTCGTGGCAGGTGGCCTCGAACACCAAGCCCGAGCGGGTCGACGAGCTCGCGGCCGGCAAGATCGTGCACTTCACGACGACGCCGCGGATAAGCCCTTATGTCACAGCGCTGGTCGCTGGTCCGTACCACGTCGTACGGGATCGTCACGACGGCATCGACCTCGGCCTCTACTGCCGTAGGAGTCTGGCCGACTACCTCGATCCCGACGAGATCTTCACGATCACCAAGCAGGGTTTCGACTGGTACCACGCCAACTTCGGGGTTCGCTACTTCCTCGACAAGTACGACCAGCTCTTCGTCCCGGAGTTCAATGCCGGCGCCATGGAAAACGCCGGCTGCGTGACGTTCCGCGAGGACTACGTGTTCCGCGGCAAGGTCACCGACGCCCGGCGGGAACGGCGCGGAGAGGTGATCCTCCACGAACTGGCGCACATGTGGTTCGGCGACCTGGTGACCATGCGTTGGTGGGACGACCTATGGCTGAACGAATCCTTTGCCACGTACGCGGCGGCACTGTGCCAGGCTGAGGCCACCCGGTTCACCAACGCCTGGACGACGTTCGCCACGGTCGAGAAGACGTGGGCCTACCGCCAAGACCAGCAGCCGACCACCCACCCGATCGCCACCGACGCTCCGGATGTGCAGACCGCCGAGGTGAACTTCGACGGGATCACCTATGCCAAGGGCGCGAGCGTGCTCAAGCAACTCGCCGCCTACGTAGGTGCCGACAAGTTCCTGGCCGGCGTGCACGAGTACTTCACCGAGCACGCCTACGGCAATACGAGCCTCCGCGATCTCCTCGCGGCCCTGGAGGGCGCGTCCGGGCGCGACCTCGGGTCGTGGTCGAAGCTGTGGCTGGAGACGGCCGGCATTAACACTATGCGGCCCGACTACGACCTGGATGGCGAGGGCCGCTACACGCGCTTCGAGCTGGTGCAATCGGCGCCCGATGACGTGGCCACCTCGAACGTGATCCGCCCGCACCGGCTAGCAGTCGGCCTCTACGACGACGCCGCGGGAGAGCTCGCCCGCGTCGATCGCGTCGAGCTCGACGTCACGGGCGAACGCACTCCGATCAAGGAGCTCGTCGGCCGAGTGGCGCCTCCGCTGTTGCTGGCCAACGACGACGACCTCACCTACTGCAAGTTGCGCCTGGACGAGCGCAGTCTGCAGACGCTGCGCGAGCGCGGCATCGCCCAGTTGCGCGAGTCGCTGCCCCGCGCGCTGTGCTGGTCGGCCGCCTGGGATATGACCCGCGACGGCGAGCTCGCGACCCGCGACTACGTGGCTCTGGTCCTCGCCGGCGCCGAGGCCGACGCGAACGTCGGTCTGCTGCAGTCGCTGACCCGGCAAGCGCTGCGGGCACTGGAGATCTACGCCGATCCGGCCTGGGCGCCGACGGGCTATCAGGCGATGGCCGATAAGGCCTTCGCGGCTGTACATGCGGCTCCGCCGGGATCGGATCATCAGCTGGCCTGGGCGCACGCGCTGCTCGGCTCGGCCCGCAATGCCGAGCATCTACAGGCGATTCGCGGGCTGCTCGACGGAAACCACGTTATCGAAGGGCTCTCGCTCGACGCCGAGCTGCGCTGGGCCGTCGTTGCCGCACTTGCCGCGCAGGGCCTGGCCACCGACGACGACATCGCCGGTGAGCTCGAACGCGACCCGTCGGCGGCCGGACACCGGCACGCGGCCACAACGCGTGCGCTTCGCCCGATCGCAACAGCCAAGGCCGAGGCCTGGCGGCTTGCCACCGAAGACGACAGCCTGCCCAACGCGATGCAGGAGGCGGTGATCGCGGGATTCTCGCATCCGACGCAGGGCGATCTCGTCGCGCCCTACATGCCGCGCTACTTCGCGACGGTGCCCGACGTGTGGCGCCGGCGCAGCAGCGAGCTCGCCCAGAACGTCGTGAGAGGGCTGTTCCCGACCTGGACCTCGACGATCAATCAGGCCACGCTCGACGCCGCCGACGAGTTCCTCTCCCGGTCCACGCTGCCGGCCGCGCTGCGCCGGCTGGTGAGCGAGGGCCGGGCCGATGTCGCGCGGGCCGTGCGAGCGCGGGCCACCGACGCCGCCGCCGGATGACCGGGCGGATCCGATCAGGGACGGCCGGCTGAGTCGGCAAGCATCCGCAGGCCGGTAACGATGCCGCCGGTGAGGTCGCCGTTCGTGAAGGCTGCGCGCATGCCAAGCGCGGCCAGCGCGCAAGCCCGATTGGGCAATCGGGGTGCGCTCGCCTCGCCGGTGACGATGTGCAGGCGCCGCTGGCCGGGTGAGACGGCGACCAGGACAGGGTCCTCGACCTCGGTAGCCAGTTTTTCGAACAGTCCCTCGGCGGCAGCGCGCGACGGCTCGAGCAGCTCGCCGACGTAAAGCGAGAACGTCAAGCCTGTCTCGCGGCTGGACAGCGTCAAAGCTTCGTCGATGCGGGCGAGTTGTCGCGCGTTGAAGGGGTCGCTGGTATTGCGGCGGCCGGAGCTCGGGCCGTCGGCAACCAGCGCAGCCGGCCGCCGGGAGTCACCACTCACCGCTGGCTCCTCCGACGGCGCGAGGGGTCGGTGCAGACTCGCTGGACTCGATCGCGGGCCGGGACGGCCCGGTGATGGCCTGATGCTCGGCGCTGGATTGCGGCAAGGCGTCAGGACGTGGGATGTACCAGACGGGGGGGTACGTCCACGGCTTTCCGGGACGGTATCGGTTGGGCTGACGGATCTCGCCCGGGCCGAACACCAGCAGCGCGAACACCCCGATGACCAGGAGCGGGATGCCCGCGAACACCAGTGCCGTCTGCGTGATGGTCACGCCGACACGGTAGCGAACCAGGCCGCGTCGGCCGCACTCAGGCGGCCCAGATCGGCGGGTGCCGGTCGTGCCACGGCGCGGCCGCCTCCAGCTGCGCGGCGAGCGTGAGGAGCGTCGCCTCGTCCGCGGGCCGGCCGATGAGCATGATGCCGATGGGCAAACCCTCGCGGCTCTGGTACAGCGGCAGGGAGATAGCCGGCTGTCCCGTGGCATTGACCGCCGCGGTGAACGGGGTGAACCGCTTCTGCCGTTCGAAATCCGCGGCCGGGTCCCCGTCGTGGTCGAACCAGCCGACCGGACGCGGCAACATCGCAAGCGTCGGGGTGAGCACGGCGTCCAGGTGGGCAGTCGCGGCGATCGCCCGGCGCGCGAAGAGGCCGAGCGTGGCAATCGCCTGCGCGTACTGCGGTCCGCTGATCGCCCGGCCGCGATCCCGAAGATGTCGAGTCAGCGGACGCAACTCGTCCTCGCGGGCGGGATCGACCGGCACGATGGTCGCGGCCACCGCCCAGACCGTCTCGAACGCCGGCACCGCTTCGCGCGGGACCGGCGAGCCGATGTCGATCACATCGTGGCCAAGGCCATCCAGCAGGCGGCTGGCGAGCGCCCAGGCATCGCGCACCTGCGCGTCGACCTCGGCCTCGATCGGCGGATCGACGAAGCGCCCGATGCGCATCCGGCCGGGTTCTCTGTCGCACGCGCTCAGGAACGACTGCGCGAGAAGGGGCAGTGGGTCGGGATCACCCGGACGCGGCGCGGCCACGGCGTCGAGGAAGGCCGCGGCGTCACGGACTGCGCGGGCCAGCGGCCCGTACGCGGCGAGCCGGGTCGCGTCTACGTCGAGGGGACCCTTGGACACCCGCCCGCGCGATGGCTTGAACCCAACCAGTCCGCACACACTCGCGGGGATCCGGATCGAGCCGCCGCCGTCGCTGCCTTGCGCGAACGGGAGGAAGCCGGCCGCGACTGCGGCTGCTGCTCCACCGCTCGAGCCACCGGCCGAGCGGGAGGGATCCCAGGGTGAACGGGCCGGCGGGCCGATGTCTGTCTCGGTGTAACAGGGCAGTCCGAACTCGGGGGTGGCCGTCTTGCCCAGGCTGATCGTGCCTGCGTCACGCAGCGACTCAACGATGTAGTCGTCGAACGCCGGCACGAAGTCGGCATAGATGCGTGAGCCCAGCTTCGTCGCGACTCCCTTGGTGAGGTTGAGGTCCTTGATCGCGGTCGGGACGCCGAGCAGCGCCGGTTTCGGCGCATCTTGGTCGAATGCGAGCTGCTCGGCGGCTTTCGCCTGCGCGCGGGCTAGGTCGGCCGTCACGGTGACGAACGCGCCCAGCTGATCGTCAAGCCGGTCGATGCGGTCGAGAGCGTGCTCGACGAGTTCGATCGGGGACACCTCACGGCTGCGTACGGCGGCGGCCATGTCCAACGCCGTCAGGTCGTGCAACTGGGCCACGTCGGAGAACCTAGTGTCCCAGCTCCGCGATGTGGCTGCGCAACGCACGGCGCGCTGATCGCCGGGTTGTGTGCCCCGTGACAAGGTGCAGCGTCAGCCCGTCCACGAGCGCCCACAGGCGCTCGGTCTCCAGCCCGAGGGTGCGTTCGGTGGCCATGAGGCCGGCGGCCTTCAGCCCGCGCAGGCACTGCCGGCAAAGGTCGCGGACCCCGTCGTCCGCCGCCCGCCGCAGGGCCTGCATCTGCGGATCGATGAGCGAGCGGGGGGCGAAGGCCAGCCAGACCTGCGCCTCCTCCAGGCGCTCGTCGTCGAACGGCATGACCTGCTCGAGCAGGCCCACAACGACGTCGAACGTCTTGCCCCTCCGTATCGCCGCCTCGCGAGCGGCG
This sequence comes from Actinomycetota bacterium, assembly GCA_046734095.1. Lineage (GTDB taxonomy): Bacteria > Actinomycetota > Actinomycetes > Mycobacteriales > Jatrophihabitantaceae > DASXRA01. Next base: position 12,740 of record JBKPQM010000123.1, on the reverse strand, counting down.
GCGCCGGCTTGAATTCGGGCCGTGACCCGGCTCACCACCTCGCCCATCGCGAAGCGCAGCAGGCCGTCCTGGCTGTCGAAGAAATAGCGCAGCGACCCCATCGACAAGTGGGCCTCGCGAGCCACCTCGCGCACCGACGCCCCCTCGACGCCGTCGCGGCGGATGACCCGCCAGACCGCCTCAGCCAGCTCGGTGCGTCGCTGGGCGTGATCGACGACGCGCGGCATCGGCCTTTCCTAGCACAGGTGTATTAGAATAGGAAGTAACACAGTCGTGCTAATAACCTGGAGGCCCCGGTGATTGTCGCGGGCATCGTGGCGTGCGAGATCGCCTTCTGGCTATTCCTCGTAGCCGGGCTGGCGGTGCGCTACCTGCTGCGCCGGCCCCGGCTCAGCCGGTACCTGCTGCTCGGCTCGCCCGCGGTCCCCGGTGATTGTCGCGTCCGACCTCAGACTGCTCGTGCTGTCCGCGACCGACTTGGCGCGCGGGGTGACGGCGACGCAGGCGCACGCGCTGGCCGCGGCGTATATCAGCTTCACCGTGGTGTTCGGGCCGAGCGTCATTCGCTGGGCGGACGTCCGATTCGCGCACCGTTTCGCCGGAGGTCCGCTACCGGCCAAGGTGCGGCGGCGAGGCCCGGAGCGCGTGCGGCACGAGTGGCACGAGTTCGGCAAGGCAGTCCTCGCCGGCGCGATCACCTGCGGGCTGCTCGGTCTCGGTGTGCTGATGATCGGCGACGCCGAGCGCAGCCGGGCCCTGATCGGATTCGAAGTACATCTGGGCGTAGTTCTCGCGATCTGGCTCGTCGCCGGGCCGGTGTGGGTAATGGGGTCGCGGTCCGGGCGCTGAGTGCATACCCTTTGACTCGGTCAAAGATTAGGAGGTCGGCGTGGACGACACCGTTGCCGCCGTGCGCGGATTCAACCGCTACTACACGAACGTCATCGGCGCGCTGGGCGAGGGTCACCTGCACTCGCCGTACACGCTCACCGAAGCGCGGGTCCTGTACGAGCTGGCGCAGCACGGGTCACGGGACGTCGTCGAGCTGCGCCGTCAGCTCGGCCTGGACGCTGGATACCTCACGCGCATCCTTTCCCGCTTCGACAGCGAAGGGCTGATCACCCGGCACCGGTCGGATGCCGACGCGCGGCGACAGGTGGTGAAGCTGACCACCGCGGGCCGGGCCGCGTTCGCGTCGCTCAACCGCAGCGCGAACCGCGACGTTTCCCGGCTGATCGAGCCACTCGGGCCGGGCGCACGCGGACAGCTGCGCGACGCGCTGCAGACCGTACGAGCGTTGCTCGACCGGACGGCACCGAACTCTTCCGTGCAGCTGCGGCCGCCGGTGGCGGGCGACCTCGGTTGGATCGTGCAGCGCAACGCCGAGTTGTACGCCGTCGAGTACGGCTGGGAGGCCAGCTACGAGGCGTTGGTGGCGCGCATCGTCGCGGACTTCGCGGCCGCGCACGACCCCGCGGCAGAGCGGGTTTGGATTGCCGATCTGGACGCCCGCCGCGTCGGCTGCGTGATGTGTGTGCGCGCCGACGCCGTCACGGCCAAGCTGCGCCTGCTGCTCGTCGAACCCACGGCGCGGAACCTGGGCGTCGGCCGTCGGCTGGTGGACGCCTGCGTCGACTTCGCGCGGGCGGCCGGCTACCAGCGGATGACGCTATGGACACAGAGCAGCCTGACCGCCGCGCGGAAGATTTATGCCGCAGTGGGGTTCGGGCTCGTCGACTCGGCGCCCCATCACAGCTTCGGCGCCGATCTGGTCGAGGAGACCTGGATGCTCGAGCTGTCCGGCTGACGGCGCCGGTGCCGGTCAGGCCGGCACCGGCGTGACGATCGTCCAGTCGAGCGCGAGATACCGCTGCCAGGCAGGATCGCGTTTGGCCCAACCAAGAACAACAGCCACCGTTGCCGGTGGCCGTGTGGGATGGGAGGCCAGGCGCCAGCCGAGTTCGGCGAGCAGGCGGTCGCCCTTGCGATGGTTGCACCTGGCGCAGGCGGCAACCACATTCGTCCATATGTGTTCGCCGCCGCGCGAGCGAGGACGGACGTGGTCGATGGTGTCGGCGCGGTTGCCGCAGTAGACGCAGGCGTGCCGGTCGCGGTCGAGCACGGCCCGCCGAGTCAGCGGCACTTCGCGGCGATACGGAACCCGCACATAGCGGGATAGGCGCACCACGCTCGGAACGGGCATCGACGTGCGCGCGGAGCGCATCAAGCCGTCGCCGGATTCGACAACGACAGCCTTCTCGGCCAGGACGAGGACGACCGCGCGCCGCAGCGGCACGACGCACAACGGCTCGTACGTCGCGTTGAGCACCAGCGCACCCGGCATCGGCACACTCCTCGAGCCCAAGTCCCGACGCTCATAGTCAACCGGACGACAGCGGTGCGCGCACGAACTTTCGCGGTATCCCACACTCCGGGCGCGTTGCGGCCGGGACGAATCCGGACATTCGGCCGCTTAGACGGGCTGTCCACGTGGCTGGCAGGCTGGTCGGCCGTGGACACCTACGCTTTGCCGACGTTCGTGGACGAGCACAGCAAGGTGCTGATCGAGACGCCGGCCCGCATCCTCGCGATCATCGTGGTGGCGTTCATTCTCCGCTGGATCTTGTATCGGATGATCAACCGGCTGGCCCGACCGGTCCAAAACGGCGGGCTGCCGCGCATTCTGCGTCCGCTCAAGGAGAAGCGGGGCACCAACGCGCTCCTGCAGTCGACCGGGCTACTGTCCGAGCGCCGCACCCAGCGGGCCGCGACCATCGCCTCGGTGCTCAAAAGCTTCGTCTCGGTCACGATCTTCGTCCTGGCTGGTCTGCTCATTCTGGGCGAGCTCGATATCAATCTGCTGCCCCTCGTGGCCGGAACCTCGATCATCGGCGTCGCGCTGGGTTTCGGCGCCCAGAGCATCGTCAAGGACTTCCTGTCCGGGATGTTCATGATCCTCGAGGACCAATACGGAGTCGGCGACGTGATCGACTTCCAGCAGGCCAGCGGGACGGTTGAGGCAGTCGGGCTGCGCACGACGCGGCTGCGCGACATCAACGGCACGGTGTGGTACGTGCGCAACGGCGAGGTCGTGCGGGTCGGGAACCAGAGCCAGGGCTACGCGCAGGTAGTCCTCGACGTGCCGATCGCGGCATCGACGGCCCTCGAACCGGCGTCGGCCGCCATGCTCGAGGTCGCGCGCCAGATGCACGACGACCCCGAGTGGTCCGAGGTCTTCCTCTCCGATCCAGAGGTGCAAGGCGTCGAAGCGCTCACCCGCGAGGAGACCGTGATTCGGCTGGTCGTCCGGGTCCGCCCGCTGGAGCAATGGCGCACTGCCCGCGAGTTGCGCCGGCGCATCCGGGACGCGCTCGACCGTCTCAACATCGCCGCCGGTGAACCCCACGAGCCGACGACCTAGCGCCTCTAGGCGGTTAGCTCACGTACGGCGTCGAGCACGGCGCGGTGCAGCGTCGGGTACGCGTAGTGCATCGTGGCGAGCGTGTGCAGCGGCACCGCCGCGTGAACGGCCAGCGTGAGCAGCCCGAGAATCTCGCCGCCGTGCGGGCTCACGACCGTCGCTCCCACCAGCACTCCGCGGTCGGCGTCCTCGACAAGTTTCACGAGTCCGTCGTTGCCCTTGCCGTAGATCCAGCCCCGCGCCGACGCCGGGATCTTCGCCGTCCCCACTCGTACGGTCAGCCCGGCGTCGCGGGCCTGCGCTTCGGTCAGGCCGACGCGCCCGACCTCGGGGTCGCTGAACGTCACCCACGCCAGCGCCTCGTAGCCACCGAACAGGTCGTCGCGTTGCAGGAAGCGGTCGATTAGCACCCGGGCCTGCCATACCGCGACATGCGTGAATGCGCCGCGTCCCGTGGAGTCGCCAACCGAGTAGAACCCGTCGACGGGCACGCCGTCGCGCAACACGCGCATACCGTCGTCCACGTCCAAGGTCCGAGCGGCATCATCCAGGCCGAGCGTGTCGAGGCGCAGGTCCAGCGTGTTGGAGCGCCGACCGACTGCAAGGAGCAGCTTCTCGCCGGTGAGGATCGTGCCGTCGTCCAACTCGACGAGCACCCCGTCGCCGCCGGCGCTTACCCGCGTCGTGCTGACGCGTGTGCGTACGTCGATGCCTTCCCGGATCAGGACGTCGGCTACTGTCGCCGACGCCTCGGGCTCCTCGACACGCAGGATGCGGTCGGACATCTCGACGATGCTCACCTTGGTGCCGAACCGTTCCAGCGCCTGGCCGAGCTCGATGCCGACTGCTCCCCCGCCGAGTACGACCATGCTGACCGGAGCAGTCGGCGACTGCAGCAGTTCACGGTTCGTCCACACCGGGCCGTCGATGCTGCGCTTCAGGTCAGCCAGGCCCTCGATCGGCGGGATGGCCGGCGCCGTGCCCACGCCGACGACCACATGCCGTGCCGTGTAGGCCGAATCTCCCACCTCGACCTGGATCCGGCCCCCGTCCACCCGGCCGGCTAGCCGGGCCGCACCGCGCACGAACGTCCCGCCCAGATTCTCGAAGCGCTCGACGGCAACGCGGTCATCCCAGTCGTCGGTCGCCTCGTCGCGGATGCGCTTGGCGACCGGGGCGTAGTCGGGATTCGTCTCGGCGCTTCCGGCCAGGTCGTTGACGTAGCGGGCGTCGGTGAGCACCTCGGCGCCCCGGATCACCATCTTGGACGGGATGCAGCCGAAGTAGGGGCACTCGCCACCGACTAGGCGCTCGTCGATGCCCAGGACCGACCAGCCGGCCTCGGCCATCCGCTCGGCAACCTCCTCACCCCCTGGACCGAGCCCGACCACGATCAGGTCGAACTCGTCGGTGGCCCCGGTGAGGTTCGTCCGGTCCGCGCGCCCCTCGGCGCTGTGTGCGGTCGATGCTCGATCAGTCATGCCTGGGACAATAGGCGCGTGCAGCCGCAGCAAGACATGACGAATCCCGATCGCCCGGCGACGGTCTACGACGCGATTGGCGGCGAGCCGACATTCACCCGGCTCGTCAACACCTTCTACGCGGGCGTTGCCACCGATCCGGTGCTGCGGGCGATCTATCCCGAGGACGACCTGGGCCCGGCAGCCGAGCGGCTGCGACTTTTCCTGATCCAGTACTGGGGCGGGCCGACCACCTACTCGGACACGCGCGGACACCCGCGGCTGCGCATGCGCCATGCACCGTTCGCTATCAATTCCGCGGCTCGGGATGCTTGGCTTAGGCACATGCGGGCCGCGCTGGACGCGCTCGAGCTCCCCGAGGAGTACGAGGCCATGCTCTGGCAGTACTTCACCCGGGCGGCCGACTCCCTCCGTAACACCCCCGGCTGACCGTTGCGGCGGGCTGACCCACGCCGAAATCGCTGTCGGTGCCACAGGGCACAATGAATCAAGTGAGCTCCGAGCAGCCGTGGTGGCGCACCGCGGTCTTCTACCAGGTGTATCCACGCAGCTTCGCTGACGGTAACGGCGACGGCACCGGCGATCTAATCGGAGTACGAGAGCGGCTCGACTACCTCGTCGAACTCGGCATTGAGGCTTTGTGGCTCTCGCCGTTCTACCGCTCGCCGATGGCCGACGGTGGGTATGACGTGTCCGACCCGTGCGACGTCGACCCGCGCTTCGGCACCCTTGCCGACTTCGACGCGATGACCGCCGCCGCCCACGAGCGTCGGCTGCGGGTCACGGTCGACATCGTCCCGAACCACTTCTCCGACCAGCACCCGTGGTTCCAACAAGCACTGGCGGCCAAGCCGGGAAGTCCCGAGCGCGCCCGTTTCTTCTTCCGGGACGGACGCGGTGAGCACGGTGAGTTGCCGCCGAACAATTGGCCGGCAGCGTTCGGGGGCTCGGCCTGGCAACGGGTACCCGACGGTCAGTGGTACCTGCACCTGTTCGCGCCGGAGCAGCCGGACCTGAACTGGGACAACCCTGAGGTCCGAGCCGAGTTCGACCGCGTGCTGCGATTCTGGTTGGACCGCGGCGTTGACGGCTTCCGGATCGACGTCGCGCACGGTATGGCCAAGCCGGCCGGGCTGCCCGACCTGGATCTATCGAAACTGGGGCCGCGGGGCGACACGCCGACCCCGTCGCGCTATGACGTCCGGACGGACCGCGATGAAGTGCACGAGTATCTGCGCGGTTTCCGGCGGGTCCTCGACTCCTATCCGGGCGAGCGGATGGCAGTCGGCGAGGCGTGGGTCGCCGACGACGGCCGGCTTGCCCGCTACGCCCGTTCCGGTGAACTGAACCTCACGTTCAACTTCACTCTGCTCAAAGCTCCGTGGGGCGCCGGACCGCTGCGGGACGCAATCAACAGCTCCATGTCGGCAATGGCCGAGGTCGGCGCCCCGTGCACATGGGTTCTTTCCAACCACGATGTCATCCGGCACGTCACGCGATACGGCGGTGGCGCGGTGGGCGTCGCCCGCGCCCGAGCCGCCGCGCTGCTGCAGCTTTCCTTGCCCGGCGCCGTCTACATCTACAACGGCGACGAACTCGGGCTGCCCAACGTCGACTTGCCCGACTCCGCGCTGCAAGATCCGGCGTGGGAGCGCAGCGGCCACACTGATCGAGGGCGCGACGGCGAGCGGGTGCCGATGCCCTGGAGCGGCGTCGCAGCGCCGTACGGGTTCAGCACCGGCCCGTCGAGCTGGCTGCCGATGCCCGACGATTGGGCGGCGCTGACTGTCGAGGCCGAGTCGGCCGATCCCGATTCGATGCTGGCCCTCTACCAGCACGCGTTGTCGCTACGCCGCAAGACACCGGAGCTGCGCACCGACGAGTTCACCTGGCTGGACGCACCGGAATGGTGTCTGGCCTACCGCCGCGGTTCCGGCTTCCAGTTCTTGCTCAATGCGGGCGAGCAGCCAGTGGCCCTGCCATCCGGAGACGTCGCTCTCGCTTCGGGACCCTTGACCGACGGCTGGCTTCCTCCCAACACGGCAGTCTGGCTCCTCGTGTAGCAAGCGCCGGGCGGGGCCGCCCAGTCCGCGCTGGTCTGGGCGCGCCGAGTCAAGCCGGGCACAGCCAGCTCGACCAGGTCCCACGGCAGCGACTCGACCAGCGCCTCGGCCGACTCACCTCGAGCGGCGCCTTACGAGACGATGCCGAGCGCCATGCCGGGACGCTCGGCATACACCGATCCGTACTCGGCGGCCACTCGCGACCAGCGTCCGCACACATCGATGGCGACGTGTGAGTCACGGGGCAGGAACCCCATCCGCGTCAGCGAGCTCATCGTCCGCAGGGTGACCTCGGCGCGCAGGCCGCCATGGGTCGCGGTCAGCACAACGGAGTCGAGGAGTGCGTCGGCGACCTCGGACGGTGGCTGCACCCGCCGGCCTCCGAGCACGCGTTCGTGCCCGGCCGCCGCGCGGAACGTAGCCGCGCCCTTCCGCACGACGTCGCGGACCACGGCGTCCGGCACCCGTTCGACACGGTGCCACCCGCTTGAAGGCGGCAACGCGCCGCGCCATTCGGCGTCGCACCGCGCCGGCGGCCCCACGGCTTGGCCGTCGATCCAGCTCGTCAGCTCCCGAGCCCGCACGGCGAAATCGAGCGGCGGGCCGTTCCAAGAGACCCGCACCGTGCGGCCGACCAGCACCTCGAACGGCAACCTCGCATACGCGGCCGCGGCACGCGAGGTGAGCCGGACCCGCAGCACGCCGCCGGGATCGAGCGCGGCGAGTCGCCGAGCCAGCGGCGCCAGGCCAGCCAGCTCCGGTCGGGCGTGGCCCAGCGGATTCGGCACGTCGGCGCCCGTCATGTTGGCTCCGCCACCGGCTCGTCGGCGTAGACGGACAAGATGCGACGCTCCTCCGGGGTGATCCGCCGCGGCCGGTCGGACGAGAAGTCATACGTCACGAGCGTGGTGGAAGCCTGGGCAGCCAGCGTCTCACCGTCGTACACGTCGTAAAGCACGCGGAACGACGCCGCTCGGATCTGCTCGATCCACAACTCGAGCCGGAGCGGCTCGGGGTGGTAGACGACCGGTCTCAGGTAGGTGATCTCGTGATGCTTGACCACCGTTCCGGTCGAGAACGACGCGTCGTAGCGGTCGAAGAACATCGACACTCGCGCCTGTTCCAGATACGCGAGGTATGCGGTGTTGTTCACGTGGCCGAAGGCGTCCATGTCCGACCACCGCATGGCGCACCGAGCGACGAAGCGGGCCATGGCGCGAACTAGTCCCGGGTGAGCTTGCGATAGGTGACGGCGTGCGGGCGTGCGGCCTCGAAACCGAGTCGTTCGATCTTGTTCTTCTCGTAGGACTCGAAGTTGCCCTCAAACCAGAACCACCGCGCCGGGTCGTCCTCACTGCCCTCCCACGAGAGGATGTGCGTCGCCACCCGATCCAGGAACCACCGGTCGTGGCTGATTACGACCGCGCACCCTGGGAACTCGAGCAGGGCATTCTCCAGAGAACTCAGCGTCTCGACGTCGAGGTCGTTCGTCGGCTCGTCCAACAGGAGCAGGTTGCCGCCCTCCTTGAGCGTCAGGGCCAGGTTGAGGCGATTGCGCTCTCCGCCCGACAGCACGCCGGCCAGCTTTTGCTGGTCCGGACCCTTGAAGCCGAACGCCGAGACGTACGCCCGCGAGGGCATCTCGACCTGCCCGACCCGGATGTGATCGAGCCCGTCGGAGACGACTTGCCAGACGGTCTTGGCCGGGTCGATGCGTTCGCGCGTCTGGTCGACGTAGCTGATCTTGACCGTCCCGCCGACTTTGACCTCGCCGGAATCCGGCTGCTCGAGTCCGACGATCATCTTGAACAGCGTGGTCTTGCCGACCCCGTTCGGGCCGATAATGCCGACGATGCCGCCGCGAGGAAGGGAGAACGAGAGGTCCTTGATCAGGACGCGGCCGTCGAAGCCCTTGTCGAGGTGGCTGACGTCGACGACCACGTTGCCCAGCCGCGGACCGGGCGGGATCTGGATCTCGTCGAAGTCGAGCTTGCGCGTCTTCTCGGCCTCGGTCGCCATCTCCTCGTAGCGCTGCAGGCGGGCCTTGCTCTTGGCCTGCCGGCCCTTCGCGTTCTGACGCACCCAGTCGAGTTCGTCACGCAGCCGCTTCTGCAGCTTCTGATCCTTCCGGCCCTGGACTTCCAGCCGCTCTGCCTTCTTCTCGAGGTAGGTCGAGTAGTTGCCCTCATAGGGGTAGGCCCGGCCGCGGTCCAGTTCGAGGATCCACTCGGCCACGTTGTCGAGGAAATAGCGGTCGTGCGTGACGGCGAGCACGGTGCCTGGATACTTTGCGAGGTGCTGCTCGAGCCACTGCACGCTCTCGGCGTCAAGGTGGTTGGTGGGCTCGTCGAGTAGTAACAGGTCGGGCTGCTCGAGCAGCAGCTTGCACAAGGCGACCCGGCGGCGTTCACCACCCGACAGGTGGGTGACCGGCTCGTCGCCGGGCGGGCAGCGCAGGGCGTCCATGGCTTGCTCGATCCGGCTGTCGAGTTCCCACCCGTTCGCGTGCTCGATCTTCTCCATCAGCTCGCCCTGTTCGGCGAGGAGCGTGTCGAAGTCCGCGTCCGGCTCCCCCATGGCTGCCGAGACTTGCTCGAAGCGGGCCAGCCAACCCCGCAACTCGGCGACCCCGTCGTCGACGTTGCCGCGTACCGTCTTGGTCTCGTCCAGCGGTGGCTCCTGCTGAAGGAGGCCGACAGTCGCACCAGCCGCCAGCACTGCGTCGCCGTTCGACGGCTGGTCCAGCCCTGCCATGATCTTGAGGACGCTGGATTTGCCGGCGCCGTTCGGCCCGACCACGCCGATCTTCGCGCCCGGCAGGAACGCCAACGTGACGTCGTCGAGAATCACCTTCTCGCCGTATGCCTTGCGCACTTTGCGCATGGTGTAGATGAACTGCGCCACTATCCGTCCTCGCTAATGAGCTCAAATCCCAATCCGCGGCGAACTGGCATCGCCACGGCACCCTCCAGTGTCCCAGCCCAAGGACCTCGCCGGCCCGCAACCCCCGTCGCGACCGCCGGCCGACGAGGCCGATTCGGCACTAGGCAGCCACCTAGCCGACCGCGGCCAGCACGGGTGAGCCGACGGCATCAGTGCGCTCGTCCGTCAAATCGGCGGGGATGCCCTCGTCGTCGACCTCGACCGAGGTCTGTGCGTACGGCCGGATGACCTTCGTGAACTCGGACGTACCACGCGCGAGGTCGTGGCCAACCGCGATAGCGTCCAGTTCGTAAGACATACGGGTGACGTCGTCCTTGGTGTATTCGCGCGAATAGAACCGACCCGTCGCAACGACCGGCTGGCCCTTGCGCAGCGAGGCGGCGACGTTGTGAGCCATCGCGCGCCAGCATGTGACGGTGGCGAAGAGGCGCTCGTTGTCCTCCCAGACGCCAGTCTCGCGGTTGATCCGCCGCGAGGTCGACGCGATGCGGAAGCTGGCGACCGGAATCCCGGCGCCCGTCGTGCGCGACCTCGGGTCGTCAACGACATTGCCCACGATCGTGATGTACGTGTCGTTCATCTGCGTTGCTCCTGTCAGTGATCCGGTTGTGTGTCCGGTCGCCCGCGGTGGGCGTGAGATCACTGAATCGCAGAGCAGCCGAGTGCGGGCGGTCGCGCAGAGATCTGTGGACGGCGAGGGTCGTTGTGGACGACGAGGAAGGAATCTGTCGCCGGTAGGCGGTACGCGGCGCGGGTCAGCCGCGGAAGGTACGCCGGTATGCGGCCGGCGAGGTGCCCACTACGCGGGTGAAATGGTGCCGCAGCATGGCTGCGGTGCCGAAGCCGGAGCGCTCGGCCACCCTGTCGATCGGATCGTCGCCGCGCTCGAGCATCTCGCGCGCGCGATGAACGCGCTGATTGGTCAACCAGACGTGTGGCGTCGTCCCGGTCTCTTCGCGGAACCGCCGCGCGAACGTTCGCAGGCTCATCGCCGAACGGGCGGCCATCGACTCGACGGTGTGCTCTGTCGCCAGTTCTGAGGTGATCTCGTCCAGCAGGGGGGCGAGCGTGTCGGCCGCGCACGCCCGGACCGGCGCGTTGACGAATTGCGCCTGACCGCCCTCGCGGAACGGGGGCATCACCATGCGACGGGCCACGATATTGGCGATCCGTACGCCGTACTCCTCGCGGATGAGGTGCAGGCACAGGTCAAGCCCCGCGGCCGAGCCGGCACTGGTCAGCACCGGACCGTCGCACACGTACAGCACGTTCGGATTGACCCGAGCAGCTGGGAACTCATCGGCCAAGCGCGCTGCGTGTCGCCAGTGCGTGGTGCAGTCCCGTCCGTCCAGCAGACCGGCCTGGCCAAGGGCGAAGGTCGCGTTGCAGATGCTCATCACCCGCGCTCCACGCTCGACCGTCCGGCGCAGCGTGTCGATCAGTTCGCGTGGCCACAGAGTCGGCTCCGTCGTGGCGGGGACGATCACGAGGTCTGCCCGGTCGGCGACGCCGAGGCGGTGCGGGGTGCTGATCGTGTATCCGTTCGGCGTCGGCACCGGCGCATCGTCGACGGACACCACGGAGAAGTCACAGGCCGGGACGCCGTCCGCGGTGCGATCGACACCGAAACCCTCGCACGCGACCCCGAGCTCGAACGGTGTCACACCGGGAACGATCACTGCAGCCACCGACTTCAGCGCCATGGCGCACAGCATGCCCCGTCACTGGCAGAAATTCAATGCATGATGGCGTCTCTGCCACTCGTGGCAGCAAATTTGCTCTAGCACAATTTCTGCCATGTTCGCCCTCGCGCTCCTGGGACTGTTCGTACTGCTCGCAATCATCAGTCTCGTCGGCCTCACCGCGGATTCACGTGATCTCCGCCCCCGCCTTCCGGTGCAAGCCCCCGGCAACCAACCTGAGCTTCCGCGGTACGAACGGCTCGGCCGCACCGCGTTGCCGCCGTACCCTCGCCTGTGGACACACCGCACTTAACGGCCGCCCAGCCAGCCGCGATCTGGCGGTAACCTGCCGCTGGGCCCCCGTAGCTCAGCGGATAGAGCTGCCGCCTTCTAAGCGGTAGGTCGCAGGTTCGATTCCTGCCGGGGGCACATGTGTGACATCTGATGTTGTTACATCGAACTGAAACCGCCCCAAGGCGGTAGCGAATCGCAGTTAATGGCCAGCTGCGACTAGCCGTGGCCACCACGGTTACGCCGACGCTTCGCCTTGGCAACCTCACCGGCGATTGGCAGCCAGTAGTACGGGACGAAGGCTGCGATCACGGCCAGGCCGAGAGCGGGTAGCAGGGCGCCCAGCAGCGTTCCGGTGGCGATCCAGACTAGGGCGAGCTGGAAGCGCCGGCTGACGGCTCTCACGCCGGCCGAGTCGATGGTGGTCGTCAGTAATCGGCGATCATGACGCACGTACCACCAAATAACGTTGAACAGTATGGCTGCCACTTCGAACGTGATGCCGTGGAAGACGACGGCGGTGCGCTGCCCCTGTCCGTCGCGAAACGCCTCGGCCAACACCGAAGCGGCGAACGGTAAGAAGGCGATGTCCATCAGCAGCACGGTGTTGAGGAGTAGCACGACCCGGTCGGCGCTACGGATGTGGTCGAACATGACGTGATGGTTGGCCCACACCTGTCCGATCAGCATGAAGGTGACGACGTAGGCCAGGTAGGACGGCCAGAGCGCGGCGAGGCTGTGCCACAGGTGCCGGGTGTCGTCCGGCGGGTGGATCTCGAGCACGAGCAGGGTGACGGCTATGGCGATGACCGCATCGCTGAACGCGACTACTCGTGCGGGATCGCGCTCGACGCCGAAC
>JBKPQM010000122.1:0-7346 GCA_046734095.1 Actinomycetota bacterium | reverse complement strand
CCCTTATGCTCATGCAGGTCACCACTACAGGTCAGGCGTTTGCTAGTGGTACATGAGGGCGCCATCCCAACCGCAATGGCCACCATGGCCAACAGAAGAAGCGCAGCGCTCCTTTGGACGCGATGATGAATTGCGAGGATTGTCATTTGAGCGCCTCTTCCCTCGGCTACCCACACGGCGGAGTTGGCGCACGGATCGCCGCTCGTGCCAGTGTTATGACCAGCAGCGCCGCGTCCGGCGCTGAAGTCGGCGCACTGACTGGTGTCTACATGAGGTAGAGCCTCTGGGCGCCCGTGTGATACACGTAAGCGACTACCTTGCGTTCAGACCTCATCTACAAACCGCGCGGATACCCTCATGACAGCGACCTGCGAGGCGTTTACCGATGCCGACATCGCACGTTCCGTTGGCTGCGGCCGCGCTATCTGGCGACGGAACGCAAACGACCCTGGACAGTACGTTCACCTAGTACTACAGCCGGACTTCGTGACTTCGACGTCTGGACGGCCGTCCGCCACGTTATCGCGGCCTTGATCATCCCTGGTAGAGCTTCCATATTCCGTGGGTTCGGCAGGAACCATCACCGACCAGCTGTCCTCTCCCGGCGCGTGATCTTGGACTTGCGGTCGATATTCAGTCACAAGTCCAAGATCACGCAATCACGGACTCAAGACGACCGCGCCCGGTCTCAGTCGCGCCGTGTGCGGGCGTTCCTGCTCGACGGGCAGCGAATTCACCGAAGCCACCGCCGGACAGAGGTTCAGGTAACGATCTACGGCTGTAGGGCTAGGGGCTGGGGCTGTCTACCACGCGTTTTGCGATGTATGAGGACTGGATTCATGGCGCCTTCTACGGATCTCGGGGGACGTTCTTCGCCGACGTGACCGGCGACGGGCGGGCCGACGCGATCGCCGTCAACGACGACACCCGTAACCGTGCGCCGCCGTCGGCCTCGTCGGCCGAGCGCCGGTCAGCCTCAGCGCCGGTCAGCCGAGCGTCTCCGTCTCCTGCAGCAGCTCACGCCCGACGTAACCGACCTCGCCCGTGCCCGTTCGAGCGAGTGGGCCAGCGCCTCGAGTTCGGCGCCGCCGGCCATAAGCCGAGTGAGCTCCAGCAGCGAGATCTCCGACTTGGCAAAGTCGCTCGCCAGATCGCCATAAGGGGAACCATCGTGAGATCCTGGAACTCTTCCCCCTTTCAGGTGGCGGTCGGGAAGTGGTAGCTCGCCGCCACGGGCTGCTCGACGTGCGGCCAGCGGGCGGTGACGACCTTCGCCCGGGTGTAGAACCTCACGCCTTCCGGGCCGTGGATGCGCGACTCGCCGAACAGCGAGTCCTTCCAGCCACCGAAGGAGTGGTAGGCCATCGGCACCGGAATCGGCACGTTGATGCCGATCATGCCGACGGTTACTTCGCGTTGAAACCGCCGCGCCGCCTCACCGCTCGAGGTGAAGATCGCGGTGCCGTTGCCGTAGGGGTTGGCGTTGACGAAGGCGATGGCATCGTCGACCGTGTCGACGCGGGTAACCGAAAGCACCGGGCCGAAGATCTCGTTGCGGTAGGCATCCATGTCGGCGGTGACGTGGTCGAGAACGGTGGGCCCGACGAAGAATCCATTCTCGTGGCCGGCGACCACGAGGCGCCGCCCGTCAGCGACGACGGTCGCGCCCTGTCTCGCGCCCGAGTCGATGTAGCCGACGATTCGATCACGCGCTTCGGCGGTGACGACGGGTCCCATTTCGCTGGACTCGTCACGACCCGGGCCGACCTTGACGCTGGCCGCCTTGGTACGGAGCCGGTCGACGAGCAGGTCGCCCGCCGAGCCGACCGCAACGGCAGCGGAGATCGCCATACACCGTTGGCCGGCCGAGCCGAACGCCGCCGCGGTCAGGTGGTTCGCCGCGAACTCCAAATCGGCATCGGGCAGCACCACGGCATGGTTCTTCGCCCCGCCCAGCGCCTGCACACGCTTGCCGCTGATCGCGGCGCGGTCGTGGACGTAGCGCGCGATCGCCGTCGACCCGACGAAACTCACCGCGGCGACGGCCGGCGAGTCGAGCACGGCGTCGACGGCGACCTTGTCGCCCTGCACGACGTTGAACACACCGTCGGGCAAGCCGGCCTGCTGCCACAGCTCGGCAACGTACAGCGAGACTGAGGGATCGCGCTCACTGGGCTTGAGCACGAACGTGTTCCCACAGGCGATGGCGATGGGGTGCATCCACATCGGTACCATGATCGGGAAGTTGAATGGCGTGATTCCGGCGACGACGCCCAGCGGCTGACGGAAGCTGTACGAGTCGACACCGGAAGACACCTGTTCGGAATACTCGCCCTTGAGCAGCTGCGGGATGCCGCACGCGAACTCGACGACCTCCAGGCCCCGCTGCACCTCGCCGCGGGCGTCGGAGATCACCTTGCCGTGCTCGTCAGAAATCATCGCGGCCAGCTCGTCCATGTACTCGAACACGAGCTGCCGGAACGCGAACAACAGCGCCGATCGTTGCGACAGCGACGAGTCGCGCCAGCTCTCGAACGCTTGGGCCGCCGCCTTGATCGCGGCATCGACGTCCGCTTTCTCGGCCAGCAGCACTTGCGCTTGCTGCTCCCCGGTGGCCGGATTCCAGACCGGCGCGGTACGGCTGGAGACGCCCATGCTGAGATTCCCGCCGATCCAGTGCTGAATAGTCTTCACGGTGCTCCTAGGTAGGGCCGTTGTGCTTGCTTGTGCTTCTCGTAGTCGGCGCGAGCGCGCTTGGTGCTGTCGAGAGCCGACACCTCAGCGACCGGAACGTCCCACCAGGACTCGCTGCTGGGCGCGTCGACCAGCGGGTCGGTCTCGATGTGGACGACGGTGGTGCGCTCGGATGCCTTTGCCTTTACTAGCGCGGCCCGCAACTCGTCGATGGTGTGGGCCCTGAGAACATCCGCGCCGAGGCTCTCGGCATTGGCCGCAAGATCCATCGGCAGGACGTCGCCGCTCAGTCGCCCGTCCTCACCGCGGTAGCGATAAGCCGTGCCGAATCGTTGCGATCCAAGTGATTCCGAGAGCCGGCCGATCGAGGCGAAGCCGTGGTTCTGCACCAGCACGACGATCAGCTTGACCCGTTCTTGCACCGCGGTGACGAGCTCCTGCGCCATCATCAGATACGAGCCGTCGCCGACAAGAACGAACACGTCGCGGTCGGGGACCGCCATCTTCGCGCCGAAGCCGCCGGCGATCTCGTAGCCCATGCATGAGTATCCGTATTCGACGTGGTATCCCTTCGGGTCGCGCGTTCGCCAGAGCTTGTGCAGGTCGCCCGGGATCGAGCCCGCGGCGCAGACCACCACGTCGCGCGGATCGCTGACGTCGTTCACGGCGCCGAGCACCTCGGACTGTGCCGGCAGCGGCGTGTTGCCCAGGTGGTAGGCCCGTTCGACCGTCGCGTCCCACTCTTCGGCTCGGTGCGCCGCTTCCTCACGGTACGTGGCATCGGTCGTCCAGCCGGTGAGAGCATCCGTGAGCGCTCGCAGCGCTTCGCGCGCGTCAGCCGCGACCGCTACGCCGGCCCGCTTGGACGCGTCGAACGCCGCAACGTTCACATTGACGAATGTGGCTTCGGGGAATGCCGTCCCCGACGCGGTGGTGAAGTCCCCGTATCGGGTGCCGATGCCGAGGACCACGTCGGCCTCCCGCGCCAGCGCGTTGGCGGCAGTGGTGCCGGTAGCGCCGACCCCCCCGACGGCGAGCGGATGGTCATACGGCAGGGATCCCTTGCCCCCCTGGGTCTCGGCGACTGGGATGCCGCTGGCCTCGGCGAATTCGCGCAGGGCGTCCGTCGCCTCGGAGTAGATGACGCCGCCGCCGGCGACGATGAGCGGCCGGTGGGCACGCCGCAGGGTTTCCGCCGCACGGGCCAGCGCCGCGGGCTCGGGCACCGGCCGTGGCACACGCCAGACGCGCGGCGCGAAGAGCTCAGCCGGCCATTCGTGCGCGTCGGCTTGGACGTCTTGGGGGAGCGCCAGGGTGACAGCACCCGTGTCGGACGGATCGGTGAGCACCCGCATCGCCGAGAGCAGGGCGCTGGGCAGTTGTTCGGGCCGCCAGATCCGATCGAAGTAGCGCGACACGGCGCGGAACGTGTCGTTGACGCTGACGTCCCCGGCCCGCGGATCTTCAAGTTCCTGCAGCACCGGGTTGGCCACGCGCGTGGCGAACACGTCGCCCGGCAGCAGAAGTACAGGCAGCCTGTTTATCGTGGCGAGGGCGGCGCCGGTGACCATGTTGGTGGCACCCGGTCCGATGGACGACGTACACGCGAACATCGACAGGCGATTACGCATCCGGGCAAACGCCGAGGCGGCGTGCACCATGCCCTGCTCGTTGCGGGCCTGATAGTAGGGCAGCGCGCCGGGATCGCTGAGCTCGGCCTCCAGTAGCGCCTCGCCGAGTCCGGCAACGTTGCCGTGCCCGAAGATGCCGAAACAGCCCTCGAACAGCTTGTGCTCGACGCCGTCGCGCTCGCTGCGCTGCGCCGCCAGGAAGCGCACGATCGCCTGGCCCACCGTCAACCTCACGCCAGCCCTCCAACAGCGATCGCGTTTTCCCCGTGTTTCCTCGGTTGCCGGCCCCCGTACCTACCACTTGCGGGGAAAACGTGATCAAGAACCAACATCATGCAGGTGCCTCCGTCATGGGGAGCCGGGGATCGACGGGCTGATCGGCCCATGTGCCGCGCACCCAGGCATGTGCCGGGTCGTCGCAGATCAGCCATTCCCGAGCGCCCGGCCCGGCCATCACGTTGAGGTAGTAGAGGTCGTAGCCGGGCGCGGCCATCGACGGGCCGTGCCAGCCGTGGGGGATCAGCACGGCGTCGCCGGTACGCACCTCGGCCAGCACGTCGATGTTCGGCCCGTACACCCGCTGGTAGGCGACGCCGTCGCGGGCGACCTCGAAGTAGTAGATCTCCTCGAGTACGGTCTCCGCGCCCGGGCGGTCCTCGTCGTGCTTGTGCGGTGGGTAGGACGACCAATTGCCCGATGGGGTAAGGACTTCGCAGGCGATCAGCCGGTCGGCTTCGAGCGCGTCGGGTGTGGCGAAGTTGTTCACCTGCCGGGAACTGGCACCCGCGCCGCGTAGCTCAACCGGCACTTCCTTGGCGGCCACGTACCGGAATGGCCGCTGCCGCCGGGCCCGCGCCGTCGCGAGCGCGAACCGCCCGCCGGGGTCGGACCTGATCGTCAGAGCCGTACCTAGGGGTATGTAAGCGAAGTCGCTCACACCGTCGAAGACACTCGGCCGCCCGGCGAGCGACGTGGCGTCGGATCCAGCCTCGACCGTGCACGAGCCGGCAAGAGGCAGCACAACGATCTCGTCCTCGCCGGGGTCGAGGCGAAATACGCCGCCGGGCGAAAGCGAGACGATGCGCAGGCCCGAATACCCCCAGCCCGCATCCTCCGGACTGATGACCTCGACGGCCCGCCGAACCCAGCCGGGTCTCGCACCCTCGCTCATGCCGGCACACTCCGCACCAGCGACACCGCGGCGTCCACGGCGGCGGCGACATCGCCGTCCGGCGGATACAGCAACGCGCGTCCGACGGCCAGCCCCCGAACGCCCGGAAGGTCGAGCGCCCGTTTCCACGGGGCGTACGTGTGCTCTGGATCGCCGGACGGATCGCCGCCGAGCAAGAGGGCCGGCAGCGTCGTGGCCGCCATGACAAGTTTCATGTCATCGACGACGGGCAGTTTCAACCACGTGTACGCATTCGTCGCGCCGAGGCCGCTGACCACGGCGACCGACTTGCGCACCGCCACCGGTGACAGGTCGTCGTTGACGATCCGCTCGTTGACCCGATGCGCGAGGAACGGCTCGATCATCGCCATCAAGCCGCGCCCGGCCAGGTCGGTGATCGCGCGCCCGCACGACTCGAGCGTAGCGACCGAGTAGGCATCGCTCAGGTCGATGCGGGCGAGCATCTTGCCACCGTCGAAACCCATGGCGTCGAGCGTCGCCGCGTCGTAGCCGGTGAACCGGTCGTCGAGCTCGAACGTCGCACCCTGCAAGCCACCGCGGTTCATCGACCCGATGACGATCTTGCGCTCCAGCGCGCCGAGTAGCAGCAGGTCCTCGATGATGTCGGGTGTGCCGAGCACGCCGTCCACCCCGGGACGTTCCAATGTGATCACCAGGCGGCGCAGTAAGTCATAGCGATCGGCCATCGCGTCGGCGACCCCGCGCACGCCGAGGGCGCCCCGGGCAGGGTGGTCGGCGGCGACGATCATCAGCCGGTCGTCGGGGTTCAGCCGGGCGCCCCGCTTTCGAGACGCCGCCTCGGCCACCGCCGCCGGGTGATGCGCGCGCCGGTCGTGCAGCCGCTCGAAGTCAGGCATCGCCGGCTCCGAGGCCGGAATCGCCCAGCGCCTCCACCTCGGCCGGTGTCGGCATCGCGGTCGAACACTCGAGCCGGGACGCCACGATCGCGCCGGCGGCGTTTGCATAGCGCACGGTCCGTTCCAGGGGCCAGCCGGCCAGCAGGCCGTGGCACAGTGCGCCGCCGAAACCGTCGCCGGCGCCGAGGCCGTTCACGACATCGACCGGCGTGGGTGGCACTTCGACCACCTCGTCGCGGGTGCGCGCCAGCACGCCTTTCGGGCCCTGCTTGACGACGGCGAGCTCGACGCCGGTGTCGAGCAGGGCCTCGGCCGCCCGCATCGGCTCGCGTTCGCCGACCGCCGTCTCGCATTCGTCGAGGTTGCCGACCGTGACGGTAACGTGCGGCAACGCCCTCGCCACTTCGGCGCGGGCCGCCTGGCGGGACGGCCAGAACATCCGCCGGTAGTCGAGGTCGAGGACCGTAAGTGGCACGCGCGCTCGCGCCCCCCAGGCCACGTGATGCGCTTCTCGGCTGGGCTCTTGGGACAGGCCGGTCACGGTCGCCCAGAAGACGCCGGCCTCGCGGATCGCGTCAAGATCGAGTTCATCCGCGTTGATCACCAAGTCCGGCGCTTTGGGAAAGCGATAGAAGTAAAGGGGAAAGTCGTCGGGCGGGAAGATCTCGCAAAACGTCACCGGGGTCGGTAGATCGGCGACGGCGCTGACGTACCGATCGTCCACGCCGAGACGACGTAACTCACGGCGTACGAAGCGCCCGAACGGATCCTGGCCAGTGCGCGTGATCACCGCGACGCGCCGTCCGTGCCGGGCGGTCGCCACGGCGACGTTTGTCGCGCTGCCGCCGAGGAACTTCCCGAACGACGCGACGTCCTCGAGTCCGACACCGACCTGAAGTGGATACAGGTCGACACCCACGCGGCCCATTGTGATCACGTCGAACGTCATGCTCGTACCTCGTCGACGCGGGC
>JBKPQM010000121.1:0-8668 GCA_046734095.1 Actinomycetota bacterium | reverse complement strand
GACCGACACCGGCCTGACGCTAATGGCAGCCGACACGCCCAACAGCATGGAGTACACGCCGGGCACGAACTTCTCGGTCTCGTTGAGCGGCGACGACGAAGCCGAACTGCGTGGTTACTGGGACAAGCTCTCGGCCGGCGGGACGGTCGCGATGCCGCTGGAGGTCGCTCCGTGGGGCGACACGTTCGGGATGTGCACCGACAAGTTCGGTGTCCCCTGGTTGGTGAATATCGGGCCCACTACGTCGTGAGATCGGCCGGCGCGGCCGCAAGCGACGCCTCGATGGCGGCGACCAGCGCCCGCGCCGAGTCGGCCGTCAGCTCGACCGCGACCCGCGCGCCGGCGCCGCGAGCCGGGTTCGCGAAGTCGATGTTGAGCGTGTGGTCCGCTAACGCGTGCACGGGGTGGTCGAAATACACGGTGGCGTCGGTGACCCGAAACCACCCGTCGGCTCCCTTGCCGCTACCGGCGACGCTGATCGCTTCGGTGATGTAGGTGCACATGACGTTCCTTACGACAGGTAGCGGTTGAGGAATTCGGCGATCTGGTCCCAGCCGTCCGTGGCCGCCTCGACCCGGTAGGACGGCCGGTCGGGGGCGAAGAACGCGTGCCCGGCACCGTCGTAGCTGTGGAACTCGAAGGTCTTGCCGTTCTCGCGGAGGAGGTCCTCCAGGCGCGCGACTTCGGCCGGCGAGGGATGCTGGTCGTCCTTGCCGAACAGGCCGAGCAGCGGGCAACTCAGCGACGGCAGCTTGCCCTCGAGGTTGGTCATCTTCACCTGGTAGCCGGCGGGGGAGTCGCCGATGACGAACGCGCCGTAGCAATCGATCGCGGCGTCCAGCGGGATGCTGCAGGCGACGAGGACTGCCTGACGGCCACCCGAGCAATAGCCGATGACGCCGACCCTGCCGTTCGATGTGTCCAGCGCCCGCAGATACGCGGCCGCGCCGGCGACGTCGCCGACGACGCGGTCGTCCGGAGCGCCGCCACGAGCCCGGGCGACGGCCGCCGCGTCGTCCGGATCGGCGCCGGGCGCCTCACGGGAGAACAAGTTGGGACACACGGCGTCATAGCCCAGTTCGGCGAAGCGACGCACGAACTCCTTCGTCGCACGGTCGTAGCCGGGCAGGTGGTGGATGACGACCATGCCGCCGCGGCGCTGCTGGTCGAGCGGCCGAGCCTCGTAGGCCTCGATCTGGTCCCCGCCGTCGCCGGTGATAGTGATCGTCTGCGCGATAAGAGAGCTCATCATTTGATGGAAGCACAGCGCATTAGAGTCCTGTCGTGCCGTCCCCCCTGCGTCGGGTGCGCCGACTGCGCCGCCCGCAGATCGCGCTCATCGTGCTGGTCGCAGCGCTCGGCATCGGATATGCGATCAACGCCGCGCGCGGAGACGATCATCACGCGGGACTGCGCAGCGGCACGGTGGCGCTCTCGACGCTGCCCGCTGAAGCGGCCGAAACGGTGCACCTCATCCAGGCCGGCGGTCCGTACCCCTACCGGCAGGACGGCGAGATCTTCAACAACGCCGAACACCGGCTGCCCGACGAACCCGGCGGCTATTACCGCGAATACACGGTCCCCACGCCCGGCGCACCGGATCGAGGAGCCCGGCGGATCATCACCGGCAAGAACGGCGAGTACTACTACACGCCCGACCACTACGAGACGTTCCTGCGCGTGGACCCCCGATGAGCGCTCGCGCCCATGATTGACCGGTATGTCGCGCCGGCGACGGGTAAGCGGGAGGCGATCCGGGCGATCTACGCGGCGATCGATGCCCCGAACTGGGCGGCGGCGAACCTCGACGGCCTGATCGACGTCCTGCGTGACCTGTCCTGGTTGCCGCGCGGAGCGGTGGTGCTGCACCTTCCCGCCGGGGGCCTGCCCGAGGACGTCATGGACGCACTTACCGTCGCCGAAGAGCAGACGGCAGGATCAGACCGCCCGCTGCGCGTGGGTCGCTACCCGCGCCGGGGTGTCCTCTGATTAACACTGGACGGGTGCCCCCTGCGCTACCTGCCGGTGACCCGCCGCCCCGCGACGGCCGGCTGCCAAATCCCGCACTGGACGAGCTGCCCGAGCGACCGTTCGGCGTCTACGTCCATGTGCCGTTCTGCGCCGCCCGCTGCGGATACTGCGACTTCAACACCTACACGGCCGCCGAACTCGGGCCGAGCGTGAGCCGAGGCGGCTACGCGGACACCGTCCTCATGGAACTGCACTTGGCGCGTCACGTGCTGCGCGGCGACGTACCACCAGCGTCGACGATTTTCTTCGGCGGCGGCACCCCTACCGTGCTGCCAGCTGACCACCTGGCTCTCGTCGTCCGCGAGATCGGTGACCTGTTCGGTCTCACCGAGGACGTCGAGATCACGACGGAAGCCAACCCGGAATCGGTGACGCCTGGATACTTCGCCCGGCTGCGCGACGCCGGCTTCACGCGGGTATCGATCGGCATGCAGTCGGCCGTGCCCCGGGTGCTGGAAGTACTCGACCGCCAGCACAGTCCCGGGCGTCCCGAGGAGGCCGTCGCCGAGGCGCACGCCGCGGGCTTCGAGCACGTCAACCTCGACCTGATCTACGGTGCCCCCTACGAAACCGAGACCGACTGGCAGGCGTCCCTGGACGCCGCGATTGCCGCCGGACCCGACCACGTCAGCGCGTACGCGCTGGTCGTCGAGCAAGGTACGGCGCTGGCCCGGCAGGTGGCCCAGGGCGTCCTACCCGCGCCCGACGACGACGTGCTGGCCGACCGCTACGCGCAGGCCGACGAGACCCTCTCCCGAGCCGGATTCCAGTGGTACGAGGTGTCGAACTGGGCGCGCTCGCCCGCCGCGCGCTGCCGGCACAACGCGCTGTACTGGCAGGACGCGAACTGGTGGGGCCTCGGCCCAGGCGCGCACAGCCACGTCGGCGGCGTGCGGTGGTGGAACGTAAAACACCCGGTCCGGTACGCAGCGCTGCTCGAGTCCGGGCGCAGCCCGGCCGCTGCGCGCGAACTGCTCGACGACAACGCGCGGCTGATGGAACGGATCATGCTCGGCATCCGCCTGCGCGAGGGACTGTCGATGATCGACGTACCCCGCGACGCGCACGAGAAGGTCCCGCAGTTGGTTACGTGGGGGCTCGCCGATCCCGATGCCTTCGACGGCGGGCGGATCGTGCTCACCCAGCGGGGACGGCTGCTCGCCGACGCGGTGGTACGCGATCTGCTCGGGTGAGTCGTGCGTGGTGCCGCGCTACTCGCTCGAGCGGTTGGGGCTGAGTTGGTCGAGGTCGAGTACCCGTACGTGGAGGGACGTGCGCTGCTGCAGTGCAGCGCGCAGCGCGCGGTGCAGGCCGTCCTCGAGATAGATGTCGCCGTGCCACTGCACGGCGTGGGGGAACAGGTCGCCGAAGAAGGTGGAGTCCTCGTCGAGCAGCTTGTCCAGCGCCAGTTCGCGCTTGGTCGTGACGAGCTGGTCGAGGCGGACCGAGCGGGGCGGGACGTTGGCCCAGTCGCGCGTGGACAGGCCGTGGGGCGGGTAGGGACGACCGCTGCCGACCGCCTTGAAGATCACATTCCGCTCACAGGGTTGCGCCGAACCTCTCGTGCGCTGGCAGCGTATCGTGCTGCGGCTCGGCGACTTCTAAGCTGGAAGTTGACCAGACGGAGGGTGCAGTGAACGTCGAGGAACGAAAGCTCGAGGTTCTGCGCGCCATCGTCGAGGATTTCATTGCCACGAGCGAGCCCGTGGGCAGCAAGGCAGTCGCCGATCGGCACCATCTCGGCGTCTCGCCGGCGACGATCCGTAACGACATGGCCGCGCTGGAGGAGGAGGGACTGATCGCCCAGCCGCACACCAGCGCTGGGCGGATCCCGACGGATGCCGGGTATCGCGTGTTCGTCGACCAGCTGACATCGCTCAAGCCACTGTCGGCGCCCGAGCGACGGGCTATCGAGATGTTCCTCGACAACGCGGTCGACCTCGACGACGTCCTGCATCGGGCCGTGCGCACCCTGGCCCAGCTCACCCGCAATGTCGCGGTCGTGCAGTACCCGTCGTTGTCACGTAGCCGGGTGCGCCACCTCGAGCTCGTCGCGCTCAATCCGAGCCGGATGATGCTCGTGCTCATCACCGATACCGGGCGAGTCGAGCAGCGGGTCGTCGAGTTGCCCGCCTCGGTGAGCGAGGAGGCCGTCGCCGAACTTCGCTCCACTCTCAACAATCGGCTGCGCGATCGGCTGCTCTCCGAGGCGCCGCAGATCGTCAGCGACCTGCCACACTCGGTGGCTCCTGAACTGCGCGGGCTGGTCATCACGCTGACGTCCGTGCTGCTCGAGACCCTCGTCGAGAGGCACAGCGACCGGATCGTGCTGGGCGGCACCGCGAACCTCACCGCCCATGCCCTGGACTTCCCGGCGATTCGTCCGGTGCTCGAGGCGCTCGAGGAGCAGGTGGTATTGCTGCGCCTGCTCGACCAGTCCGTGCACTCGAGTCAGATCGTGGTGCGTATCGGCAACGAGAACGTGCACGCAGGGTTGCAATCGACGTCTGTCGTGACCAGCCGATACGGCGTCGGCGAGGCGCTGGGCGCGGTCGGCGTGCTGGGTCCCCGGCGGATGGATTACGCACACACCATGGCCCGGGTGGCCGCCGTCGCCCGCTATGTCGGCGAACTGATTGCCGACGGCTGAGTCCGTACTATTGGCACTCGGGGCCTCCGATTGCCAACCGGCTCGACGACTGAAGGAATTGCCCGTGGCCGAAACCGTCCGCGACTACTACGCGCTGCTCGGCGTACGCCGAGACGCCACGGGTGAGGAGATAAAACGCGCATACCGGAAGCTGGCTCGAGAGCTGCATCCCGACGTCAACCCCGACCCCGCCGAGCAAGAGCGGTTCAAGGAAGTCACCGCCGCCTACGAGGTGCTCTCCGATCCGGAGAAGCGTCGAATCGTCGACCTCGGAGGTGACCCGCTGGCCCCCGCCGGAGGCCAGAGCAGCGCAGGCAACCCGTTCGCCGGATTCGGGGGCTTCGGCGACGTGTTCGAGGCGTTCTTCGGCGGCGCCACCGGCGGGGGTGGACGCGGGCCGCGCAGTCGGGTACGGCCGGGTGCCGACGCATTGTTGAGCATCGACCTGACCCTGGCCGAGGCTGCGTTCGGCGTCCGCCGGGACATCAGCGTCGAGACGGCCATCGTGTGCCAGACCTGCCACGGCAGCGGCTGCGCGCCCGGCACGTCGCCGCGCACCTGCCAGGTGTGCAACGGGCTCGGTGAGATCCAGTCGGTGCAACGCTCGTTCCTCGGCCAGGTAATGACGACGCGGCCCTGCCACGCCTGCGGCGGCACCGGCCAGCAGATTCCGTCGCCGTGCCCGACGTGCGGCAGCGAGGGCCGGGTTCGCGCGCGGCGCACGATCACTGTCGACGTGCCGGCCGGCATCGAGGACGGCATGCGGATTCGGCTGTCCGGTCAGGGCGAGGTCGGCCCGGGCGGCGGACCGGCAGGTGACCTTTACATCGAGGTGGCCGAGCAGGCGCATGACACGTTCACCCGCGACGGCGCCGAACTGCACTGCCGCATCACGCTCCCGATGACCGCCGCGGCACTCGGCACCGACCTGGTGCTGCCCACGCTGGACGGTGAGGAGAAGCTCGACATCCGGCCTGGCACCCAGAACGGCACCGTGCTAACGCTGCGTGGCAAAGGGGTGCCGCGGTTGCGCAGCAGTTCCCGCGGCGACCTGCACGTCCACGTCGAGGTGCAAACGCCCACCCGCCTAGACGATGCGCAAGAGAAGCTGCTTCGCGACTTCGCGACTCTGCGCAACGAAGAGGTTTCGGTCATCACGCCCAAGTCCGGGCTGTTCAGCAAGATGCGGGACGCGTTCGGCGGGCGATGACGCCGCCGCAGTTCCTGGTCGAGCAGTTGCCGGCCGGCGACGTCGCCGTGCTGCAAGGTGCCGAGGGACGGCACGCGGCCCGGGCGCGGCGCATCGGCGTGGGCGAGGCGGTGCTGATCAGCGACGGGCGCGGCGGCGTTGCCGAGTGTGTGGTCGAGTCGGTGGCTGGAGAGCGCCTCACTGCACGTGTCCGGCACCGGCGGCTCGTGCCCGAACCGGATCCGCGCGTGGCCGTCGTCCAGGCACTGCCGAAAGGCGACCGTGCTGAGCTCGCCGTCGAGTTGCTCACCGAGCTCGGCGCGGACGAGATCGTGCCGTGGGCG
Source organism: Actinomycetota bacterium (assembly GCA_046734095.1). Classification (GTDB taxonomy): domain Bacteria; phylum Actinomycetota; class Actinomycetes; order Mycobacteriales; family Jatrophihabitantaceae; genus DASXRA01. The sequence goes on along the minus strand of JBKPQM010000121.1, from coordinate 2,454 downwards.
TCGGCGCGCTCGATCGTGCAGTGGACGGGGGACCGGGGCGCGAAGGCGCTGGCCAGGTGGCAGCGGACAGCGGCGGAAGCGGCCAAGCAGAGCCGGCGGGCCCGGATTCCGGTGATCGCCCCCTTGGCCAGCACGGCCGACGTCGCGGCCCGCCTCGAGCACGGGAGGGGGTTCGTCCTGCACGAGGCGGCCGGCGAGCCGCTCACCGATGCCGCGCTGCCACCGAACGGCGAGATCGTGCTGGTCGTGGGACCAGAAGGGGGTCTCTCCGATGCGGAGCTGACGGCGTTCGCCAAGGCGAGGGCGGTACGCCTCGGGGAGCCGGTGTTGCGCACCTCGACCGCTGGAGCGGCGGCCCTGGCCGCGTTGTCGGTGCGCCTTGGCCGGTGGTAGCGCGCAGGATCAGTACGGTCCGCGCGTTCATCGCGGGAGATGCGAGCCGCGGTAAGTCTGTTGGGGTTTTGTCCTCTCGACGTGGCCGATAGCGTGGGCTACGGCGCCATCCGATCCCCCGAAGGAGGAGCGACCCATGCCTTACGTGAACGTCGGCCAGGAGAACACCGCCCCGATCGACATCTACTACGAGGATCACGGCTCGGGCTCCCCGGTGGTGCTGATCCACGGCTATCCGCTCAACGGCCACTCGTGGGAGCGGCAGGAGGCCGCGCTGCTCGACGCGGGATACCGCGTCATCACTTACGACCGCCGGGGCTTCGGCGCGTCCAGCCAGCCCAGCATCGGCTACGACTACGACACCTTCGCCGACGACCTCAACGCCTTGCTCACCCAGCTGGACCTGCGTGACATCGTGCTCGCCGGGTTCTCGATGGGGACCGGCGAGGTCACCCGTTACCTCGGCCGGTACGGCTCGGAGCGAGTACGCCGAGCGGCGATGTTCGGAGCCATCCCGCCGTTCCTGCTCAAGACCGACGACAACCCCCAGGGCGTCGACGGGAGTGTGTTCGACGGCATCAAGGCCGCCGTGCGCGCCGACCGGTACGCGTACTTCAAAGACTTCTTCGACAATTTCTACAACACCGACATGTACCTGGGCACGCGCATCAGCGAGCAGGCGCTCCAGGCCAGCTTCAATGTGGCGGCCGGCATGTCGGCCAAGGCGTCGCTCGTGTGCGTCGACTCGTGGTTGACCGACTTCCGCGCCGACCTGCCGAAAAACGACGTGCCGACGCTGCTCATGCACGGAACCGCCGACCGCATTCTTCCGATCGACGCGACGTCGCGCCGACTGCCCGGGCTGATCAAAGATCTGACGTTCATCGAGGTGCCGGACGGCCCGCATAACATCGGCTGGACGTTCCCGGAAGAGGTCAACCGGGCGCTACTCGACTTCCTGCGCTGATCATGGGCATCGTCACTCCGGGCTTCACCGGACGCCGCCGAGACAGCAGCGCTGACCTGCCGCCCGGGCAGTACCTGACCCGGGACTTCCCGGTCCTCTCGGCTGGCCCGACCCCCAAGGTGAACCTTGACGCCTGGGAGTTCACGATCACGACCGAGACCGGCATGGTGCACCGCTGGGACTGGGCCGCGCTGGGCGCGCTGCCCGTCCGGAACGTCACCGTGGACCTGCACTGCGTCACGCGCTGGTCGAAGTTCGGCACAACGTGGGAGGGCGCCTCGCTCGACGATCTGCTCGAGCACGTCGAGACGGCGGCCGACTACGCGCTCGTCCACTCCTACGGCGGTTACACGACGAACCTGCCGCTGGAGGACCTCCGCGACGGCCAGGCATGGGTCGCCTACCGGTACGAAGGCGAGGATCTTGAGCCCGAGCACGGCGGCCCGGCGCGTTTGCTCGTGCCCCATCTGTATTTCTGGAAGAGCGCCAAGTGGGTGCGCGGCATCAGGCTCATGCCCGACGATCAGCCCGGGTTCTGGGAGAGTCTCGGCTACCACAACTACGGCGATCCATGGCGCGAGCAGCGGTACTGGGGCGACTGAGCGTGGCCAGCACCGGGCCGGCCGGTACGGGGCCAGATACGAACCGGCCGCCCGGCGAGGTGGGCGACGAACGTAGTAGCGCAGCCGCGGCCGACGCCAGCACGGCCCCGCGCCCGTCGTCGCCGGTCGGTATTCCGTGGCGGGTCGCGACGGTGGCGGCCTTGCGCGACGAGACCTCGACGGCCCGCACGCTCGTCCTCGATGTTCCGGGCTGGCCGGGTCACCTCGCCGGTCAGCATGTGGACGTCAGGCTCACGGCGCCAGATGGGTACCGGGCCGTGCGCTCGTACTCGCTCGCGTCGGTGGCGGCCGGCGAGCGGATCGAGATCACGGTCGAGCCAATTGTGGACGGTGAGGTGTCGCCGTACCTGGCCCAGGTCGCGTCCGTCGGCGATCCGCTCGAAGTGCGCGGGCCGATCGGGGGCTGGTTCACCTGGCGGCCCAGCCAGGTGGAAGCAGTGCAGCTCGTCGCCGGCGGATCAGGCGTGGTGC
>JBKPQM010000120.1:0-20284 GCA_046734095.1 Actinomycetota bacterium | reverse complement strand
CTCAACCTGCCCCTCGGCATCCGGGTGCCGTTCTGGTGGGGATGGGTGCCGGCGCCCATCCGCTCGCTCGGCGACTACACGCTCTCGGCGTACCGCTTCCACGAGACGCTCGACTCGCCACATCCGTACGGTTCCAAGCCGTGGAGCTGGCTCGTGCTCGGACGCCCCGTCGACTACTACTACGACGGCAGCTCTCACGGCTGCGGCGCCAGCCAGTGCGCCCGCGAGGTCCTGCTGATCGGCACACCGCTGATGTGGTGGGCTTTTATCCCCGCGCTGCTCTGGCTTGCGTGGCATTGGCTCACCACCCGCGACTGGCGGGCCGCCGTCGTCTGGGTGGCGTTCGCCGCCGGATGGCTGGTGTGGTTCCCCGATCTGAAGCGGACGATGTTCCTCTTCTACATGACGCCGCTCGTGCCGTTCCTCATCCTGGGAGTCACCCTCGGCCTGGGCGTCATGCTCGGGCCAGCCGTGCGGGGCACCCGCAACTACCTCGCCTTCCTCGCCGCCGACCGGCGCCGCCGCTGGGGCGCGCTCGCGGTATCGATCTACCTGGGCCTCGTCATTGCCGATTTCGTGTGGATGTGGCCGTTGTTCTCCGGCGGACTGCTCACCCAGAACGAATGGCACAACCACATGTGGTTCCCGTCCTGGATCTGATCACCAGTCGAGTGGTGCCTTTTGGTTCGAGTGGTGCGTTGTAACACACCACTCGACTCGAAACGCACTACTCAACGAAAAAAAGCAAGCGTGCATGCTTGATTTACTGGTCGGGCACTGCGAGCCTCGTAGGCGTGCTGCGCGTCGGCAATTGCTCGGGTTTCTACGGGGACCGGTTCTCGGCGATGCGCGAGATGTTGGACGGCGGCGCCCTGGACGTGCTCACCGGCGACTATCTCGCCGAGTTGACCATGTTGATCCTCGCTCGCGACCGGGCGCGCGATGCGAACCTCGGCTACGCCAAGACGTTCCTGGGTCAGCTGGAGGGCTGCCTGGGACCGGCTCTCGAGCGCGGCGTCAAGATCGTCGCGAACGCCGGCGGCCTCAATCCGGCCGGGCTGGCCGATGCGCTGCGCGGGCTCGCGTCGCGACTCGGGCTGTCCGCCCGCATCGCGCACGTCGAGGGCGACGACCTGCTGCGACGAGCCGCCGAACTGGGCTTCGGTGAACCCCTGGCCGCCAACGCCTACCTCGGCGCGTGGGGTATCGCCGCCTGCCTGTCGGCCGGCGCCGACGTGGTGGTGACGGGGCGGGTCACGGACGCCTCGCTGGTCGTGGGCCCGGCCGCGGCGCACTTCGGATGGGCGCGCGAGGACTACGACGCGCTGGCCGGAGCGGTCGCGGCCGGACACGTGATCGAGTGCGGCGCTCAGGCCACCGGCGGCAACTACTCGTATTTCAGATCGATCGCCGACTTGCGGCGTCCCGGCTTCCCGATCGCCGAGATCGAGTCCGACGGCTCGAGCGTGATCACCAAGCATCCGGGGACGGGCGGAGCCGTTACTCGCGGCACGGTCACGGCCCAGTTGCTGTACGAGGTGGCCGGCGCTCGCTACCCCGGCCCGGACGTGACGCTGCGGCTGGACAGCGTGTCCTTGTCTGACGAGGGGCCCGATCGGGTGCGGCTCGCCGGCGTACGGGGTGAGGCGCCGCCGCCGATCTTGAAGGTCTCGCTGAACACACTGGGGGGCTACCGCAACGAGGTCGAGTTCGTACTGACCGGACTGGACATCGAGGCCAAGGCGGCGCTGGTGCAGGCTCAGCTCGATGTGCCCGATGCCGAGTGGACCCTGGTGCGCACCGATCGTCCGGACGCGCCGACCGAGGAGCAGGCCAGCGCGCTGCTGCGTTGCGTCGTCCGCGGCCCTGATCCTTCTCGCATCGGTCGCGCATTTTCGAACGCCGCCGTTGAGCTCGCGCTGGGCAGCTATCCGGGCTGCCATCTCACCGCGCCGCCCGGAGATGCCTCGCCATATGGCGTGTTCACTCCGGGATACGTCGACGCCGAGATCGTCGATCATACAGCCGTGCTGTGGGATGCCACCCGTGTGCCGGTCTCACCTGCTCCGTCCACGCAGTCTCTCGAGGAAGTGGACGAACCGCCCGTGCCATCGCGGGTTGCTGACCGCCCGAGTCGTTCCGTACCGCTGGGTACGGTTGCCGACGCACGAAGCGGCGACAAGGGCGGCACGGCGAACGTGGGCGTCTGGGCGCGCGACACCAACGTGTGGCCCTGGCTGGCGTCCACCCTGACCGTCGAGCGGCTTCGCCAGCTGCTGCCCGAGGCGGCGCAGCTTCCCATCGAGCGGCACGTGCTGCCCAACCTGCGAGCCGTGAATTTCGTGATCGACGGGCTGCTCGGGCTGGGCGTCGCCTACCACGCGCGCTTCGACCCGCAAGCCAAGGGGCTCGGCGAGTGGCTGCGCTCGCGGAAGGTGGACGTGCCGGAGGATTTGCTGTGAACCGTCTAGTACGACTTTGCCCTCCGAGTGCACGCCCCGGCGGCTCACCAACGTGCCCCCCAGGGGCAAAGTCGCAACCCAGCGGCGCCCGGCGGCGACTTTGCCCCCCGAAAGCACCCCAGAGTGGCCAGCCAGCGTGCCGCCGGAGGGCAAGGTGACGGTTTTGGGGACGGCGGTCGACGCGCGCTCGGCCGAGTTCGCTGCGAATCGTGACGCGATGCTGGCCAAGCTCGCCGAGATCGACGCCGAGCATGCCAAGGCCCTCGCCGGCGGAGGACCGACCTATGTCGAACGGCATCACCGACGCGGCGAACTGCTGCCCCGCGAGCGCATCGAGCTGCTAGTCGATCCTGACTCGCCATTCCTGGAACTCTCGCCGCTCGCCGGCTGGGGAAGCGACTTCACGGTCGGCGCGAGTGTGGTCACCGGCATCGGCGTCGTCGAGGGTATCGAGTGTGTAATCGTGGCGAACGACCCGACCGTACGCGGGGGTACGTCGAACCCGTGGACGTTACACAAGACGCTGCGGGCCAATGACATCGCTCGGCACAACCGGCTGCCACTGATCGGGCTGGTCGAGTCGGGCGGCGCGGATCTGCCGACCCAGAAGGAGATCTTCATCCCGGGCGGGCGGCTTTTTCGCGATCTGACTCGGCTCTCCGCCGCCGGAATCCCCACGATCGCCTTGGTGTTCGGTAACTCCACGGCGGGCGGGGCTTACCTGCCCGGCCTATCCGATCACGTCGTCATGATCAAAGAACGCTCGAAGGTCTTTCTCGGCGGACCGCCGCTGGTGAAGATGGCCACCGGCGAAGAGTCCGACGACGAGTCGCTCGGCGGGGCCGAGATGCACTCACGGATCTCAGGGCTGGCCGATTACTTCGCCGCCGACGAGCTCGACGCGCTACGGATCGGACGGCGCATCGTCGCGCGACTGAACTGGCGCAAGCTCGGACCGGTGCCAACCCTCTCGAGCGATCCACTGTTCGGCGAGGACGAGTTGCTCGGCATCGTCCCGCCCGATCTGCGCGTGCCGTTCAACCCGCGAGAGGTCATCGCGCGGGTGGTCGACGGCTCGGATTTCGACGAGTTCAAGCCGATGTACGGCCCATCACTCGTGACCGGCTGGGCCCGCGTCCATGGTTACCTCGTCGGCATCCTGGCCAACGCGCAAGGCGTTCTGTTCAGCGCCGAGTCGCAGAAGGCGACCCAGTTCATCCAGCTGGCGAACCAGACCGACTCGCCGCTGCTGTTCCTGCACAACACGACCGGATACATGGTGGGCAAGGAGTACGAGCAGCGCGGGATGATCAAGCACGGAGCGATGATGATCAACGCGGTCTCGAACTCCACCGTGCCGCACATCTCGATCTTGATGGGTGCTTCGTACGGAGCTGGCCACTACGGAATGTGCGGCCGCGCGTACGAGCCGCGCTTCCTGTTCGCCTGGCCGAGCGCCAAATCGGCGGTGATGGGACCGGCGCAGCTCGCCGGGGTGCTGTCGATCGTGGCGCGGGCGGCGGCGCACGCCCGCGGCACACCGTTCGACGAGGACGCGGACGCGGCGATGAGGCAGGCCGTCGAGAGTCAGATCGAAGCGGAGTCGTTGCCGATGTTCCTCTCCGGACGGCTCTACGACGACGGTGTGATCGACCCGCGCGATACCCGCACTGTGGTTGGGCTGTGCCTGTCCGCGATCCACAGCGCTCCTGTACAGGGGACGGCAGCGTACGGAGTGTTCCGCCCGTGATCACGTCCGTCTTGGTGGCCAACCGCAGCGAGATCGCGCGGCGGGTGTTCAGCACCTGCCGGGCGCTTGGCCTTGGTACCGTGGCCGTCTTCTCCGACGCGGACGCCGATTCGGCTCACGTCCGCGAGGCCGACGCGGCCGTGCGGTTGCCCGGGCACGCGCCCGCTGACACGTATCTGCGCGCCGACCTTCTGACAGCCGCCGCGCACAAGGGCGGCGCCGACGCCGTCCACCCCGGCTACGGCTTCCTCTCGGAGAACGCCGACTTCGCCCGCGCGGTGATCGGCGCCGGCCTGACGTGGATCGGCCCGCCACCCGAGGTGATCGAGTCGATGGGCAGCAAGATCGAGGCGAAGAAGCGCATGGCCGCCGTCGGCGTGCCAGTGCTCGAGGAACTCGATCCGGCGACGATCACCGCCGCCGACCTGCCCTTGGTGATCAAGGCAGCTGGAGGTGGCGGCGGGCGCGGCATGCGGGTCGTCCGCACGCTCGCGGACCTGTCCGCGCACCTCGAGGCCGCACGCTCAGAGGCCGCGTCGGCGTTCGGTGATCCGCGCGTGTTCTGCGAGCCGTACGTCGACCCCAGTCGGCACATCGAAGTGCAGGTGCTCGCCGATCAGTACGGCACGGTATGGACGCTCGGCGAACGCGAGTGCTCGATTCAGCGACGGCACCAAAAGGTCGTCGAGGAGACGCCGTCGCCGTTCGTCGAACGTACGCCGGGCCTGCGGGAGCGACTCTTCGAGGCGGCTGCCACCGCGGCCACCGCGATCGGCTACGTCAACGCCGGCACGGTCGAGTTTCTGGCCGACGAATCGGGAGGATTCTTCTTCTTGGAGATGAACACTCGCCTGCAGGTTGAGCATCCCGTTACCGAGTGCGCGACCGGGTTGGACCTGGTGCGGCTGCAGTTTCGCATCGCCGACGGAGCACGGCTGGAGGCTCCGCCACAACCCTGCGGTCACGCCATCGAAGCTCGCCTCTACGCCGAGGATCCGTCGACCGGCTGGCGACCGCAGAGCGGCACGGTGCAACGCTTCGATGTACCAGGCGTAGTCACCGAGTTCGCCCCAGCGGCGAGTGTTGTCAACAAGCCATCGGTAACCTATGGCATCCGGCTCGACTCGGGCGTCGGCAACGGTACGAAGATCAGCCCGTTCTACGACGCGATGCTGGCCAAGGTCATCAGCTGGGCGCCGACGCGAAGCGAGGCCGCGTCCGTGCTCGCGAGTGCGCTTGCCCGGGCCAAGATCCACGGTCCCCGCACGAACCGTGATCTGCTCGTCAATGTCCTGCGGCATCCCGCGTTCCAGGCCGGTGACACCGACACCACGTTCTTGGAGCAGCCGGGCCTGAACCAAGCGCCGGCCGACAAGCACCTAGCAGCGTTGGCCGCCGCGCTGGCCGACGCCGCGGCGAATCGCGCCGCCGCGACGACCTTGGGCGGACTACCGTCCGGATGGCGCAATCTGCCCTCGCAACCAGAGCGCAAGCGCTACGAGGGCGTCGACGTCGAGTATCGGCTGACCCGGAACGGGCTGGTGACCGAAAGGCCAGATGTGGTTCTCGTCGAGGCGACCTCACATACAGTCGTGCTGGGCATCGAAGGTGTTCGGCGGCGATTCGAGGTCGCCACCTACCCCGGAATGGTCTGCGTCGACTCGGCGCTCGGCGCGGTCATGCTCGTCCCGACCGATCGCTTCCCCGATCCGACCGTGCAGCTGGCCGCCGGATCGCTGGTCGCGCCCCTGCCGGGAACCGTGGTGCGCGTCGCCGTTCAGCCCGGCCAGGACGTGCGGCGCGGCGAGTCCCTGCTCTGGCTGGAGGCCATGAAGATGGAATACGCAATCGCCGCCCCGACGAGCGGCATCGTCGCCGACCTCCCCGTCCGAGCCGGACAACAAGTCGACGTCGGCGCCGTACTGGCGGTCGTCCACCCCGAGAAGGAGCGGCTATGAGCTTTGTCGAAAGCGACGAGCGGCGGGCGCTGCGCGCGGCGGTTGCCGAGCTAGCCAGTCACTACGGGCGCGAGTACGTCCGCAAACAGGTCCGCCAAGGTGAACATTTAGACGAGCTGTGGCGCGAGGCCGGCAAGCACGGCTTCCTCGGAGTGAACCTGCCCGAGCAGTACGGCGGCGGGGGCGGCGGCATGTACGAGCTCTCGCTCGTACTCGAAGAGCTCGGCGCCGCCGGGAGCGCGCTGCTGATGATGGTGGTATCGCCGGCCATCTGCGGCACGATCATCGCGCGCTTCGGTACTGACGATCAGCAAGAGCACTGGTTGCCCGGCATCGCCGACGGCTCGACGATCATGGCGTTCGCGATCACCGAGGCCGACGCGGGTTCCAACTCGCACAAGATCACGACAACCGCCCGCCGAAACGGCAGCGACTGGATCATCACGGGGCGCAAGGCGTTCATCTCCGGCGTCGACGAGGCCAATGCCGTGCTCATCGTCGCACGCACGGAGGACGCCCGCACGGGCAAGCTCAAGCCTGCGCTGTTCGTGGTGCCGACGGATGCCGGCGGGTTGGAGTACCGGCCCATCGACATGGACCTCGCCCTGCCCGACAAACAGTTCATGCTGTTCTTGGACGACGTCCGCCTGCCGGCGAACGCCCTGGTAGGCGCCGAGGACGCTGCACTCATGCAGCTGTTCGCCGGGCTGAATCCTGAGCGGGTCATGGCCGCCGCCTCTTCCATCGGCATGGGACGCTATGCCCTCAGCCGGGCTGTCAAGTACGTCAGCACCCGCGAGGTCTGGGGCCAGCCCATCGGCGCTCATCAGGGCCTCGCCCACCCGCTGGCCCAGGTCAAGATCGAGCTGGAGCTGGCCAAGCTGATGATGCAAAAGGCAGCCACGCTGTACGACGACGGCGACGATGTGGGCGCGGGCGAGGCCGCCAACATGGCAAAGTACGCCGCCGCCGAGGCAGGTGCGCGGGCCGTCGACCAGGCCGTCCAGTCGCACGGCGGCAACGGGCTGGCCAACGAGTACGGGCTGGGTGGGCTGCTCGCCGCATCACGAGTCGCCCGCATCGCGCCGGTCAGCCGCGAGATGATCCTGAACTTTGTGGCGCAGAACACCCTTGGCCTGCCGAGGTCGTACTGATGGGCACCCTGGTGCAGTACGGCCTCGACAGGGGCGCCGCGCGCGTCGCCCTCGATTCACCGCACAACCGCAACGCACTGTCGGCGGCGCTGATGTCCGAACTCGAACAGCGCCTAGCCGACGCGACCGCCGATCCCGAGGTGCGGATCGTGGAACTCACCCACACCGGCGGTACGTTCTGCGCGGGCGCGGATCTCGGTGAGGCCCGCCAGGGCGTGGACACGTCGCGGGTCATCGCGCTGCTCAGGCAGATCGTCGAGCTGCCCAAGCCGGTGGTTGGAAGCATCGACGGGCACGTCCGGGCCGGCGGCATGGGACTCGTCGGCGCCTGCGACATCGTGTTCGCCGGGCCGGCCAGCACATTCGCCTTCTCCGAGGTCCGCCTCGGATTGGCCCCGGCGATGATCTCGTTGACCACGCTGCCCCGGCTGAACGCCCGAGCCGCCAGCCGCTACTACCTGACCGGTGAGATATTCGATGCCCCGACCGCTGCCCAGATCGGATTGATCACGCAGGCGGTCGACGACATCGACATCGCCACGAACGCGTTACTCGACGCCCTACGCAAGGCATCGCCGCAGGGCTTGCGCGAGACCAAGCCGCTCACCACGCAGGCTGTCACGTTCGCCAACGCCGATGCCCTCGCCGAGCAGTCGGCGCGGCTGTTCGCCTCGGACGACGCGCGCGAGGGCATGGCGTCGTTCCTCGACAAGCGCCCGCCACGATGGGCGTTGTAAACCTGCGCCAGCCGCAGCAGGACCGCAGCCGGGCGACGCGGCAACGCCTTCTTGAATCCGCCCTGGACCGCCTGGCCGAGCTGGGCTGGGCGCGCACGACTGTCGCCGTCGTCGCCGAGCACGCGGGAGTCTCCCGAGGGGCCGCCCAGCATCACTTCCCGACCCGCGAGGACCTGTTCACCGCCGCGCTGGACTACATGGCCGACATTCGTCTCGCCGAGGTGCGCCGCCGCGGTGCTGAGCTGCCGGGCGGCGCCCGTCACACCGAGGCCGTCGTCGAGATGCTCGTCAGCTGCTACACGGGACCGCTCTTCCGGGCCGCCTTGCAGATGTGGGTGCAGGCGGCGGCCGACGAGGCGTTGCGCGCGCAGCTCGTGCCGCTCGAGGCGCGCCTGGCCCGCGAGACGCATGCCATCGCGGTCGAGCTATTGGGCGCGAACGAGTCGCGCTCCGGCGTGCGCGAGACCGTCCAGGGGTTGCTCGACATGGCTCGCGGGCTGGGCCTGGCCAACCTGCTCACCGACGACTCGAAGCGCCGGCGTGGCATCGTCAGGCAGTGGGCAGCAAGCCTCGACTCCCTCCTGTGAGTTAGCCCTCGACGCCCGGCCTGGGCGGCGAGTCACGAATGGCTGACCTACGATGGAGTAGCGCCCCACTTACGAGCCATCCCTCCCGGCTCGTGGGTGGGGTGGCCGGTCTCCGGGCGCCCTGTGTGGCGGCCGCCACCCAAGCGTGAACGTGCCCTGAGGAGGCAGCGTGCAGATCGCTGGCAGCGTCGCGCTCGTCACGGGCGGCGGATCCGGGCTGGGGCGGGCCACAGCGGAGGCGCTCGCGGCGGCCGGAGCCAGTGTCGTGATCGTCGACCTGCCGACCTCGGACGGCGAGCAGGTGGCCGAAGACCTCGGGGTTTCCTTCTCCCCCGGCGACGTTATGAGCGAGAACGACATCACCGCCGCCCTCGACCGCGCGGCGCAGCTCGGGCCGTTGCGGATCGCGGTCAACTGCGCCGGCGTGGCCGATGCCGCGCGGATGCTCGGTAAACACGGGCCGTTCCCGCTGGCCACGTTCCGCAAGGTTGTCGAGGTCAACCTGATCGGCACCTTCAACGTCGTCCGTCTCGTCGCCGAGCGCATCGGCGCGGCCGACGAACTCGACGGTGAGCGCGGGGTAATCATCAATACCTCCTCGGTAGCCGCCTTCGAGGGGCAGATCGGCCAGGCCGCCTACTCGGCGTCCAAGGGCGGCGTCGCCGCGCTGACCTTGCCGGTCGCGCGTGAACTCGCCGCGACGAAGATCCGCGTCGTCACGATCGCACCCGGGCTCTTCGAGCCGCCGATGCTCGCCGGGCTGCCCGAAGACGCCAAGGCGGCGCTGGGCGCCCAGGTGCCACACCCGGCGCGGCTCGGCCGGCCCTGCGAATACGCGGCCCTGGTCGAACACATCGTGCGCAACCCCATGCTCAACGGCGAGGTCATCCGCCTGGACGGCGCGATCCGCATGGCGGCCCGCTAGGCGTTAACCGGCGGCTACCCGCCGGCCATCGCGCCGACAACCCGGAACGGCTCCTTCCCTTCGGCCACGGCGTCGGGCAGCGGCGCATCAGCCGGTTCGTGGGAGAGGTCCTGCTCGCACGCGAAGAACCGCACGAAGGCGCGGCGTCGCCCCGTGGTCGGGTCGCGCAGTGTGCCGCGCAGCATCGGGTACCGACCCTCCAAGGCGTCGAGAACGGCGCGCTGGGTGGCGGCCACATCAAGCGATATCTCACGGTCGCAGCGGGCGAGTTGGCGCAGATGCGCGGGCAGCACGACGCGGATCATGACAGGGTCTGCACTTCCACCGACAGCACCGCCGGCAGGTCGCGCACGATGGGCGCCCAGTGGTCACCCGAGTCGGCCGACGCGTACACCTGTCCGCCGGTGGTGCCGAAGTACACGCCGCATTCAGGCAGGGCATCAACAGCCATCGCGTCCCGTAGAACGTTGACGTAGCAGTTTTCTTGCGGCAGGCCGTCGGTCAGCGGCTCCCACTCGTTGCCGCCGGCCCGGCTGCGGTAGACGCGCAGCTTGCCGTCCGGCGGGAAGTGGTGCGAGTCGCTGGTGATCGGCACGACGTAGACCGTCTCCGGCTCGTGCGCATGCACGGCGATCGGGAACCCGAAATCGCTCGGCAGGTTCCCGCTGACTTCCTGCCAGCTGTCTCCCCCGTCGTCGCTGCGCATCACGTCCCAGTGCTTCTGCATGAACAACGTGCCCGGCCGGGACGGATGCATGGCAACCCGGTGTACGCAGTGCCCAACCTCAGCCGCTGCCGAGGGGATCCCTTCGGAGAGCAAGCCCTGGTTGATCGGCTGCCACGACGCGCCGCCGTCGTCGGTTCGGAACACGCCGGCTGCCGAGATGGCGACGAACATCCGCTCGGCATTCTGCGGATCCTGAATGATTGTGTGCAGGCACATCCCGCCGGCCCCGGGTTGCCACTGCGCCCCCGAGCCATGCTCGCGCAAACCCCGCATCTCCTGCCAGGTGGCGCCCCCGTCGGTCGACCGGAACAGGGCCGCGTCCTCGACGCCGGCATACACCGTGTCGGGGTCGCTAGGTGACGGCTCCAAGTGCCAGACGCGCGCGAACTCCCACGGGTGCGGCGTCCCGTCGTACCACTGATGCGTGCCCGGCACGCCGGCGTATGTGAACTCGTTGCCGACCGGCTCCCAGGTGCTCCCCCCGTCGTCGGAGCGCTGAATGACCTGGCCGAACCAACTACTGGTCTGCGAGGCGTACAGCCTGTTGGGGTCGGCCGGCGAGCCGGCTACGTGGTACACCTCCCAGCCTGGGAAGTGCGGCCCGCCGACATCCCAGTTCTGCCGCCGCTCGTCCGACGTTAGGACGAAGGCGCCCTTCCGAGTGCCGACAAGAACCCGTACGTCGCCCATCACGCCTCCCGAATCGAGTGTCATGACCCTACGACGATCGGGCGACGGAAAATTCATCGCTGCTGCTAACGATTTGGACACCCAGGTCGCGCACAGACGTCACCGGGCAAGCACACAGCGTGAGCGCCCACCCTGACAGTGGTACGACCTGCAAGGAGGCTCACCATGACGGCGGCGAACACGCTCTCTACGGCCCAGCAGCCGCGTTTTGATCCGGCCTACACGGCGTGGAACACGGTCGCGAGCTATGACGACTACGCGACCGCTCAGCGCGCTGTCGACCAACTGTCAGACGACGGCTTCCCCGTGGAGCACCTCGACATCATCGGCTCGGATCTGCGTCTCGTCGAGCGGGTCACCGGGCGGCTCACCAAACGCCGGGCAGCCGCCGCGGGAGCGGCGAGTGGTGCGTGGTTCGGCTTGCTCGTGGGCTTGCTCCTCACGCTGTTCTCCAGCGGCGGGGTGTGGTTCGTCTTGCTCGCAGTCGGTGCTGCGATCGGTGCCCTCTGGGGCGCGGCGTTCGGGTACATCCAGCACGCCGCAACGCGCGGAGCCCGCGATTTCGCCTCGGCCCGCATGCTCGCCGCGATGCGCTACGACATCGTGGCCCGCAACGGTTACGTCGACGCCGCCCGCAGCGGCTTGCATCAGGCCGGCCTGCTGAAATCCCTCTGACATCGGACTGCTCCGGCCGCGTACTCGGGCCTGCCCCTCGTCGCTCTGTCCCCAGCCGGTGATCAAGCTCATCCCCCGGCATGGTGCCGTGATCAGGAGGGCGAAATGGCTGTACTGGCTAGCTCGTGCAGCCACTTTGCCGCCTTGATCACTGAACAGTGCTCGCCGCACCGTGTCGCTGAACAGTGGTCGCCGCCACGCCTGAGGGTGCTATGGGAATGGTGGAAGGGGAAACCGCAGCACCGCGCCGACGAGGTGCGGCTCGAGTTCGGTGTCGGGAGTGACGTGCTCGATCGTGCCGCCCTCATCGATCACCCGCTCGGTGAGCTCGTCGATGATGTCAGGGCTCGGCTGAGTTCTCGTCCCGGAGATCGGACACGTGCTGCCCGACTCGCCGAGCCATCCGTCCTGAGGGCAGACGACGCCAGGAGCGGTGACCTCGTCGTGGACTAAGAGTTCAGCGACAGCTCCCGACGTGGCCGCCCATAGGCACTCGCGCAGCCCGATCGCGACTGGCCGCCGCGTCGCGGCTCGCGTGAACAGGTCCTGCACCTTCTGCTTCTCGTCCTCGCGTTCCCAGTTGGCGACGATTGCGGATGCCCGCTCCCGGACCTCGCTGTCAAGATCAGGTCGCGGCGTGACGGTGAATGTGCCCGCTAGCTGGCTAAGCAGCCGCTTCGGCAGATACGCCTCGAGGCGGGAAAGCGTGTCGTGCTGGCCACCGAGCACAAGCAATTCATGGCTGGGGTCGATGAAGATCCCGTCGAGCATCTCGACGACGTCGAGAAGATGACGTTTCTCCAACTCCTCAGCCTTGTTGCCCACCGTGTACTCGCTCAGCCCATGCCACCCGGCGAAGTTGCGCTTACGCAACGCGCGATGTTCGACGTCGGCGCGGCGAGAGAGCTCACCTTGGTACAGCTCCCACACCCGGGCCGAATTGCTGTCGGTAACGACCACGACCGCGCGGTGGAACTCGGCGAGTATCGCGGTCATCGGCCGGATCCAGGGTGCCGCGTCAACGACGATGCGGTCGCGGCTGCGTCGCGGCAGCTGCACCTGCTCGAGAAAGTTCTGGCCCGAGCAGGCAAAGACCGCGATCGCGGGTGGTTGCCAGCGCTCGCCGAAAGCGGGGTCCGCGATCCGTTCGAGATCTCGTCGTACGGACAGCCGGCTGTCGTGATCAAGTGTCTGGTCCTCGGACAGAGGACGGACCTGCTCGAGCAGGCTGCTGACCTGGGTACTCAACCCATTGCGTTCGTGGGGATCGACCGGCACGGTCACGTACATCGAGATCACGGGGAACGGGCTGCTGTCCAGCTCACGGATCTGTCGAATTGTTGCCGCACTGATCATCGGTCGCTCCTCGAGATTCTCGTGGGCGGCCTCAACCCTAGCGTCCTGCATGGCTGGCAACGCCGAACGCCCCCGCTCGGTCCGCAAGCGTCACTGGCCCCGCTGCTCCAGGGCAAAGGCCTGCTCTATCCGCCTGATCAGGCGTCCTGAGCGACCTGGAGCACCGTTGCCGGCTGGCGGCGCGGGGTGCGGGCAAGCTGTTCGATGGGCGCAATCGGATAGCCGATCCGCAGCATCATCTGCGGGTAGCCGATCCAGCCCATAAGGCCCTGTACGCGGCTGCGGAATGCGGCGAAATCGACCGCCTGGCTAAGCGGGCAGGTGGACAGACCGAGCAGATCGGCCTCGATCATCAACCGCATCATCGCCCGCCCGGACTGGAGGTGGTCGCGGGATGCATCCGAGTCAGTGAAGACGACTGCAATGAGCGGGCGCTCGTCGACGTCCCGCTCAATCATCTGTCCCCCAGTCACGCCCACCTCGAAGTCACGCAACGGTACGTCCGTGTGTCGGGGTTGATCAGCGGGAACGTGGGGGATCGCATCCACCGGGACACCGTCCATCATCGCGTGCACATCCGGGTCATGCAGCCAGCGATTCATCTCGGCCTGGTACGCCGTGTCCTCGCGCTCCACGCGGTCGGCCCAGCTCACCGCCACCGCCAGATCGATGCGCTGGTCCTCCCCCGACGGAAAGTCCACCCGCGCTCGCGGATCGCTGCTCGCGACCCGCAGCGTCTCGACCGTGTCGGGCGGTACCTCCTGTTGGGTGAACGGGCGGCGGTCACTGCGCCGATGCAGCGCGGCGTCGAGCTCGGCCAGCGTGCGATCATCGGGCTGTTCGCGCCCGGCCGGCCGAAAAGTTGCCAAGGTATCCGAGTCAGCGGGATCGGGAAACACCGTGGTGTCCACGCGCCACCCACCAGCGCGTAGTGCGAGCTCGGTCAGGTGCAGAGCGGCGCCGCAGCTGACCAGCAACGAATGTCCATCCGGGTCGGCCACCTCGAGCTGTCGGGTGCGGTCGGCGAGCAATGCCAGCCCGTCGCGGCCTAAGCGCCACGCCCAGGGCTGTGTGTTGTGAATCGACGGTGCGCGTACCGCCACTGCCAGCGCCGCCTCCACCGTGGCTCGATCGAACCGGCCGTCCGGGTCTGCCATCGTCGTCCTTTCACGCGTCCCTCTCACGCACGGTACGCAGCGCGACTGCGGGGACAACAGACGGCATGCGGGTGGGCGCACTCCGCCGAGCAGGGCCGTGACCCGGCCTTGGGTCACGGCCCTGCTCATCGGCCCGTTGGGTGCTCAGAGCAGCCAGCGGTTCTTGTGGACGAGCGGCAGCTTCGCCCAGTACTTGCCGAGGCCCCAGGTGTTGCCCGCGTACGTGAAGGCCAGGACGATGAGCACGATCGCGTAGATGACGTGGTAGTCAACGAGCGGGTTGGACGATCCGGTCAGAGCCCCTGTGCTGTCGTGCTGTGCGAACGGGAATTCGGCGAACCACATCAGCGCCATCAGCGCCACGCCGCACACCGCCGCGATGCGCAGTGCGACGCCGGACAGCAGCGCGAACCCTATCCCGAGCAGGGCGAGCATGAACAGCCAGTCCGCCCAGGTGTCGCCGGCAATCGAGCGGAACCAGGACTGGAACGGGCCCACCTCGACGTTGCTCAAGAAGCCCTTGGTAGGCGAGCCGCCGTCGATCCAGGCCTTCGACTTCACGCCGGCCGCCGTCGAGTAGTGCCAGCCGAACGTCTTGTCGAAGAACGCCCACAAGAACACGAACCCCATTGCCACACGGAGCACGGCAAGGGCCTGCGACGCGGTCCGGGTCAGCATCGACCCGGGCAGTTCGGCAAGCTCTGGGTGGTCAGTGGCTGGCGGGCTGGTGGGACGGTGCGTGGTCATGATGACTGCCTCCTTAACTCGTTACCACAACCATCTCGCACCGCCCACGCCTCGCAATAGGACCGGAACTCCCTTGTGCGACAGGACGAAAGTCCCACGCTCGTCCGGTTTGATGACGGGATACGACGATGCAGGTATGGTCCGGGGCGTGGGGCGGTTTGCCCCAGTGATCTGCGGGGGCGGGGTCGCCGGCATAGAAGGACTCCTTCGTTTGCGCAGGCTGCTCGGCGACCAGGCGGACGTAACCTCCTCAGCCCAGCGGAATACCCCTCCTACCGTCCGTTGGCCCTGCTTGAGCCGTTCGCGGCCGGTCCGGTTCCGCGCTACCCCATCCCGCGCATCGCGACGGACACCGGTGCCCATCTGGTCCGCGACACCCTCGCGTGGGTCGATCGGGCCAGCCACGTCGTACACACCGGCAGCGGTGGGGAGGTGACCTACGACGCCCGCCTGCTCGCCGTGGGTGGTCGCCAAGGTTCCGAACCTTGAGCATGCTGATCTCTTCTCCGGCGCGAACGTTCGCGGAATCCCGGGCGACGCCCCGGAACCGGTTTCTGCCCATCGACGGATACTGCCGAGTGCGGGACACCGACGGTCGGGTCTTCGCCGCCGCCGAGGAACTCGGACCGTACCTTCGCGGACTCCGCTAGTTCCAGGGCCAAAGTCCCGAGCGGAAGCGGCGAATAGCCCTTCCGCGGCCGCGGTTGGCGGCGGAGCGTTCAGCAGTATGAGGGAAGTTGATGTCAGGGTGTTGCGGCCGGCGACTGCGCCGCCCGGTGTACGGGCTCCGCAGATCTACGGATCGCCGGCCGCGGTGACGGCCCTGCGCGCGCTGTGTCGAGAACGTGGCCGCAGTGTCGTCCTGCTCGACTCTGCTTGCAGCGGCGTGTCCTTGGCCCACATCTGCCCGGAGTCCGATTTCACGCCATCCGATCATCAGGTATGGATCGGCGCCGTTGCGCACTGCTCGGTCCACGCAGATCGGGCCTGCATTGCTCTGTGCCCGCACACCGAGCTCACACTCGACCTCCATGCTCCGCGCGACGGCAACGCCCCACCCCTGTTCATGACTCGGCCCGCGTCGGTGGCCGAGCGCCAGCAGCGTCTGTTTAGCGCTTGCGCGCGTGGCGAGTAATCCTTCTGGCAGCGAGCGGGACAGACCATAGTGGCTCGGTCAGCCGCGAAGCCGCCGAAGCACGGGATCAGGCGCTGCCGCCGCCGGCGCGATTCGCAACTTGGCGTCAACAATGATCAGCTCATCGCGGCCGAGACACACGACGGGATTCAGGTCCAGCTCGGCAACTTCGGGCAGGTCCTCCACGAGTGCGGCGATCTGTAGCAGCAGCCGCTGTACAGCCGTCCTGGATATCACCGGCCGCCCCCGGTATCCGTCGAGCAGTGGGGCGGTGCGCAACGCACTGACCATCTGTTCGGCATCCTCCTCGCTCAGCGGAGCCAGACGCAGCTGCCGGTCCGCGACCATATCGGCCAAGACGCCGCCGGCGCCGACCATGACGACGGGCCCGAACTGCGCGTCCTGGATCGCCCCGGCGATGAGCTCCGTGCCCGGTCCGACCATCGGCTGGATCAGGACTTCGACGGCGCCGGACGCCTGCAGCGCGGCGACGGCCGCTCGCACCTCCGTTTCGTCGGCGATGTTCAGCCGCACCCCGCCGATGTCGGTCTTGTGGACGGCGCCGCGGGCGAGTTTCGCGACCACCGGGTAGCCGAGTTCGTGGGCGGCCACCGCCGCGGCGTCGCCGTCCGACACGACGCGTTGCGGGCAGACGGGCACTCCGTACCGAACGAGCACCCGTGCGACGTCCTCACTGTTTAGCCAGTCATCGCCGGTCGCCAGGCGCTGTGCGATCAAGGCGCGCGCCCCGGCCTGGTCGATGGTCTCAGGCCGCTCGGGCTCGGTCACCGACGCATCCCGGATGCGTGCGTAGCGGTAGGCGGTGCCAGCCGCAGCGGCGGCGGGCTCGGGAAAGCTGAAAACCGGCACCGTGCGTCCGCCGCTCGGTGCCGGGACGGAACGCGCCGGGCCACCGACGTGGGTAGCGATCAACGGCTTGCCGCGCGTTGCCGTCGCGGCGGCAATCGCATCCATCACCTCGCCGGGGTCAGCCACCAGCGTCTCGGTGAAGACAGTGAGCACGAGATCGATCTCGTCAGCCTCGAGCAGCGCCTGGACAGCCGCGCCGACCTCCTCCGGCTGCACGCCCGCGCCGAGGTCAACTGGGTTGTGGCACGAGGCCGCGGACGGTACGGCCGCGCGGATGCATTCGGACGTGCGCGCATCGAGGTCGGCTACCGTCAGCCCGGCGGCCACGGCCGCGTCCGCGGCCAGGATGCCTGGGCCGCCGGAGTTCCCTACGATCGCCACCCGCGGACCGGCGGGCAACGGCTGATTGGAGAGCACTCGGGCGACGTCGAGCATCTGCTCCATCGTGTCGACGCGCAGCACCCCGGCCTGCGCGAACAGGGCCTCCACCACCGAGTCGGACGACGCGGCCGCTGCCGTGTGTGACGCGCCGGCGCGTCGCCCGGCCGCCGATCGCCCGGACTTGATCGCGATGATCGGCTTGCTGCGAGATATCCGGCGGGCGATGCGCGCGAACTTGCGAGGGTTGCCGAACGATTCGAGATACAACGCGATCACGGCCGTGCGCTCGTCGCGCTCCCACGCAAGAAGAAGGTCGTTGCCGCTGACGTCCGCCTTGTTGCCCACCGACACGAACTGCGACACGCCCAGCCCGCGCTGGGCCGCGGCCACCACTACGGCGATGCCGAGCGCACCCGACTGCGAGACGAGCCCCAATCGGCCCGACACCATGGGGACAGGCGCGAACGTCGCATTGAGTCGGATGGCGGGATCGGTGTTGAGCACGCCGAGGCAGTTCGGACCGACCAGGCGCATGCCGTATTGACGCGCGAGGGCGAGGACGTCCCGCTGGTGCGCCAAACCGCCCTCCCCGATCTCGCCGAATCCGGCGCTGAGCAAGACGATCGCACGAGTGCCCCGCTCGCCACTGGCCCGGACGACATCCAGCACCTGCGATGCGGGCACGGCGACCACGGCCAGGTCGGGGGGTTCGGGAAGTTCGGCCGGCGAGGGCACCGCCGGGACGCCGAGTACCGAATCGTGCTTCGGGTTGACCGGGTACACGGCGCCGGTGAAACCGCCGTCGAGCAGGCTGCGGAGCACCTCGTGCCCAACCGCGTGGGGACGAGCACTGGCACCGACGACCGCGACCGATCGGGGCGCCAGCACCGCGCGCATGCTCGCCACGTCGGCTGCCCGCTCGCGCGCGTCGATCGCCGCGATGACGGATGCGCGTTCGTCGATGTCGAAGATGAGCTGGACCGTATTGAACTCCGCTTTCGTCCGGACGTCGTAGCCAAGGCTGCCGAGCACACCAAGCATCGTCGCGTTCTCCGACAGGACATCGGCGATGAACGTGGTGATCCCACGACTGCGTGCGGCGCTCGCCAGGTGCTCGATGAGAAGGGTGCCGATGCCCTCGTGTTGGACCCGGTCATCGACGAGAACCGCGAACTCCGCCGACGCCGACCTCGCGGCCAGCCTCTCGAACGACGCCACACCGATGATCTGATCAGCGATCACTGCCACCAGCGCCTGGTGGTTGTCACTCGGCGCCCGTACCAGTTGCTCGACGTAGACGTCGGCCGCGTGCCGCGCGACCGTGAAGAACCGCAGGTAGATCGACCGCTCCGAAACTCGCTGGTCCAGAGCCAGCAACTCCTCGCGATCTGTGCTGCGGATCGGGCGGATGTGGACCAGCCCGCCGTCTGAACGCACGGCGTCGACTTCGCCACCCGTCATGACCGCTCGCCCGCCACCAGCCGGGTCAGGTCGGCCAGTCGGCATGTGTAGCCCCACTCGTTGTCATACCAGCCGAAGACCTTGACGAACCGCCCGGCCGCCTGGGTGAGCGCCGCGTCGAACACGCACGATGCCGAATCGCCGATCACGTCGGACGACACGATCGGTTCGGTCGTGTAACGCAGCCGCCCGGCCAGCTGGCCACTCTCGCCGGCCGCCGCGAATGCGGCGTTGACCTCGTCTGCGGTTACGTCCCGGTCGAGCAGCACGCCCAGATCCACAAGCGACCCGTCGACGACCGGCACGCGCAGGGCCACACCATCGAGCCGACCGGCGAGTTGCGGCAGTACCTCGCCGACGGCCCGCGCGGCCCCGGTTGTGGTCGGGATGATGTTCACCGCCGCCGAGCGGGCTCGGCGTGCGTCCTTGTGCGGCGCATCGAGCACGTTCTGGTCGTTCGTGTACGCGTGCACCGTCGTCATGAAGCCACGCTCGATGCCGAATGCGTCGTGCAGGACCTTGACCATCGGGGCGACGCAGTTCGTGGTGCAGGACGCATTCGAGATGATGTGATGCCTCGCCGGGTCGTACGTTTCGTCGTTGACGCCCATCACGATCGTGGCGTCGACGCCCTTGCCAGGAGCGGAGATGATCACGCGCGAGGCGCCGGCCGTCAGATGATCGGCCGCGGCGTCCCGCGTGCGGAACTGGCCGGTGGACTCGATCACGACGTCGGCGCCGTGCTCGGCCCAGGTCAGCTCACGTGGTGCGCGGGCCGCGCTGACCGCGATCTTGTGGCCGTCGACGACGAGCGTGCCGTCGTTGGCGTCGACCTCCTTGCGGAGCGGGCCGAACGTGCTGTCGTGGCGCAGCAGTCTGGCCAGCGTCGAGATGTCGGCGATGTCGTTCACTGCGATGACCTCTAGGTCATCGCTGCCGGCCGCGTAGCGGAGATACTCCCGTCCGATACGACCCATTCCGTTGATGCCGACGCGGATGGTCATTGTGATGTCCCTCAGGTGCGAGCTCGTAAAGGATGAGTGGAACCAGGCAGTTCCGCGCTGAGCGAGCCGAGCGGTCCACGGATCAAGCCCACCGGATTCAGCGGGACGGCGGGAGAGGCGAAGGTCCCATAACGGCAGGTCATTCGCGCCGCGCCACGACCCGCCGTCCGGCGCCGGGTTGGGCAGGAGGCGGGAAGCCATGAGTCCTCGGCGTTCTTAGCCTGCACGACGTGAAACCGTCGTCCCGTGACCTCGTCGGGCACGACCCGCACGAAGCGAGGTTTCGGCGTCGTGGTCCAGGAGTACAACGACGGGGCGGGCCTCGATCGTCGTGGTCGGACGTAACGGACGCGGCGCGGTCTCGCGCCTCCTGCTCGGCTCAGTCGCTCGCCACGTCATGGCCAACGCAACCTGCCCAGTAGTAGGTGTCGGCTGCCCACGGGACGGTGTCACGGTGGGAACGACCAACGGGATCATCGCCGCCATCGACCACCCCGCGCGTCTCGAG
>JBKPQM010000119.1:0-15636 GCA_046734095.1 Actinomycetota bacterium | reverse complement strand
GCCTGCTCACAGTCGTCGCCCGAGCCGGCGGCAACCCACTTTATGTCGCCGAGTTCACCAGGGCTCTGCTCGACACCGGGCGCCTCGACGTCGCGGACGGGGTGGCCGACATCAAGTCAGCGGCGGACCACCTACCGCGTCTCCCCGACTCGCTGATCGACGCCGTCAATCGCCGCTTCGACACCCTGTCCAGTGCCGCTCGCGACCTGCTGCGTTGCGCCAGCATCTTCGGTCCCCGGTTCAGCGTCGCCGAGCTGTCGGCGACACTGCGCACGCCGGCCTTCGAAATGCTCGACGTAGTGCACGAGCTGATGGGGACCGGCGTGGTCGTCACCGATGTCGACCGTCTCGCGTTCGGTCATGGCGTGACCCGGGACGCCATCTACGAGTCGATCCCGCCCTCCGCACGTCAGGCGCTTCACCTGGAGGCGGCACACGCCCTGGCCCGCACCGGCGCGCCGATCGAACGCGTGGCAGAGCACCTGCTGTCCGCGCAAGTCCTGGACAGCGAGTCGCTGGCGTGGATCACCGCCGCGGCCGACCGGCTCACCCTGCGAGCGCCCGAACTGGTGGTGGGGCTCTTCCACCAAGCCCTCGAGCTCGCGAATCCAGCCGACCCGCAGGCTGGGCGTCTTCAGGTGGCACTCGCGACCGCGCTGCTGGCCACGCGCCGATTCTCCGGCGCCAAGACCGTCGCTCGCAAGGCAATTGCCAAGAGTGCGACCTCGGCCGACCGGGGTTCCCTGAGCTGGATCCTCGTGCAGGCGCTGATGAACGAAGGAGACGTTGCATCGGCACTTCTCGAGGCGCGTCACGCTTTGGACAGCGGCACCTTGAGCGCAGTTGACAGCGCGCGATTCCACGGCATCGTGGCCCAATGCCTGCATGTCGTGTCCCAGGACGGACCGGCCGCGGCCAAGGCGGCGGCGCGACAGGCGGCCGAGGTCGGCCTGGCCAGCGGTGATCCGTGCGCCGCGGCGTACGGCTTGCAGGCCATCGCCGGAGCCGAACGGTGGGACGGCCGGTTCGTCGACGCATTGCAGCTCGCCGATGAGGCAGCGGCCCACCTCGAGCGAGCCGGGTCGATCTTCGACATGCAACTCGGTCCGAACCTCATCCGCGCCAACTGCTTGCTCGAACTCGACCGCACGAGTGAGGCGGCGCAGGCCTACGCCGAAGATCTGAACCTGGCCGAGGCCGGCGTGGGCACGTTCCTTCTTGCCTTCCACCACCTTTCCGTGGCCCGAATGCGCTTCCTGCAGGGTGAGTGGGACGATGCACTCACCGAGATCGCCGCCGCCCGGCAGACCCCTGATCACCTCGGGCTGGGTCCGCACCTCGACGGCCTCGCCATCTTGATCGACGTCCACCGCGGTGACAGCACCGCCGCCGCCCGGCACAAGCGGACCTGGCACGAACCGTTGCGGAGCGGCCCGGCTCGACACACGTTCGATGACCGGTCGTGGGGGAGGAGCATGGCTGCGCTCGCCGACGGGGACGACTCCGGGGCCCGTGCCGTGCTGGAGTCCGCCTGGAGTGAGTGTGCGGAGGGAAGGCGCGAATTCTGCGGCCATTACCTCTTACCCGGCCTGGCCGGGCTCGGCACGATGCACGGCGACACCGCACCGGCGCGGCGAGCAGTCGAGACCCTCGCCCGATACGTCCGCGATCGATCCGGGCCGGCGATGCATCGATCGGCGACGTTCGCCTCGGCAATCCTCGACGCCGACGTCGACCAGCTGCTGCAGGTGGCCGACGACTACGCCGCAGCCGGACGACCGCTGTTCGAGGCGCAGGCTCGTGAACACGCGGCCGAACTGCAGGCCGGCAAAGGGGACCACGCCGCCGCTCGGCTACAGCTGGACGCCGCGCTGCACCGTTACGCAGCGCTCGGCGCCCGCTGGGACACCGCCCGCGCCACCGCCCGACTGCGCCCCTACGGCATCCGGCCGGGCGCCCACGGCGAGCGACGCCGACCGAAAACCGGCTGGGCGGCGCTCACCCCGACCGAGCGGACAATCGCCGAATTGATCTGCGGTGGCTTGTCCAACCCGGACATCGCCGCGCGCACGTTCACGTCTCGCCGCACCGTCCAGTTCCACGTCTCGAACATCCTTACCAAGCTCGATCTGACGTCGCGAGTCGAACTCGCCGCGCTGGTCGCCCGGCGATCGCAGTGACCGCTGAAGGGAGGAGGCCATGCCCGATCTGAGGAGACCGTCGCGATCTGCAAGGACGTGCTTCCGCCGCTGCTGGAGGTCGCGCCCGACGCGGTTGTCGTGGTGGTGAGCAATCCGGTCGACGTCATCACCTACGCCGCGCTGAAGATCCTCGGCTTGCCGCGCAATCAGGTCCTCGGCTCGGGCACCGTGCTGGACAGCTCCCGACTGCGGGCATTGATCGCCGCGCACTGTGGCGTCGCCGTGCAAAGTGTGCACGCTTATATCGCCGGCGAACGCGATGACTCGGAAATCCCGCTGTGGACGAGCGCCACCGTCGGCGCGGTGCCCCTTCTGGAGTGGAACGATCAGCAACAGCTGCCTATGACCGCGGCCGACCGGGATGACCTCGCCGGCCAGGTCATCAACGCCGGCTACCGCATCCTGCACGGCAAGGGACACCAACCACGCCGTCGCCCTCGCGACGACGCGAATCATCGAGGCCGTTCTCTACGACGAGGACCAGGTCCTGCCCGCGATGGCCTGCGCCGGTGCGCCGATACAGTGCGCGCGGTCATCGAGCAGGTCGGGCTCTGAATTCCGCGGGACGCTCCGCGTCGGAGCCCCATTGCGGCGGAGCAGGGCGCAGACGCTCGCGATTGGAGTATCTTGTCTGCTAACTGAGTGGTAGGAGGCTTGCCGGCGAACGGCGCCAATTGCTCTATCCGTTGTTACGCTCGTGCGCGGGAGAGGTGCGGCGCAGATGACTCTAAAGCAGGTCGTTGGCTGGCTTGTGGTCATATTTCTGATCTTCTTCATCGTCACCCAGCCAACTCAAGCCGCTGAGGCAACCCGCAATCTGTGGAATCTGCTCGTCGACATCGGTCACGGCTTCGCGGACTTCCTCACCGCTCTCTGATCACGAAGCGGCGGCCGGTGTCGCGGCTCGCACCCGACCTACAGCCAGGTTGTGGGGCCCGCACGTAACGCGGCCGGCCGTGCTTCTGAAATGCGCGTCATTCGGCGGGGGTGATGACGGCGAGTGCGCCGCGCGGCACCGTGCTTGCGGAGACACCGTGCTTGCGGAGGCAGTGATTGACGAGGAGGTCTTCGATGCAATCGACCCAGCGGCCGATCGTGGTAGGCGTGGACGACTCAGACGCAGCACACCGCGCGCTGACCTGGGCGGCCCAGGACGCCGCGGCCCGCAATGCGCCGGTGCGGGTGGTGTGCGTGTACCACGGCTCGGATGAGGCGGCCGGGCTCGCCGAGCACCTCATCGCCGATGCGATGGACCACCTCAAGACGATTCATCCGGACGTCGTGGCGGATGGCGCAACGATCGAAGGCGATGCTGTGCACGTCCTCCTGGACGAGTCGAAGCGCGCGCGTGTCGTGGTGGTCGGGGCCAGTCGCCGAAAGGCTCTCGGTTCGAGCGCGCTGGGTTCGGTCACCGGCGCGGTCGCAGCTCACAGCGAAGCGCCCGTGGTTGCGCTGTGCGGGCCGGCCGGAATGACGGAGGAGGGTGCGGCCGTCGTCGTCGGGGTGGATGGCACAGACGCGTCCCACGATCTGCTCGCGTTCGGATTCGAACACGCCGACGCGCACCACACCGCGCTGCGGGCGGTCCTGTGCTGGTACCCCGACCTGCTGGCATCGATGTCGTGGCGGGCTGAGCCGCCGCCGCCGGAGAGCGTCGACGCCTGGCTGTCAACCACGGTGGCCGATCTGCAGGAGAGGTACCCGGACGTACGGGTGCACCCGGAGGTCGTCCGCGACCATCCGAAGTCTGGCCTTCTCCAGGCATCCGAGGAGCAGTATCTGTTGGTCGTCGGCAATCGCGGCAAGCATGCGCATGCCGGAACCCTGCTCGGCGGGACGAGTCAGCGCGTACTGCACCACGCGACGTGCCCGGTCGCCGTGGTGCCGACCCACCGGGCCTGACCGGGCGAACCCCCCGGTCAGCCGAGGATGCGGCGCTTCTGCTCCTCGAACTCGGCCTCGCTGATCACGCCCTGGGCTTTGAGGTCTCCCAGCTGCTTGAGTTGGTCGAGCTTCGCGCTCATGTCGTCCTCAGGGGCGGCCGGCGGCGGTGCCTGTTGCTGGTCGGCCTGCTGCTGCTCCTGGTACGCCTGTTCGTCCTTTTCCGCCCACCGGTTGGCCTGTCGTCGCGATACGCGGTTCGACACGGCGGTGGCAGTGCCGGCGACGACTGCAGTACGCGCGACGCCGCGAAGGAGGCCTGGCATATCGTTCGTTCCTCCCTTATTGGGTCTCGGTTGCTTGCGCGGCCGGCTCGGTTGCTTCGAGCGCGGCGATCAAGTCGGCGGCCGGGATCCGCCCGGTTGCTACGAGCTCAGCGCCGTTTCGGTGCAGCGCGGCCACGACGGGCGCAGCCCAGCTGTTTTCGTAGATCAGCAGGGCCGCGGAGTTGCCGGGATCGATCACGTCTCCCGCATCCGCGACCTCGTCGCTCCCGATCAGCCCGGAGGAGGCTCCATCGAAGACCGCGAGGTCGAGCGTGCCGTCATGGTCCAGGTCGGCCAGCGCCATCCCATGAACCGAGCCGTCGAGCTCTTTCATGACGAACATCAGGTCGAGGATCCTGATGATGTGGTGGTCGTGGAGGTCGATGAGCAACCGAAGGGCCTCTCCGGTGATCCGGCTGCCCGGAAATTCGACAACGACGTAGTCGACTGGACCGATCTCGACAGCCTCAGTCATGGTTGACCCCCTTTGCGCGTGTGGATACTGCGACCATGCCCGCTGGGGCGGCGCCGCACGTCACCCTCCGAGGATGACCAGGCCGCCAGTGCGCGGGCCGCGGGAAAGGTCATCCACTTAGGACGATGTCTTCGCGCGCGGCGGCTTCTAGCGTGGTGGGTCCAGCGACCGGGCTGAGCCGTCTCAGCTCCGGATGTCGTCGCAACAAGGAGGCATCGTGGTCCGCGTCCAGCCGCATCCAAAGAGGTCCGAGTCGGAATCGCTCAGCGTCAACCCACTGTTCGCGCGGCGCGCGGAGGACCTGTCCATTCCCCGGTTCGTGATGCCGGCAGAGAGCATATTGCCCGAGACGGCGTATCAGCTCGTCCATGACGAGGCCATGCTGGACGGAAACGCCCGGCAGAACTTGGCGACCTTCGTCACCACCTGGATGGAGCCACTCGCGTCCAAGCTGTACATGGACACATTCGACAAGAACATGATCGACAAGGACGAGTACCCGCTGACGGCAATCATCGAGGAGCGATGCTGGCGCATGCTCGCCGATCTGTGGCATGCGCCGGACCCGCAGGGCACTGTCGGCACCTCGACGATTGGCTCCTCCGAGGCCGGCATGCTGGCCGGCCTGGCGTTCAAGCGACGGTGGCAGGACGCTCGGCGAAACGCCGGCAAAAGCACAGATCGGCCGAACCTGGTAATGAGCAGCGCGGTGCAGGTCGTCTGGGAGAAATTCGCCAACTATTGGGACGTCGAGCCCCGCTACGTGCCGATCAGCGACGCCCATCCGACGCTCGACGGCTATCAGATCGAGAACTGGGTCGACGAGAACACGATCGGTGTGGTCGTGATCCTCGGCCAGACCTATACCGGCGTCTACGAGCCGGTGCAGGCGGTCGCCGCCGCGTTGGATGAACTGGCAGCCCGCACCGGCCTGGACGTGCCGATCCATGTCGATGCGGCTTCCGGGGGATTCGTGGCGCCGTTCCTGAGCCCCGAATTGCTCTGGGACTTCCGGCTGCCGCGGGTGCATTCGATCAACGCATCCGGGCACAAGTACGGACTGGTGTATCCCGGCATCGGCTGGGTCGTGTGGCGCTCGGCCGATCTCCTTCCGGAGAGCCTGGTCTTCCGCGTCTCCTATCTGGGCGGCGAAATGCCGACGCTCGCGATCAATTTCTCCCGGCCCGGGGCGCAGGTGCTCCTGCAGTACTACAACTTCCTGCGATTGGGTTTCGACGGATACCGGCGCGTGCAACAGGCCAGCCAGGACGTCGCTCTCCACCTCTCCGACGCCATCGCCAAGATGGGTCCGTTCGAACTGCTCAGCGACGGCTCCGATTTACCGGTTTTCGCGTGGCAACTGGGCCCGAACTGCAACGGTATGTGGGACCTGCATGATCTCAGCAACCAACTCAGGGAGAAGGGTTGGCAGGTGCCGGCCTACCCCTTGCCCGACGACCTCAGCGACACCACCGTCCAGCGCATCGTGGTCCGCAACGGCGTGTCGATGGACTTGGCCGACTACCTGCTCGAGAACATGCGCGGCGTGGTGACCTACCTGCAGAGCCTGTCCACCCCGCTGCCGCGGGAAGGACGGACAACTACCGCTTATCACCATTGAGCCGGACGTTGTCGGCCGACCGAGTTCGTCCGGTGATCTCCCGTTCTTGTTGGTACTCCGTCCACACGACGTTGACGAGGGCGGACGCGACGACGACCTGACCGAGGATGAGCAGCCAGCCGAGGATCACTGCGGCTATGCCCAGCGCGCCGTAGAGTTCGGACGACGTCGCGAGCTTGCGGGGGATGTACACCCGGCTCACGGCGTCCAAGATGGCCAGGCTGACGCCCACCAGCACGGCGCCCGGCAGCAGATCTTGCCACTTGGCCCGGGTGTGCGGCAGCCGGAGGCTCATCGTCTCCCACACGGCCGCACTGAGGACCAGTTGCACGATGATCGCCAGGAGCACGCCGCCCGGAACGAGGTGGTCCAGCCGGGGTACGGCGGCCGCTCCGACGAGCAGCACGATCCAGCCGCCGGCAAACACGAGTACCCGGCCCAGCAGCGCTCGCGCTCGATACCGGGGCGGCGGCACCTGCCAGATGTGCGCGTGCACGAGCGTCAGGGTCCGCATCGTCGTCCTGGCCCCCCACAAGACGCCGAAGCTGCCGATGATGACCGCGATCCACCACGAGCGGTGGCCGTCGTGCAACGCGGTGACGACTTCCTGGCTGGCCGCCCCGGCGATGCCGGCCGCCTTGCTCGCCGACTCCACCGTGCGGGCGTTCTCACCGGCCACGCCGGCTCCGATACCCGCGATCAGCAACGCGAAGGGCAGCAGCCAGAGGAACAAGCGGAACGCCACGGCGCTTGCCAGCAGCAGACCCTGCCGGGCGGGGTAGCGCGCGATGAACGCGAGCGGCAAGCCGAGCAGCGGACGTTCCTGGGCAAGCGTCTGATACCGGTCGGCCGCCCGATCGGCCCGCGCCCGAAACCGCGCGATGCGGCCGTCTTCCGTGTCGGACACGGAATCTTGACCACGGCTGGGAGCCCGGTCCACTGACACGTCCCAGCATCATCCGCGCAGTCGACTGGAAAATCACCCGCCCGGAATGAAGACGCCAGATCGTATCCGGCCAACGTCCCACTTCTGAAAAGCATCGTGACCCGGACGTACCTCGATTACGTCACGACGTCGGCGAGATCCGGTGAGCTCACCCATGGGGGGTGACGACGGCGCGATTACGGCGGGGTAACGGTATCTCGACAAGGAGGTTGCGGGACATGGAAATCCAGGCGAACCAACGACCATCTGAGCACGACGTGCGGGACTGGCGCGCGCGGGTGTTCGCGCTGGAGTATCCCGCGAGCACGACATTCGACGATCCACGGCTCGAGTGGCGCCGGCTGTTCTCCGAACTGTTCGGCACGTTTCTTCTGGTGGTCGTCGGAGCCGGCGCAGCCGTCGTCAATGCCGAGAGCCGCGGAGCAGTTAGTCGCGCCACCTCGGTCGCCGCACCAGGGTTGATGGTGCTGGCGATCATTCTGTTCATGGGTGCAGTCTCGGGCGCGCACCTCAATCCCGCGGTCACGCTCGCCTTCTCGCTCCGGGGTGATTTTCCCTGGCGGCGGGTGCCCGGCTACATCCTGATCCAACTCGTCGGTGCGACCTTGGCCTGCCTGTTCCTACGCGCGGTCTTCGGCGAGGTCGGCGATCTCGGGGCGACGGTGCCCGGTGCGGGAATCGCCGACTGGCAGGCCATGCTGATCGAACTGCTGCTAACCGTCGGGCTCGTCAGCACCATTCTCGGCACTGCGTCCCGCGCTCAGAACGTCGGTGCGCTCTCGGCCGTCGCGGTCGGCAGCTACATCATCCTGGCCGGTTTCTGGTCCAGCCCGATCAGCGGTGCCTCGATGAACCCGGCCCGTTCTTTCGGGCCGGACCTCGTCCTGCTGGAATTCTCGAACTATTGGGTGTACGTCGTGGGGCCGCTGGCCGGCGGCGCGATCGCGGTCGGCATCGCAGTCGTCCTGCGTGGTGCCGGGGGCGACCCGGGTGGGCTCGCCGCGGCCCGAGGCGACCTCGACCCCCGAGTGCAGCAATCCGCGCAGCGCGACGGGCCAACCAGCTGACGGGTCCGGCCGGGCATCGATTCCGATCGCCCGGATCTGGGCCGATCAGAGTAGGCCCAGGTCGCGGGCCCGGCGGATAGCCTCCCAGCGGCCCGAGACCGTCAGCTTCCGATAGATGCTCCCGAGGTGGGTCTTGACTGTGTTGATCGACAGGAACATCTCGGTTGCGATGTCCTTTGTCGAGCGCGCCTCGAAGAGCTTCCTCAGGATGTCCTGCTCCCGGCCGGTGAGCGGTTGTGCCCGCGGCGCGGGCGCCGTGGACCCGCGGTCAGATGCGGGTCGGCCGAGCACGGTAGTTCCCAGCCACGCGTAGTGCCGAGGATTGTCGATCAGCTGCGGCATCGCGCGTCGCAGCCATGGTCCGGCGTCGAGGAAGGGGCGGCGAATGCGCTCGCGTTCAGACATGTGCACGGCTCGGATCAACGTCCGCGCAGCCAGGTTCGGCCGGCCGGTTTCGGCGGCGGCCCGGGCCACGACGAGGTTGGCGTCCACACCGAGCGGCAGCTCTTCTGTCGATTCGGCAATTGCGCGCGCACCTTCGAGGGCGCCCCAGGGGTCGCCCAGCGCGAGCCGGGCACGCGCCAGTTGTATCCGCTCCTCGGTGCTCGGTGCGTGGATTGCGGCCAGCAGCGCTTCGGCCGTACGCGCGTCACCTTGCGCGATGAGCTGATACGCGCGCATCGCCGTGAGTCGCGGGCCGCTACTGGCGTTGATCCTCTCTTGGCGGCCGCCCACCCGCTTGAGCGGGCCAACAAGCCTTCCGATGCGCCGCTCAATGACGTCACGGGCGCCCCAGAACAAAGCGTCTTGTCTCGTCCAGGCCGCTCCGGCCAGGATCAGCTCGTCGCGGGCACGGGGGCGCTCGCAGCGCTCGGCACCCACCCAGGCCAGAGCAAGATGGCAGTAGCCCGTACCCCGGCTCGGGACGGTGGGCCGCTCGTCCTTTTCGAGTTCGGCTCGGGCCAGCTCACCAGCACGAGACAGCTTGCCCCGCAGCGCACAGAGGAACGCCTGCACGCCGACGATGAGATGTCGCGCTTCGTTGTTATTCGGGATCTTTTCGCGGGCTTCGGCCAGCACTGTGTCGGCCTCGTCGAGGCGGTCATCGCTGATGAGGGCCAGCGCTCGCTCGGCACTGATCAGGCCCTGGGCCTGGGTGCGGACGGACGCAAGCGATGTCGGCGTGTCGGCCAGCGTCGCGCGGGCCGACTCGGCATATTTCGCTGCGTCGCCCGTGCCGTCCGGACGGCGGTTTGCCAAGCGCAATCGCGCGATTGTCACGGCGAGCGGCACGGTGCATGAGTCCATGCGTTCGAGCCGATCAAGGCGGTCCAGCAGGCTCTGCGCCCTGAGGTCGTCGTTGGCCTCGACCGCGAGAATGGCGCCGACTACGGCGGCCGCGGGATCGCGCTCCATGACGTGCTCGGGGATCGCTCGCGCTGATTCCGCCAGGGTCGGGCCGGCGTCACCGAGCAGCAGGGGCACGAACAGTTGCTGGTCGACAATGAGACGAGCGACGAAATGCCAGTCTTTGGCTTGTCGGGCGTGCCACAGCGCATCGAGCGATAGGCCTTCGTGGGCGAGCCAGTGCCCTGCCTTGCGATGTAGTGTCGCGGCTTTGCCGGATTGAGCGTGACGCAGCCTCGATTGCAGCACTCCTGCGAACAGTGGGTGGTAGCGATACGTCCCGGCCTCAGTCGAGTCGACGAAGGCGTGCTGCGAGTGAAGGCGCTCCAACACGCTCCCGGCATCTGTGCGTCCGCTCAGTTCCACGGCCAGGTCGACCGGAAGTCGCCGGGCGATGCTGGTGCTTTCCAATATCTCGCGGACGTCTCGCGGCAGATCGTCGAGCACCTCACGCTGCAGGTAGTCGGCAATCAATCGATCTCGTCCGGCAAATGCGCCAACCCAATCGTCAATCGGATCATCGTCGGGGGCTGACTGAAGGAACAGACGCAGGCCGGCTGGCCAGCCCTCGGTCCTTGCCAGCAAGGCTTTCATCGCGGACGGCGAGACGGTTCCTGGGCGTTGCGCAACGAGGGCACATGCTTCATCGAAGGTGAACGCGAGCTCCGGTCCGCGGATCTCGTGGTACCGGCCACTGATCCGATATCGTGCAATTGGCAACTGTGGGTCGCGGCGGCTGAGAAGCACAAGCCGCAGGTGGGGCGATGCGTGGCGCAACAGCAGCGCAAGGCCAGTGATAACCCATCCGCTGGTCAGTGCATGGAAGTTGTCAAGAACTACAATTACCGGCGCCCGGAATTGCACTATGCGGTTCGCCAACTCGTCGATGAATTGCCGCGTGCCGGCGTGGGCCGCGAGCTGATCGGTGTACACACCGACGGCAGATAATGCGCAGCACAGGTAGCGCCAGAATATGTCTGTTTCGTCGTCACCAGCTTCGAGGGTGACCCAGCCGACCTTTCCTGCGGATGCGACCCAGCCAGCGGCCAGGCAGGTCTTTCCCCAGCCCGCGGGCGCGAGAACACAGGTGAGCGGGGATTCGATCCCTGTGTCGAGTCGCTGTTGCGGGCGCGGCCGGCGGACAAAGTCCTGCGGCAGCTCAGGGACGGTGAGCTTGCTCTCTACCGGCGGGTCGTTCCAGCTCGGGGTAAACGGATCGAAGGTCATTGCGCCACCACCTCCCAAACATCCAGCGACGGCACGCTGGTGCGCTGTGTTGGCCGCGACGCGAACATCCGACGCGGGGTCGCGGATCAGCTGCCTTCGTCGATCCGCTGGATCGCTAGTAGGTCCAGCCCGACTCCGTAGATGCGGTCGATCAGGCCATGGAGCGCGGGCTGGTCGGCGACCGTGCTACGCACGACGGTCACGCCGTTGGAACTTGACACAATGCAGTCCTCGAACACGTGCACCAGCGTCTGGCTGGCGGTGCCGGAGAAGGTCAATTCGTACGTGTGCCGAGCCATGTCTGCCCCCGTTTTGGGGAGTTGTTGTCGCTCGCCTACGGTGCTCGATCTTTGGGTGAGCGGTCATCACCTACGGGTGGGTGAGATCGTCGGCGGTATGCGTGACGGCGGGTTCGACGTCACCCTCGCAAGCTGGGGTAGCGTTTCTTCGCCCGGAACTGACGCGGGTGGGAGAGGGGCGGGCGGGTGAGCCGATCGGATTGGGTTGTTGCGCGGGCGAAGTTCGGCGTCCCGCAGATCCCCAACGCATCCGTACCGCGCGAGGCCCTCTTGCGGCGGCTGCGGGCGGGCTCAGGCCAAAAGCTGACGATTATTGCCGCGCCCCCTGGTTCAGGAAAGACCGCCCTATTGACACAGTGGATGGCGGAAGTCACTGGCCCGGTCGCGTGGTTGTCGTGTGACACCGATGATGCCGATCCGGCCTGCTTCTGGCGCGACGTGAGTATTGCCGTTCAGGATGCTTGGGCCCCGTTCGGCGCCATTGCTCCGGCCCTGTACCACGAGTGGGGGAGCCGCGAACTGGCCGTCGAACTCGCCAACGAACTCGCGTCATTGGGCCAGGACGGTTTCATCGTTTTGGACGACTTCCATCTCGCTGGGGGAGATGCCGCCGTTATGGGGGCATTCGTAGCGGCCTTACCCGGCAACGTGCGACTTGTGCTCGGCAGCCGATCGGTGCCACCGTTTCCGGTGGCGCGGCTACGAATTCAGGGAAACCTACTTGAGATACGGCAAGAAGATTTGCGATTCGGCCTTGAGGAGACCCGGCTGCTACTCGCCGAGCTGGGCGTCGAGTTGCCCGCGCAGGAGCTGTACCGGCTCGAGGCGATGACGGAGGGATGGGCGGCGGCCGTGCAGTTGGCGGGGCTGTCCCTGCACGCGCACGACGATCACCGGGCCCTCCTGGAGAGCATGCTGACCACCGATCACAGCGTGGTCGATTTCCTCACCAATGAGGTCATCGACACACAACCGGCAGACATCCAGGACTTCCTCATGGTGAGCGGCGAACTCGACACGTTTGACGCCTCGATGTGCGCAGCCATCGGAGGGTGGACCAACAGTGTCGAACTGTTGGATCGCGTGCGCAGCGCGAACCTGTTTCTGGTCGAGCTGGTCGGGTCCCCGGGAACGTTCCGCTATCACCATCTGTTCGGCCAGTTCTTGCGCGGCCGGCTGCGCGCCGTGGCGCCGCACCGGGTCCGCGAGATCCACGCGGCCGCAGCCACCGCCTATCAGCAGCGCGCCGATCCGTTAACGGCGCTGCGGCATCGCATGCTCGCCGGAGACACGGATGCGGCGTTCGACGATCTGCGCGACTACGTGATCTCGGTGCAGTCCCTGGACGATCGGGCGCTTGCCTTGGCGTCAGCTCGAGCGCTGCTCCAGGAATTCGGCATTGCGCAGTTGGAACGCGCGCCGATCAAGGTGTTGGACTGCGCACTGGCACTCAGCGTCGGCGGCGCGACCGACGAAACCGCGACCTGGCTGGGCCGGGTGGAGGCCCGCGAGTCCGACCTGGACGCGTCGACCCAGTTTCAGCTGCATGGTGTGTGGAGCTTTTATCACATGCAACGCGGTGATTTCTCGGCCGCGCTGCAGCGCGCCCGGCGGGCCCAGGAGATGTGGCGGCGGTCACACATCGACAATGAATGGGCGTACCTCCTGCCAAACGTGCTTGTTCAGGCGCACCAATGGTTGGGCGGTCTCGACGCCGCTGAAGCAGAACTGCAGGCACTGCGCACGCCGACGCTTCCTCCGGTGTCGACCGAGGTGCGCGCGCCCGGCTTCGGCTCGTACCTGCAGGTGCTGCGCGGCGAGTTCGTCCGGGCGCAGACACTGGCGATCCAGGCATTGACCGGGGCTGATCAGCTGAGGCTGCCTGCGCTGAACTTCGGCCGCGCCGAGCCAGAGCTCGCTCTCGCCGTAACGGCGATCGAGCACAACCGGCTCGACGATGCGCAAGCCCGCCTGGATCGAGTCATGCAAATCGCCGAAGGCGGACGGCGGCCGCCGATCGAGGCCCTCACGCACGTGCAGCAGGCCCGCCTCGCCGCGGCCCGCGGTGACTACGAGGCCGCCAACGAGAGTCTGCGGGAGGCGCGGCGCGTCTTCTCGGACCCGAAACCTCCCGTGCTTGTGCATCTTGATCAAGTCGCGGCGCGCCTGGCCCTCGACCGCGGCGATCTGGCGAGTGCCGGCGGGTTTCTGACCCGGCTGCCGTCATCGCCGGCCGCGGACCTGCTCGGCGCGCGCCTTCATCTCGCTACGGGCCATCCGGTCGAGGCTCAATCCACGCTCGCCCGGGTATCCGTATCGGGCCTAGTCCGTACGCGCGTTGAACACGGTTTGCTCAGCGCATTGGCGCTGCAGGAATCGGATCGTCGCGCTGCCTACAACGCGTTGGAGGCGGCGCTGCTCGCCGCGCAACGAGCCGGCTTTCTGATGACGGTTGTCGGCGAGGGGCCGCAACTGTGGTTACTGCTCGAATCACTTCCCGCCAGCGCCGCGATCGCCGACTATGTGGCTCGCCTACTCGAGACGGCTCGCGGCATCGTTCTGCCGCGTCAGCCGGTGCGCAGCCAACGCCTCACGCAGCCGTTGAGCGACCGTGAGCTCACGGTCCTGCGCCACCTGTCCAGCCGACTGGACAGCACAGAAATAGCCGCGGGGCTGTACGTATCCGTGAACACCGTCCGCACTCACGTCAAGGCGATCTATCGCAAGTTGGGCGTCAACTCGCGCATCGACGCAGTAAGCCGAGGACGTGCTCTCGCTCTGCTGTGATCGAGAACGCCGCGCAAGCTGGCTGGCCGACGATTCCGGGGGGGACCGAATGGACCGGATCGCAGGTGATCTCTACAACGGTGCGCTGTTCGCGGCACTCTGGATGACCGGGGTCGGCCTGGGACTGTCCTCCGACGTCGGCGAGTTTCTCTCCCCGCTTCGCAACTTTAGGCTGCTGGCCAAGCTGATCGTGCTCGACGTGGTCGCCATTCCCTTGCTGGTCTGGGCGCTGACGCACCTGTTCAACGTGCCGCGTGACCCCGCGATCGGCCTGCTCCTCGTCGGAGTCGCCTCGGCCGGCCCGCTCGGTATCACGGCGTCCCGCATTGCCGGAGGCGACGCTCGGGCCGCCCTTTCGTTCGTGGTCGTCCTGGAGGCTGCTAACGCGGCGGCCATCCCGGTATGGGTGGCCCTGCTGCTGCCGGCTGGAGTAGTCCTGTCGCTCGGTCAATTGATCGTGACGGTCGTCGCCCTCGTGCTGGCCCCGCTCCTGATCGGCATTGCGATCCGGATGTGGCGGGGACCTGGCGTCCAGCGATGGTCCACTCCGCTGGCGACAGCGTCCAACCTGCTCGTCCTATTCATCATCGTCCTGGTGCTCATCCGCTACAGCGACGACGTCGCCGATTCCGCGGGACGCGGCGTCGTCGCGGTCGCGGCGATTACGGTCGTCGCAGCTCTCGGGGCAGGATGGACCATCGGGGCGCCCTATCCCGGTCTGCGCGTCGTCGTCGCGCTGGTGACGGCGATCCGCGCGAACGGGCTCGCGCTGGCCATTGCGCAGGCATCCTTTCCGTCGCGGCCCGCCACGCAGGCAGCCGTCGTCACGTTCGGAGTGTTCTCGATTGTGGTGCCGACCGTCGTGGCGTTGGGGATCGCCGGGTGGCGGGGCCGCCTATTCAACGGCTCGGCCCAGCCGGATCGGTAACGACGGCGCTCGGCGCCGCCGCTGAGCCCATGTGCTCGATCTGCCGCCAGCCGCCGGCCGATGATCTTGGAGTTCTGCCTGAATCGGGACCAGATGTCCAAGATCATCAGCAGGGGGTGACCGTGGATGATCTGGGAGAGGGTCGTGGCTCGGAGGTGGGTGCTGCGGCGGTGGTTGGTCCTGCGGTGGTCGTCGAGGTGCACGCCGGCGGCTGCTAGGTTCTCGTCCAGCTGGGCGACGCTGGTGGCTCCAAGCAGCGGGATGATGTTGCCGGGCCGGGCTGCCAGCCACGCGATGGCCACCTGCGCCCGAATGCACCCTATGTCACTCGCGATCTTGTCGACCGGCCAGCGTGAGCATGAGATTCTCGACGCCGCCTATATCGTCCAGGATTCCTGCCCAGCCACATTCCACAAGGCGGCAACGGATCAGAAGGGCGCCCGCCACCCGGCGGTCCGGCTGATCTTGACC
>JBKPQM010000118.1:0-16880 GCA_046734095.1 Actinomycetota bacterium | reverse complement strand
CGCCACGGGCGGGGCTGCGGCGGGCGGCGCCGATTCGGCCGCGCCGCCGGCCGCGACGGAAGGGGCGGCCGGCCCCGCGTCGGCCGTCGCCGCAGCGGGTCGCCCTTCCGTGGCAGCCGCCGGTTCCACCACAGGGGCCGGACCGGCATCCTCCGGCGGATCGGCGCCGACCGAACCACCCGAGACCGAGCCGATCGACCTGCTCGCGTCGGCCGGCCCGGCGATCGCGAAGCGGGTCGTGCCGGTGGTGCTCGGCCTCGTCGTCGTGCTGATCGTGCTGCGCCGGCTGATACGAGCTTGACAACAGCGAGCCTACGAGTCACTCTGCTTATCTATGGAGATAGATAAGCGGACTAACTCCGCGATCGCGTTCCGACTGGACCCGACGTCGGGCGTCCCGCCGTACCAGCAACTCGTGCGCCAGGTCGAGGACGCGCTCCGCCTCGGCTACCTCGCGCCGGGCGACCAACTGCCCAAAGTGAAAGACGTCGTCGCGTCACTGGCGATCAACCCCAACACGGTGCTGAAGGCGTACCGCGAACTCGAGCACAAGGGCCTCGCCGCCGGACGTCCGGGGCAAGGCACCTTCGTCGAAGGTCGCCTCAACGTGGTCCCACTGCGTGACCTGCACGATCTGCGGCGCAAGCTCGTGAACTGGCTCAACGCCGCCGAGGCGGCCGGACTGGATGACGAGAGCATCACCGCCTTGATCAGCCGCGCGCGGCACGACATGCACTTTTCCAAAAGGATGACGTCATGAACGCGGTCGAGACACAGTCGGTCGGCAAGCGTTACGGCCGCACCTGGGCGCTGCGCGAGTGCACGCTCGCCGTCCCGTCCGGGCGGGTGGTGGCGCTGGTCGGGCCGAACGGTGCCGGCAAGACCACGCTGCTCAACTTGGCCGTCGGACTCGCGGCGCCCACGGCCGGGCGCATCGCCGTGCTCGGCGACATCGCTCCCGGATCGCAGCGGGCGCTGGATCGCATCGCGTTCGTAGCCCAGGACACGCCGCTCTACCCGAACCTCAGCGTGGCCGACACGCTGCGACTGGTCGCCAACCTCAGCAAGCGCTGGGACGAGGCGAACGCCCGGCATCGTCTGGCCGAGCTGGACATTCCGCTGCGGCGGCGAGTCGGCAAGCTGTCCGGAGGACAGCACGCGCAGGTGGCGCTCGCGGTCGCGCTGGCTCGCCATCCCGACCTGCTGATCCTCGACGAGCCGGTGGCTCGCCTGGACCCGCTCGCGCGGCACGACTTCATGGCCACCCTGATGGCGAGCGTCGCCGACGAGGGCCTGTCGGTGCTGCTCTCGTCGCACGTCGTCGCCGAGTTGGAGCGCGTCTGCGACTACCTCGTCGTGCTGTCCCATGGCCAGGTGCAGATCGCCGGCGATGTCGATGATCTCCTTTCCTCGCACGGGATTCTCACCGGCCCGGCCGCCGAACTGGACGCCGTCGCCGCGCAACACGACGTCGTGCATGTGCGGTCGGCGGAACGGCAGGCCAGCCTGCTCGTACGCCTGGCTCGTCCGGTGCCGACGCCGATGGGGTGGCGCCTTGACGAGACGAACCTGGAGGAACTCGTGCTGTCCTACCTGCGCGCACCTCAGGCGCGCGCGCTACCGGGACCGATCAACGAGCGACGGGCGGTGTCGGCATGACGATCACCGCAGAACGTCCGGCCTGGTCGCTGCCGCGGCTGCGCGGGCTGACGTGGATCACGTGGCGCCAGCATCGTTTCCCGCTGCTCGGGGTGATCACGCTGCTCGGTGGGTTCGCCGTGCTGATGATCATCCACGGCACCGCGATGCACGGCGACTACCACCGGCTCGGACTCGACACGTGCGGTTCGCTCAGCGGCGCGGCCTGCCAGACATCGCTGGACATCTTCACGCACCGGTATCAGGGCATCGCCGACTTCCTGCCGGTAGTGCTGGCCTTCGTGCCCGCGCTGATCGGGACGTTCGTCGGCGGGCCGCTCATCGCCCGCGAACTCGAGACCGGCACGTTCCGATTCGCGTGGACGCAGGCGACCGATCGTGTCCGCTGGACGATCGTCAAGCTGACGCTGCTCGGCGTCGTCCTGGCCGGGCTCGCGCTGGCATTCTCGGCGCTGTACGGCTGGTGGTTCCACCCGTGGGAGCCGGTTCTGGGCCGAATTCAAAGCGGTAAGTCTTACGAGGTGGAGGGTGTGGTATTTGCCGCCCGCACCGTGTTCGCGTTCGCGTTGGGGGCGCTGCTCGGAGCGATCATCCGGCGCACCCTCACCGCCATGGCGGCGACACTCGCGGTGTGGGTCGGTGTCGTCTTGTCGTCGGCCATCTACCTGCGCCCGCACATCCAGACGCCGTTGGTCGCCCAGGACTCCGGGAAGCCGTTCGTCCGCAACGCGTGGACGCTCAGCAGCTGGATGCAAGATGCTTCCGGCCACCACCTGACTCATGCTCAGGAGGATGCCCTGGTCCGCCAGGCGGCGACCGACGCGACGCAGTCGGCCAACCCCCGACAGGCGTTCGACCAGTGGTTCCCCCAGCACGGCTACACCAGCTGGACGAAATACCAACCGAATTCGCGGTTCTGGCATTTTCAGCTGGTCGAGGGCTCGGCCTACCTGGCGCTCGCCCTCCTGCTCGCGGCCGCAACGGTCTGGTGGGTGCGTCGCCGAGCCGCATAGGCGCGCGATCACCCGGCCGTTCGCGCGGCGCAGGGGACCGGCCGAGGAATAACAGGGTCAGAGCACGGCGCCGGGGTTGAGGATGCCGTCTGGGTCCAGGGCGTCCTTGATCCGCCGCGACAGCGCCATCACGTCCTGGCCGACGTACGCAGGCAGCCAGTCCTTCTTGAGCCGTCCCACCCCGTGCTCTCCGGTGATGGTGCCGCCGAGCGAGATGGCCAGGTCCATGATCTCGCCGAACGCCTGCCGGGCCCGGGCCGTTTCCGCCGCATCCGGTGCGTTGTAGACGATCAGCGGATGGGTGTTGCCGTCGCCGGCGTGCGCGACGACAGCGATCAGCACGCCGTTGCGGGCCGCGATCTGCTCGACGCCCGTCATCAATGACGGTAACGCCGGCAGCGGCACGCCGACGTCTTCCAACAGCAGATCACCCTTGCGCTCCAGGGCGGGGAAGGCCGAGCGCCGAGCCACAACGAACGCCTCACCCTCATCGGGATCATTCGTGGTGAACAATTCAGTGGCGGCACCGGCGCGGCAGGCTGCCGCGATGATGGCGATCTCCTCGGCGGCAGCCGCGCCCGGAGCGTCCGAGCGGGCGAGCAACAGGGCCCGCGCCGAGCGATCGAGCCCCATCGAGAGGTAGTCCTCGACCGCGTTGATCGTCGCGTTGTCCATCAGCTCGAGCGTGGACGGGCGCAACTTGGAGGTGATGGCGAGCACCGCCTCGGCGGCGTCCTCGACCGATACGAAGCTCGCCACCAGCGTCGACATCGGTGCTTGCGCCGGTAGCAGCCGCAACGTCAATTCGGTGATC
This sequence comes from Actinomycetota bacterium, assembly GCA_046734095.1. Taxonomy (GTDB): domain Bacteria; phylum Actinomycetota; class Actinomycetes; order Mycobacteriales; family Jatrophihabitantaceae; genus DASXRA01. Next base: position 13,394 of record JBKPQM010000118.1, on the reverse strand, counting down.
ACGCCGAGCGTGCCCTCACTCCCCACGAACAGCTTGGTGAGCGACAGGCCGGCGACGTCCTTGATCCGCGGACCGCCCAGTCGCACGGCCGTGCCGTCCGCTAGTACGACCTGCATGCCGAGCACGTAGTCGGTGGTGACCCCGTATTTGACGCAGCACAGCCCACCGGAGTTGGTGGCCGCGTTGCCGCCGATCGAGCACATCTCGAACGAGGACGGGTCCGGCGGATACCACAGCCCGTACTTGGCGGCGGCGGCCTTCACTTCGGAATTCAGCGCCCCGGGCTGGGCGACCGCCACGCGCATCGCGGGGTCGACGTCGATGTCGCGCATCCGCTCCAGCGAGAGGACGATGCCGCCCTCCACCGCCGTCGCCCCGCCCGACAGCCCGCTGCCGGCACCACGCGGTACCACCGGGGTGTGATGCGCCGACGCCCACCGCAGCACGGCCACCACGTCGTCGGTGCACGTCGCCCGGACCACGGCGAGCGGCTGTCCGGCAGAAGGGTCGCGCGCCCAGTCCTGCCGGTAGGAGTCCGTGACGTCCGGATCGGTCAGGACGGCTCCGTCGGGCAATTCGGCGGTGAGGGCGTCGAGCATGAGTCGATTCTTCCCCCGGATCCCGCAAGTGTGGGCATCCCGGCGCTGCGCAATTCGAGAACCTGGGCGGGTAACCCAGGTGCGGCGCCGGCCGCCGTCGCGCAGACTTAGCGCCCGTGGGATACATCGACGTGGCCGGGGTACGCCATCAGTTGCCCGACGGGCGGGCGTTGTTCGACGACGTCACGTTCCGGGTCGGCGAGGGTGCCAAGACCGCGCTGATCGGCGCGAACGGTACTGGCAAGACGACCTTGTTGCGCATTGTCGCCGGGGACCTCGCCGCGCAGCAGGGCACGATCGCCCGCTCCGGCGGGCTGGGCGTCATGCGCCAGTTCATCGGGTCGTTGCGCGACGCGACGACGGTGCAGGAGTTTCTCCTCGAACTCGCTCCCGAACGGGTGCGCGACGCCTGGCGCGACTTGGAAGCCGCCGAGATCGTCCTTATGGAACGCGACGATCACAAGACGCAGCTCGCCTATGCCACCGCGCTCGCGCACTGGGGCGACGCCGGCGGCTACGACGCCGAGGTGCTCTGGGACACCGTGACCGTCGCCGCGCTCGGGCGGCCCTACGACGAGTGCAAATACCGTGAGCTGACGACGCTGTCCGGCGGCGAGCAGAAACGCCTTGCGCTGGAGGCCCTTCTGCGCGGTCCGGACGAAGTGCTCCTGCTCGACGAGCCGGACAACTACCTCGACGTATCAGGTAAGCGCTGGCTCGAGGAACGTCTGCGCGTGACGGCAAAGACGGTCCTATTCGTCAGTCACGACCGCGAGCTGTTGGCGCGGGTCGCCGACCGCATCGTCACGATTGAGGGCGGGACGACCTGGGTGCACGGCGGCGGCTTCGAGTCCTACCACCAGGCCCGCGCCCACAAGCACGAGCGGATGGCCGAGCTGCGGCGCCGCTGGGAGGAGGAACACGCGCGCCTTCGCGAGTTGGTGCGCACCTTGCAGCAGCAGGCTAAATACCACGAGTCGATGGCGCCGAAGTACCGGGTGATGCTCGCTCGCCTCGAGCGATTCGAGGCGGCCGGCCCGCCGCCGGACAAGCCGGCCGAGCAGCGCGTCACCATGCGCCTGCGGGGCGGACGAACCGGCAAGCGAGCCATCACCTGCGAGAACCTCGAGCTCCCCGGCCTCATAAAGCCGTTCGACACGGAGATCTTCTACGGCGAGCGGGTGGGGGTGCTCGGGGCCAACGGCGCCGGGAAGTCGCACTTCCTACGCCTGCTGGCCGGCGAAGCGATCGTCCACAGGGGACAGTGGCGGCTCGGCGCGCGCGTGACGGCCGGCTTCTTCGCGCAGACGCACGCCCACCCCGAGTGGACGGACCGCACGCTTGTCGACCTGCTCTGGTACGGCGAGCCCGGCCGGGAGGGCGTCGACCGCGGCCGCGCCATGGGCGCGCTGAAACGATACGGCCTGCAGCAGCAAGGCGATCAGGTGTTCGGCTCCCTCTCCGGCGGGCAGCAGGCCCGGTTCCAGATCCTGCTGCTCGAGCTCTCCGGCGCCACGCTGCTGCTCCTCGACGAACCAACTGACAACCTCGACGTCGTCAGCGCCGAGGCGCTCGAAGAGGCCCTGGAAGCCTACGAAGGCACGGTGCTGGCCGTCACGCACGATCGGTGGTTCGCCCGGTCGCTGGACCGGTTCCTCGTCTTCGGCGGCGACGGGGTGGTTCTCGATTCGACGGAGCCGGTATTCGACGCGGCGTGACACGCGGGGTATTAATGCCCGGTGTCTGATCCGGCGCTCGCTTCGCTGATGTCGTGGTTGCGCTCGAACGGCGCACCCGCGCTCGTGCCGAATAGCACGAAATGGCAGGCGCTGGCGTCGCTGATCACCGGCCCGCTCCTCCTGGTCGGCTTCATGCTGCGTTCACTCGTACAGACGGTGATGCGACGCAGCAGTTCCATGCTTCAGGTGATCCCGTTGCTGCTCGTCGCGTTGACGCTGTCGTTCTTCAGTGCCGAGGTATGGCAAACGATCGGACGGCTGCGCGGTCTCCCACTCGTGCTCACGGCGCTGCTGTTCCTCGCGCTGGCGGCCGCGTTCGCGACCCGTCAGGCTCGTCCCGACCTCGATCAGCTGGCTACGTTCGCCGACGCCGACGAGCTGCGAACGGCCTTGCCGCCGCGGCTGCGGGGCGGGCTGGCCGACCATCCGTTCCAGGCGACCGCATCGCCGCCGCTGAGCCGGCGCGAACGGGTCAATCTCGTGGTGATCACCGTGCTGGTGCAGGTCGTGACGGCCGCGGTGATCGCTATGATCATCTTCGCATTCTTCGTGGTTCTCGGCGTGCTCACGGCCGATCGGGGGGCGATCGCGAGCTGGCTCGGCACTTCTCCGCGCATCACCGCCAGCTGGCACGTGGCCGGCCACGAATACATCCTCACCAATGAATTGCTGCGAGTCAGCGCCTTCCTCGGGGTGTTCACCGGCTTCTACTTCATCGTCTCGTCCAGCACGGACGTGACGATGCGGGCGGATCTGGTGGCCGGCCACCAGCGTCATGTCCGAACTTGCCTTGCGGTCCGGCATGTCTACTGGGACCTGGTGCGCGACTGAAGGGACCCGATTTGGCCGCGGCCGCGCCGCGCCGGTATCGTGATCGTTCGGACGCGTCCGTCGCGGCGTGCCCAACGGCCATGTCCCGGGGTCACCCGACCGCGGGAGCGGCACCGAGAAGCGGCGTCGTGAAGACCGAATCGAGAGAGATCATGCCTACCTACAGTCCCAAGCCCGGCGAGGTCACGCGCGCCTGGCACGTCATCGACGCGAACGACATTGTGCTCGGCCGGCTGGCGAGCCATGCCGCTACGCTGCTGCGCGGCAAGCACAAGCCGCAGTTCGCACCGCACGTCGACACCGGCGACTTCGTGGTGGTCGTCAACGCGGCGAAGGTCGCCCTTACCGGCACCAAGCGCGACGGGTACCACTACCGCCACTCGGGCTATCCCGGCGGCTTGTCCCGGCGCACTGTCGGCGATCTGCTCGAACGCCGGCCGGAACGGGTCATCGAGCTTGCCGTCCGCGGCATGCTGCCGAAGAACAGTCTGGGGCGTAAGCAGCTCAAGAAGCTGAAGGTGTACGCCGGACCCGAGCACCCGCATGCCGCCCAGAAGCCCCAGCCCTTCCAGATCAAGCAGATTAGTCAGTGAGTGAGCACCGCCTGGCGCGTGGAGTGACCGCGCGGGCCGTGAGCGCTCGCCCGAACGGCAAGGAAGACGAATGACCGCAGCAGCACCTGTCGTGGGCCGTCGCAAGGAGGCCATCGTCCGCGTCCGGCTGGTGCCGGGTAGCGGCGAGTTCAAGCTCAACGGACGCAGCCTCGAGTCCTACTTCCCGAACAAGGTTCACCAGCAACTCGTCCGCGAGCCGTTCGTCACCCTCGACCGGGACGGCCAGTTCGACGTGGTCGCTTCGTTGCGGGGCGGCGGCGTCACCGGGCAGGCCGGCGCGCTGCGGCTCGCGATCGCGCGGGCGCTGATCGGCCTCGAGCCCGACGACCGTCCCGCGCTGAAGAAGGCCGGCTTCCTGACCCGCGACCCACGCGTCAAGGAACGGAAGAAGTACGGCCTGAAGAAGGCCCGCAAGGCTCCCCAGTACTCGAAGCGGTAACCCACCACCCGTGGGGATACATCCCACGCCCACATCGGGCGCGAGCATCCCGGGCCACCAGGCGACGAACACCCGCACCAAGGCGCCGGTGGCCCCGGGCCGCTACTTCGGTACGGACGGAGTTCGTGGTCTGGCGAACGGTGACTTGACCCCCGAACTCGCGCTGGCCGTGGCCGGCGCCGCGGCTCGGGTGCTAATCGGGCACGACCCGTCACATCGGCCGCTGGCCGTGATCGGTCGCGATCCGCGGGCGAGCGGCGAGATGCTCGAGGCCGCGGTGGTCGCCGGGCTGGCCTCGGCCGGCGCGGACGTGCTGCGAGTGGGCGTGCTGCCGACACCTGCCGTCGCCTTCCTGACCGCGGACTTCGACGCCGACCTCGGCGTGGTCCTTTCCGCGAGCCACAACCCGATGCCCGACAACGGCATCAAGCTCTTCGCCCGCGGCGGACACAAGCTGCCGGACGAGATCGAGGCCGAGATCGAGGCGCTCGTCGACGCCGGACCGCTCAGCGGTCGGCCGACCGGGCGCGCGATCGGGCGGGTGCACGACGCCGACGACGCCCACGAGCGCTACATCACGCACCTGCTCGCCGCGGTGCCGACCCGGCTGGACGGCATCCGGGTGGTCGTCGACTGCGCGCACGGCGCCGCCTCGGCCGTCGCGCCGAAGACGTATCGCCGGGCCGGCGCGACGGTGACCGCACTCGCAGCCGAGCCGGACGGCATCAACATCAACGAAGGCGTCGGCTCCACACACATCGAGGCGCTGGCCAAGTGGGTCGTCACCGAGGCTGCCGATCTGGGCATCGCCCACGACGGTGACGCCGACCGCTGCCTGGCCGTGGACGCGAACGGCGACGTCGTCGACGGCGACCAGATCCTGGCGCTCAGCGCGCTGGGGCTGCGTGCGGAGGGGCGGTTGCGCGCGGACACGATCGTGGCCACCGTGATGAGCAATCTCGGCCTGCACCACGCCATGCGCGCGGCCGGCATCTCCGTGCTCACGACAGCGGTGGGCGATCGGTATGTTCTGGAAGAACTCCGCGCTCGGGGGCTCTCGCTCGGCGGAGAGCAGAGCGGGCACGTCATCTTTGCCGACGCCGCCACAACGGGTGACGGCCTGCTCACGGCACTTCAGGTCATGGCGGGCATGGCGACGTCCGGCAAGCCCCTCGGGGAATTGGCGTCGGTCGTGCGGCGGTTACCCCAGGTGTTGGTGAACGTGCCGGTCGCCGATCGGGTGCGAGCCTGCGCATCCGATGCGGTGACGGCCGCCGTTGCGCAAGCGAGTTCGGAGCTCGGCGACCGCGGCCGGGTGCTACTGCGCCCGTCCGGAACCGAGCAACTCGTCCGCGTGATGGTGGAGGCCGCGACGCACCAGCACGCCGACGAGATCGCTCGCCGGCTGGCCGCCGCGGTATCCGCAACCTGAGCCCTGGACCGAGTTGGACTCCGGCCCGCGGTACCTGGGATACTTGGAGAGCAATGAGTTCTGCCCGCCCGCCTTCCACGGACGAGGGGCGGACTCCCCAAACTCCCGCCAAGCTGTCGCTCACCCAGCTCGTCGCGAGTGCACTGGCCGCGGTCAGTGCGACCGTCGTCGCATCCTTCTTCGGCGTCACCGGAACCTTGGTCGGCGCGGCAGTGGCCAGTGTGGTCACCGTCGTCGGCAACTGGGCCTACAGCCGCTCACTCGGTCGGGTGCATGACCGGGTTCAAAACGCGTTGCCCGCGCTGAACGTCGCCGCCCCGCGCCACGTGACGCGCCGCGAGCCGCAATCCGCCTGGCACCCCCCGTGGCGACCCACCTGGCGGCTGAGCTGGCGACCCACCTGGCGGAGCGCGGCGATCGGCGTGGTCGGCACGTTCGTGGTCGTCGCCGGCATCGTCACGTTCATCGAGGTGGCGGCCGGACGGCCGCTGAGCAACCTCGTCCACGGCTCCACGGGCCACGGCACCAGCCTTTTCGGCAATACCAGGGGGACCTCGTCACCGACCCCTTCGCCGAGCGGAACACACCCGACGACCACTCCTCGCACGACGAGCCCTGCGACGACAGCCCCGAGCACCCCGACGTCCGCCGGCGGCCCATCCTCGAGCAGCCCTCCTGAGAGCGCGTCCCCGACGAGCGCCACACCGTCCCCGACCGCGACGGTCAGCGGCCCGACCGCCAACGGGACGCCGTCGAGCCTCCCGACCACGCCCTGATCGCCGTCGCCCAGCCGGGAAGCCCTCAGCTCAGCGCGTAGTGCGCAACGCCGTCCTCGGCAATCGAGACCGTCAGCCAGCCCCGCAACACGAGGACGTCTAGGTGGGCCAGCGTCTCGGTGGTAGCCAGCACCCGGTTGAACGGGTCCAGTTCATCGAAGTGACGCAGCCGACGCGTCCAGCGCAGCACGTGAGCCACCTCGAACGCGGTGCTGGCGCCCTGCTCGACCGCCTTGGCCGTATCGGTCAGCCGCTGCTCGTGGTGGTCGAGCAGCTCATCGACCCGGGCATGCACGCTGGGTGTGTCGGGGCCGTGCGCCGGCAGCAGGCGGGCGTCCGGCAACGACCGAACCAGCCGCAGCGAGTCGAGGTAATCGCCCAGCGGGGACTGCGCGTGCGGCGTTTCCAGCCCGATCGACGGGGTGATGTGCGGCAGCACGTGATCGCCGGCGAAGAGCGCACCCGCGTCCTCGTCGTAGAACACGACGTGGCCCCGGGTGTGTCCTGGGGTGGCGATCACCTGAAGAGTCCGGGTACGCAATGGCAAGGTCACGCCCGCGCCCAGCCAGACATCCGGCAGCTCCCATTCGTCGGCGTTGGCCCGGGCCTGGTTGCCGCGGATGAGCTCGGGCGGCGCTCCGGCCCGGACGAGCTCGGGATGGGCCGGCGGGATCCCGGTGCGGATCGCTTCGCGGATTGCCTTCAAGCTGGGGCGTTCGTGCTCGCCCAGCGAGACACGCGAGCCGTGCGCCCGGCGGATCGCGACCGCCTGCGAGTAGTGGTCGCGGTGCACGTGCGTCACGAGGAACTCGCGGACGTCGTCCAGCCCGTAGCCGATGCCGTCGAGGGCCTTGACGAGCAACTCCTCGCTCTCGGCGATCGCCCACCCGCTGTCGACCAGCACCACCTGCTCTCCGTCGGCGATCGCATAGACGTTCACCGCGCGCAGCCCGTCCATCGGCAACGGCAGCGGGATGCGGTACACACCCGCGCCGACGGGGTAGGCGCCGGGTTCGATCCAGGCACTGCGCGGGTCACTCATCCGTCCCGTCTACCACACGAGTGCCCGTTAGATCAGACCTTGGTGACGAACCAGACTCCCGTACGCTGCTTTGCGTGTGCGGGATTGTGGGCTACGTAGGGCCTAGGCAGGCGCTCGATGTCGTCGTCGACGGGCTGCGTCGCCTCGAATATCGCGGTTACGACTCAGCCGGCGTCGCCATCGTCGGCAACGGACTGCAGAGCGCCAAGAAGGCCGGCCGCATCGAGAACCTGGACAAGGAGCTGTCCGGGCTCACGATCCGCGGCACGACCGGCATCGGCCACACCCGCTGGGCCACCCACGGCGCCCCGACCGACCGCAACGCCCATCCGCACCTGGACGCCGCGGGGCGGTTTGCGGTCATCCACAACGGCATCATCGAGAACCACGGCGAGCTGCACGCGGAGCTGGAACGCGAGGGCGTGGAGTTCAGCAGCGACACGGACACCGAGGTGGTCGCCCATCTGATCGCCCGGCAGGACGGGGATATGGCCGACGCGCTGCGCGCGGTGTGCCGGCGTCTGAACGGCGCGTTCACGCTGGTCGTGGTCGACCGCGACCGGCCCGACATCGTGGTGGCGGCCCGGCGCAACTCGCCCCTGGTTGTGGGCGTCGGCAAGGGCGAGATGTTTCTGGGCAGCGACGTTGCCGCGTTCATCGCGTATACGCGCGACGCCGTCGAGCTCGGCCAGGACCAGGTAGTGGAAATCCGCCGCGACGGCTTCACGATCACCGACTTCGACGGCAACCCCGTCGAAAGCAAGCACTTCCACATCGACTGGGACCTCGCCGCCGCCGAGAAGGGCGGCTTCGACTACTTCATGCTGAAGGAGATACAGGAGCAGCCGGCGGCCGTCGCCGACACGCTGCGCGGGCACTTGATCGACGGTCAGGTCGTGCTCGACGAGCAGCGGGTCGACAAGCAGGAACTGCGCGACGTCGACAAGGTGTTCGTGGTTGCCTGCGGCACGGCGTTTCACTCGGGCCTGATCGCCAAGTACGCGATCGAGCACTGGACGCGAGTTCCGGTGGAGGTCGAGATGGCCTCCGAGTTCCGGTACCGCGACCCGGTGCTCGACCGGCAGACCCTCGTCGTCGCGATCAGTCAGTCCGGGGAAACCGCCGACACGCTCGAGGCGGTTCGTCACGCCCGGGCGCAGAAGGCCCGGGTTCTCGCCATCTGCAACACGAACGGCGCGCAGATCCCCCGCGAGTCCGACGGCGTGCTCTACACGCACGCCGGACCCGAGATCGGCGTGGCCGCGACCAAGACATTCACCGCTCAAGTGGCAGCCGTCGAGCTCGTCGGCCTGGCGCTGGCCCAGGCCCGCGGGACGAAGTACAGCGACGAGATCGCCCGGGAGTTCGCGCTGCTCGCGGGCGTGCCCGATCTGATGACCCGGACTCTGGGCATAGTCGAACCGGTCCGCGCGCTGGCCCGTGAGATCGCCTCGTCGCGGATGGTGCTCTTCCTGGGCCGCCACGTCGGCTACCCGGTCGCTCTCGAAGGCGCGCTCAAGTTGAAGGAACTCGCCTATATGCACGCCGAAGGGTTCCCGGCCGGCGAGCTCAAACACGGGCCGATCGCCTTGATCGAGGACGGGGTGCCCGTCGTCGTCATCATGCCGTCGCCAGAGGGGCGTCCGGTCCTGCACCAGAAGATGCTGTCGAACATCGCCGAGGTTGCCGCCCGCGGTGCGCGCACGGTAGTGATCGCCGAGGAGGGCGACGCAGCCGCGCGCCGGCAGGCGGCCCACCTGATCGAGGTGCCGGCGGTGCCGACGCTGCTGGCCCCGTTCGTGACGACCATCCCGCTACAGGTGCTCGCCGCCGAGATCGCGCAGGCTCGCGGCTACGACGTCGACAAGCCTCGCAACCTGGCCAAGTCCGTCACGGTCGAGTGACCCGCCGCCCATTAGGTTGGCCCCGGCAGGCAGATCCGTCAGGATGAGTTTGTGGCAGAAGGTGCGAACACCAAATCCGTCGACGTCCTGATCGTCGGCGCCGGGCCTGTTGGGCTGTTCGGCGCCTATTACGCGGGCGTGCGAAAGTTGAAGACGGCGGTACTCGACTCGCTCGAGGAACCGGGCGGGCAGATCACCGCGATGTATCCGGAGAAGGCAATCTTCGACGTCGCCGGCTTCCCGGCGATCCGCGGCCGTGAGCTGGTCGACCAGCTTGTCGCCCAGGCGGCGCCGTTCGACCCCGACTACGTGCTGGGCCACCAGGCAATGGGCCTGGAGCGCGGTGACGGCACGTTCGCGATCACCACGTCCAACGGGCTGCGCGTCGAGTCGCGCGCCATCGTGATCACCGGCGGTATCGGCACGTTCTCACCACGGCCACTGCCGGCGGGCCAGGAGTTCGTCGGCCGCGGCGTCGTCCACTTCGTACCGGACCCCGAGATCTACAAGGACCTGAACGTCGTCGTCGTGGGCGGCGGCGACTCCGCCCTCGACTGGGCGCTGATGCTCGAGCCGATCGCCAAGTCGGTCACCCTCGTGCACCGGCGCGCGCAGTTCCGGGCGCATCCGCACTCGGTCGACCTCGTCCGCGCCTCGACGGTGGAGATCCTGACCGACGCGCAGATCAGCGGCCTTTCCGGCGACCCGGAGCTTGTCGAAGCGCAGATCAGCGTCGACGGCAGCGTCAAGCTGCTGCCGTGCGACAAGCTCGTCGCCGCGCTCGGGTTCACCGCGAACCTCGGCCCGCTTCTCGAATGGGGCATCGAGATCGTCGGCCGGCGGCACATCAAAGTCGACACCAAGGGCGCGACGACCGTGCCGGGCGTATACGCGGCGGGCGACATCGTCGACTACGAGGGCAAGGTGCGACTGATCGCGACCGGGTTCGGCGAGGTCGCCACGGCCGTCAACAACGCCGCGGCCTATCTCAACCCGGACGTGTCGGCGTTCCCGGGGCACCTGTCCGACTACGCGCCTCCTGGGGCCACCGGATCGCCCACTGCATGAGCGATGAACGCGATGAGCGCTCGCGCGAAGACGAGGATCCGCGCACGGCGGGAGTACATGACAGTGATCGTCGGCGTCGGCATCGACGTGGTGCCGGTCGAGCGCTTCGCCGAGGCGCTGCGCCGGACTCCGACGCTCGCGAGCCGGCTGTTCACGGCCGCCGAGCAGGTGACCGAGTCCGGTGGCCGGCGCAGCGCCGAGTCGCTCGCTGCGCGGTTCGCGGCCAAGGAGGCGCTGGCCAAAGCGCTGGGTGCGCCGGGCGGCATGCGGTGGACAGACGCCGAGGTGATCACCGACGCCTACGGCCGGCCGCACCTGGATGTCCGCGGTACGGTCGCCGCCCAGGCGGAGATACTCGGCGTGACCCGCTGGCACGTCTCGCTCTCGCACGACGGCGGGATAGCGTCAGCCACGGTCATCGCGGAAAGCTGACCGGGAAGCTCCCTGGATTGCGCAACCCTCGGCAGCGTGACGACGCCAAAGGTTGCGCGATCTGGAAGGGCAGGCCGGGAAGGGCAAATTCGGGGGGAAGGAGCGGCATGCGCGGGGTGTGGCCGGTCAGCGACATCCGGACGGCGGAGGCGGCGCTGATGGCGCGACTGCCGGAGGGCGCCCTGATGCAGCGCGCCGCGTCCGCGCTGGCGGTCCGCTGCGCACAGATGCTCGACGACGTCTACGGAGCACGTGTCGTCGTGCTGGTGGGCAGCGGCTCCAACGGCGGCGATGCACTGTACGCCGGCGCACGGTTGGCCGACCGCGGCGCGCGCGTGCGGGCCGTCCCGGCCGATCCCCAGCGGGCTTATGCCGCCGGGTTGACCGCCCTGGAGGCGGCCGGCGGATGGGCATTGTCGGCGAAGGACGGGGTCGCCGAGATCGAAGCGGCCGATCTGGTCGTCGACGGCATCCTCGGCATCGGAGGCCGCGGGGGGTTGCGCGGCGCCGCCGTAAAGCTGGCCGACGCGGCGCGCGACCGGCGCACAGTGGCGGTCGATCTCCCGTCGGGCGTCGACGCGGACACCGGGAAGGTTGGCAAGTCCGCGATCCGCGCCGACGCGACCGTGACCTTCGGCGGGCTCAAGCCGGGCCTGGTGAGTGGCGCCGGTGCCGAACAGGCGGGCGAGGTGCACCTCGTCGACATCGGCCTCGAGCCCGAACTCCCGGCGGCGCGCACGCTCGTGCTCGAGGCGCCCGACGTCGGCCCGCTGCTTCCCGTGCCCGACGCGTCTGATGACAAGTACACCCGCGGCGTCGTGGGCGTGGTGGCCGGATCCCCGGCCTACCAGGGCGCCGGCGTGCTCGCGACCGGGGCGGCTGTGCACGGTGGAGCCGGCATGGTGCGCTATCTGGGGCGGGCGCCGGACGTCATCCGGGCCCGATTCCCCGAGGTCGTCGTACACGAGGGCGCTCGCCCGCACGACGTCCGGGTGCAGTCGTGGGTGGTCGGCCCGGGACTGGGAACCGACGACGCGGCGATGGGCCTGCTGACTGACGTGCTGCGCAGCGAGCTACCGGTGATCATCGACGCCGACGCGATCACGCTGGCGGCAAGGGCGCCGGGCCTGGTGCACGGACGCTCGGCGCCCACTGTGATCACCCCGCACGATCGGGAGTTCGCCCGGCTCGCCGGGGACGTGGGCGCCGACCGCATCGGCGCGGCGCGTCGCGCCGCCGACGAATTCCGCGCCATCGTGCTGCTAAAGGGCAACGCGACCGTAGTCGCCGAGCCGAGCGGCCGGGCGTTCGTCAATCCCACCGGCACGCCGTGGCTGGGCACCGCGGGCAGTGGCGACGTGCTGAGCGGACTGATCGGCTCACTGCTCGCGGCTCGGCTGGAGGCGCCACTTGCGGCGGCGGTCGGCGCGTTCCTGCACGGACTGGCCGGTCAGATCGCCGCGTCGGACGGCCCTCCTTCGGCCGTCGACGTCCTCGGCGCGTTGCGGACGGCCTGGCTGGACGTGATGCAGCAGCCGTTCACACGCTCGTCCGTTCGTCGAGCAGGCGCAGTTGCAGGTGGGTGATCAGCCGCTCGTCAGGGTCGTCCAGGTTCAGCCCCGTGAGATGCAGCAGGCGGGTCAGCCGGTAGCGGAAGGTGTTCCGGTGCACGAACAGTGCCTCGGCGGCGGCCGGCACGTCACCGAAGTGGTCGAGATAGGCGCGCAGCGTGGCGACGTAGCTGGTTCCCTTGCTGGCATCGTGCGCAGCGAGGATGGCCGCCTTACCGGCCCGGAGCTCGGGGTCGGTTCCGGCCAGGGACTGCAGGCGGTGCAGCGCGATCGCTCCGCGTAGTCGCTCGACGTGCCCGAGCCGCTCACCTCGTTGCCGCACCACTGCCAGCGCATGCTCGGCCTCGCTGCGCGAGCGGCGCAGGTCGTCGAGTCCGGTCACCGCCGAGCCGATCCCGACGACCACCGGTCTCTTGACACTCCGCTCGGCATGCTCACGCAGGTCATTGGCCAACTCACACATCCGAGCCGGGTCGCGAGTCTCGATGGCCGCCAGCAGGATGTAGACGAGTTCGCCGATTGACACGACGTGCGCGGTTCGGTGAAAGACCTCGAGGTGCAAGGTCAGCACCGCTTCCAGCGCGTCCACTGCCCGGTCCACGAGATCGGCGTCGTGAAGGTCGGTCGCGAAGGCGAGCACGGCGAGCGGAACTCCGTCGGGCAGCCGAAGGCGGATCCCGCTCGACGCGGGCCGGTCACCGGCCAAGACCGTGCGCAACTGTTCCGCCCGCCGGCTACGTTCGAGGTCAACGGCGCTGCGATAGTGCAGCACATGCATAGCGGCAATCTGCGCGGCTGTGCGCAACGACTCCTCGGCCTCGGCGGTGAGGGGACGATCGCCCTCCATGACCCAGATCGAGCCCAACGGCTCGTCGCCGGCGCGCATCGCGATCGCCAGTCGCGGACGCCAGGCGTCGGCGTCCGCGCCGCCGGACGGTGAGACGAGC
>JBKPQM010000117.1:0-10853 GCA_046734095.1 Actinomycetota bacterium | reverse complement strand
GCACGATCACCATGACGGGCGGAGTGATCGTTGTGCTCACCGCGCTGTCGCCCTCGCCCGGCAAGCCGACCAACGTCGACCACATGACGTACGCCGTGGCCGGGGGCGGGACCGCCGGAACGGTCGGCGCGTTGTGCCTGCTCGGCCGGATCGGCCGACGCCCGCTGCGCGCCGCGTGCCTCGGGGCGGCCGCCGGTACCAGCTTCGGGCTGACCGCGAGCATGGTGAAGGAGTCGGTCACGCAGCTTTCGAACCGCGGGTTGTTCGGGCTCGTGACGACATGGCAGACCTATGCCGCCATCAGCTTCGGAGTGTTGGGCGTGATCCTCGTTCAGGCCGCTCTGCACGCGGGCCGGCTCGTCGCGGCGCAACCCGGCATCACGCTCATGGACCCGCTGGTGTCGACGCTGTGGGGGGTGCTGGTGTTCGACGAGCACATCCGTGGCGGTGTGTATTTGTGGATCGCCGCTCTGGGCGCGGTGGCGATGCTCGGCAGCGTGCTGGTCCTCGCCCAGTCACCCCTGCTCGACTCGAACGAGGACGTCGCCCGCGTCGCCAGCGCCCGGGCCGGTGATCCGGCCGCCTACCCCCATTTGGCGTGAGGCCCGGCCGTGGTTTACGTGGTCGGCATCGCCGCAGCGCTGTGCCTCGGTTTGGGCTACGTGCTGCAGCAGCGCGCGGCCTACCTGGCTCCGCTGGAGGAGGTGCTCTCCTGGCGGCTGCTGCGCGACCTGCTCCACAAGAGGGTGTGGCTGTGGGGCGTCGGGTGCATGGTGGTCGGCCAGTTGCTCGGCGGCCTCGCGCTGCAGCTGGCCTCGGTCGCGGTCGTCGAGCCGTTGCTCTCGGCAAATCTGTTGTTTGCCTTCGTGATCGCGGCCGCGTTGTCGGACCGCAGAGTGCGCTGGCACGAGGTCGGTGGCGCCCTGCTGTTGAGCCTCTCGCTCGGGGCGTTCCTGCTGGTCGGCCAGCCGACGAGCAGCAAACATCCGGAGACCGATACGGTCGGTTCGGTGCTCGCCCTGATCGCCGTGGTCGCCGCCGTAACGATCATTGTCGTCGTCGCGAAGAACCAGCAGTTCATCGCCGAAGCAGTGTTGCTCTCGACCGGAGCCGGCCTGCTCTACGGTTTGCAGGACACCGCCACCCGGCAGGCGCTGCTGCGCGCCGATAACGACGGCATCGCCCGCATATTCACCAGTCCGTGGACCTACCTTGTGGTGGGCGCGGCAGTCATGGGGCTGCTGCTCTTACAAAGTGCGTTCAAGATCGGGGCGCTGTCGCACTCCCTGCCGCCAGTGACAGCCGCCGAGCCGCTGGCCGGCATCGCGCTCGGCGTGACCCTGCTCGGCGACCGGGTCGCGGTTACCCCGGGCCGGCTGGCCGTCGAGGCAGCCTGTGGAGCCGGTGTGATCTTCGGGGTCTACCTGATCGGACGCTCACCCACGCTGAACCGGCCGCACCGGGTGCGCCGGCCGCGCCCCGAGCCGCCCCAGCCCACACCTCCACGCACCTGAGCCGGCAGGCTCGAAGGACCGCTCGGAGACGGGCCCGAGCCCCGATGTCCCGGGCCCGTCAGGGTCGACGAGCATGCCCGGCCACGCATTCGACTCGGGCATCGTGTGCGCTTTCCGCCCCGACGTGGACGGGTCGGCCCGACCCGCCCTTGACCTGCGCCCTCCCGGACGCGAGGTAGCCTGCCAGATCCGGCGCCGGCCCCGCCGTTCCAGATGTGCCTGTGGCACAGATGTGAACGTCGGTCGGCGCGGATACACCCGCTATGGCTGGAAGCGGTAGCCCATTCCGGGTTCGGTGATCAGATGTTTGGGCCGGCTGGGTTCCGGTTCGAGCTTGCGTCGCAGCTGCGCCATGTAGATGCGCAGATAGCTCGGGTCGGTGTGCTCGGGCGCGCCGCGTAACTCGGTGAGCAGCGCCCTTCGGGTGATCAGCTTGCCGGGCCGGCGCAGCAGCTGCTCGAGCAGGTGCCACTCGGTCGGTGTCAGGTGTACCCGCTCGCCGCTGAATCGAATAGCCGTCTTGGCACCCACGTCGATCTGGGTGTCACCCACGGTCACCGCGGTGGACGCCTCGAGGCTCGACGCGCGCCGCGTCGCCGCCCGGATGCGGGCCAGCAGCTCGTCCATGCTGAACGGCTTGGTGACGTAGTCGTCGGCGCCGAGATCGAGCGCGTGCACCTTGTCGCCGCTGCCCGTGCGCGCCGAGAGCACGATGATCGGTGTCGCGGCGTATCCGCGCACCGCCCGGATCACATCCAGCCCGCTCACGTCGGGCAGGCCGAGATCGAGCACGATCACGTCCGCCTCACCCTCGGCGGCGACGGTAAGAGCCTTCGTGCCGCTGTCGGCTTCGGTCACGGTGTAGCCGCGGGCGACCAGGTTCATCGCCAGGGCGCGCAGCAGCGCACGCTCGTCCTCGACGATCAGAACGTGCGTCATGGTGCCGCCTGGAGGGTGACGACGAGCGTGGCGCCCCCACCAGGCGTCTCTTCCGCGCTGATCGTGCCGCCCATGGCGGTGGTGAAGCCGCGCGCGATCGCAAGGCCGAGCCCTACACCTGCGCCATCACCTTGCCGCTGAAACGCCTCGAATACCGATTCGGCCGCCTCCGGCGGGATACCCGGGCCGTGGTCGATCACCCGCAGCTCGACGCGGTTGCTGTAGGCGCTGCCGGCGACGCGCACCGGCTCGCCGGCAGGGGAGTACCGCGTCGCGTTCTGGACCAGGTTGGCGATCACCCGCTCGAGCAACGCGCCGTCGGCGACCACCTCGGGCAGATCGGGCGGCACGTCCACCTCGACCGCGTGGTCGGCATCCGCCTGGTCCAGCGCACGCGAGACCACGTCGTCGAGACCGACGGGTGTACGCAGTACCGGCAGCACTCCGGCCTGCAGCCGCGATAGATCGAGCAGATTGGTCACCAGTTCGGTAAGCCGGTCCAAAGACGCGTCGGTGGTGTGCAGCAGCTCGCGGCGCTCGTCGGTCTGCCAATCGACGTCGGGCGAATTCAGGCTCGTGACCGCCGCTTTGGCGGCGGCAAGCGGCGTGCGCAGGTCGTGGCTGAGCGCGTTGAGCAGGGCGGTGCGCTGCCGCTCGGATTCTGCGAGCGGCTCAACCGCCGCCGCGGCCGCGGCGAGCTGTCGTTGCCGGTACGTCACCCCCACCTGGGCCGCGAACGCCGTGAGCACCCGCTGATCCTCCACCGGCAGGGCGCGGCCCCTGAGCACCAGGGTTTGGTCGTCGTCGATCGGGGCCACGGCATCACCGTCGGGCGGGCAGCGCGGCGGGTCGGTACCCACCGACGCGATGAGCTCCCACTGCCCGGCCGGGCCGGAGCTCGAGGGCGCCTCGCTGCGCCGTTGCACCAGGGCGACGCTGCGCATCGCGAACGTCTCGCGGACTCGTTCCAGCAGGGCGGGCAACCCCTGCTCGCCCCGCAGAAGGCTTCCGGCGAACGTCGAGAGCGTTTCGGCCTCGGCGCTGGCCCGGGCCGCCTGCGACGACCGGCGGGCGGCCAGGTCGACGACACGCGAGACGAGCACGGCCGCCAGCAGGAACATCGCGAGGGCGACGACGTTTTCCGGCTCCGCGATCGTGAACGTGTGCAGCGGCTCGACGAAGTAGTAGTTCAGTAGCAAGCTGCCGACGACGGCGGCCGCCAACGCCGGGTAGAAGCCGCCGACCAGGCTCGTCACGATCACGGTGAGTAGGTACAGCGAGACATCGGCCGCCAGCGAAAGGTCGTTCCGCAGCTCGATACAGATGATCGTGAGCGCTGCAAGCAGGACGGCTGCGGTGATCAGTCCGGCGACGCGGCGGCGTGCGGTCAAACCGCCGGAGAGCGACGGCAACGCTCGGCCCCGACCGGCGTACTCGTGGCTCACCATGTGCACGTCGATGTGGCCGGACAGCCGCGTGACGGTGGCGCCGGTACCCGGGCCGGTGAGCGCGGCGATCCAGGGCCTGCGCCGGGACGCGCCAATCACGATTTGGGTGGCGTCGACGCTGCGGGCGAACTCGATCAGCGCCTGGGGCACGTCGTCGCCGACGATCGAGTGATAGCTGCCGCTGAGTGACTCGACGAGCGCGCGCTGAGTTGCTAGGGCCGCCACTCCCGCCTCGGCCAACCCGTCGCTGCGCGTCACGTGCACCGCCAGCAGCTCGCCGCCCACTGAGCGTTCCGCGATCCGCGCGGCCCGGCGGATCAGCGCCTCGCCCTCGGGCCCGCCGGTAAGCGCCACGACGACCCGTTCTCGCGTCTCCCAGGTGCCGGTGATGCCGTGCTCCTCGCGGTAGCGCTGCATCCCTTCCTCTACGCGGTCGGCGAGCCAGAGCAGGGCCAGCTCGCGCAAAGCGATGAGGTTGCCGGGGCGGAAGTAGTTTCCGAGGGCCGCGTCGATCTTCTCGGCGGGGTACACGTTGCCGTGGGCCATGCGCCGGCGCAGCGCCTCGGGAGTCATATCGACCATTTCGACCTGCTCGGCCGCGCGCACCACTGCGTCGGGCACCGTCTCGCGCTGCGGCACGCCGGTGATTTGCTCGACAACGTCGTTGAGCGACTCGAGGTGCTGGATGTTTACCGTGCTGAGCACGTCGATGCCCGCTTCGAGGAGCGTCTCGATGTCCTGCCAGCGCTTCTCATGGGGGCCCGACCCGGGGACGTTGGTGTGCGCCAGCTCATCGACGAGGGCGACTTGGGGTCGCTGGGCCAGGACGGCGGCTAGATCCATTTCCTCGAAGTGCGCCCCCCGGTAGGTCACCTGCCTTCGGGGCGTGACCGGTAGATTGCCTATGCGCGACGCGGTCTTGGCTCGGCCGTGCGTCTCGACGAAGCCGATCAGCACGTCGGTACCGCGGTCGTGGCGCCGGCTGCCCTCGTCGAGCATCGCGTATGTCTTCCCGACGCCAGGGGCCGCGCCGAGATAGATCCGCAGCCTGCCGCGAGCCATGCCGGTTGCACCTCCGTATTGCGGCATTGTCCACGCCCGCCGTGACGATGCGCGCCGACGGGAGCGATCGGGCCGGCGCCGCGGCCCGCCGGTGGGTCGTCGCAGGCGGGGCTCGTCGCGGCCCCATGGTGGCAGTGGGCCATCTCACGTCTGAAGCCGTCCGCGACGGCCGCGGCGCCGAATCCCCGGCGTGTCGGGCACCGTATTGCCGGAGAATCCGGCGGAGCCAGTTCGCCAACGGCGAAACGCGCCTTGAGCGACCCGCTGGCGGGCATGCGCGGCCTTCACACTTGGTTGGATGTAAATGACTGCGCGACTTGCGACCTGTGCAGGTATGAAGAGGACGAGAGAAGGTGGCGATCGTGACGACCACACTGACTGCGAGTGTGCTGACGGCCAGCGACCGGTGCGACCGGTGCGGCGCTCAGGCGTACGTGCGAGTCACCCTGCTCTCCGGCTCCGAGCTGCTCTTCTGCGCCCACCACGCCCGCGAGCACGAAGCGCGACTGCGCGAGGTTGCCGTCGAGATCCACGACGAGACCGAGCGACTGGACGACACCACAGCCACCTCAGCGTTCGACGAGCGCTGAGCCTCAGATAACGGAGGGCCCGCCAGGATCGGCGGGCCTTTCGCATGTGTGATCCGGCCAACAAGCCTTAGCTCGCGTAGCCCGAAAGCGTGAGCGTCTCGGGGGTATCGCGTGGTGATCACGTCAGAATCCTGCTGAGCTGCCGCAGCGGCGATCGATGCTGGATTGGCGGATGGCACGGCGCCATCCGACGTTCAGCAGCAGGAGCGTCGGCGATGACCCTCGCGGAACTCATCCCCTCATTACGAAGTTCGTTGCCTCACCCACTCGAGCCCTGGCTGTGGCCGTCGTCTATGCACCACATTCCCGGCGGCGATCTGTCAGTGGGTGGGGCCAGCCTCGTCGGTGTCGCCGCCGAACACGGCACGCCGGCCTACGTACTCGACTTGGCGGAATTCCGCGCCCGCTGCGCGACCTATCGCAGCGCCTTTCACGGCGCGGACGTGGCCTACGCCGGAAAGGCGCTACTCACTCGTGCCGTCGCCCGGATCGTCGACGACGAGGGCCTGTTCCTCGACGTCTGCTCGGCCGGCGAGCTCGCCCTGGCGCGCGACGTGCGGTTCCCGGCCGACCGGATCATCCTGCACGGCAACGCCAAGCCGGCGTCCCTCCTGAGCCGCGCGATGACGATGGGCGTCGGGAGAATCGTCGTCGACAGCCTGGACGAGATCAGGACCCTTGCGTCAGTCGCCTTGGGGCCCGGGCGGCAGCGCGTGCTGCTCCGGGTCACCCCCGGCGTGGACGCTCATACCCACCGGGCGATCACCACGGGCACCGACGACCAGAAGTTCGGTCTGTCGATCACGTCCGGCGCGGCGGCCGAAGCGGTGCGCCAGGTGCTGGCCACGCCGTGCCTCGAACTCGTCGGCGTGCACTGCCACGTCGGCTCCCAGGTCACCCGCACCGCGCCCTACGAACAGACGGTGGCCCGCCTGGTCGCCTTCCTGGCCGCCGTCCGCGACGAGCACGGCCTCGTTCTCCGCGAGCTGAACGCCGGCGGCGGGCACGCGATCGCCTACCACCCAGGCGACATACCGCTGGCCGTCGGTGACATCGCGGCCGCACTGCGGCGGGCGGTCAAGGCCGCGTCGGCGACGCACCGGCTGCCGATGCCCCAGCTGGCCGTCGAGCCCGGACGGGCCATCGCCGGGCCGTGCGGCATCACTCTCTACCGCGTTCTCGCCGTCAAACGCACACCCGCCCGGACGTGGGTAGCCGTGGACGGCGGAATGAGCGACAACCCGCGTCCGGCCCTCTACGGCGCCCATTACACCGCTCGGCTGCTGGGCCGGCTCTCGCCCGCGGCCGACGATCATGTCACGGTGGTCGGGCAGCATTGCGAGGCCGGCGACGTCCTCATCGAGGATGCCTTGTTGCCCTCCGACGTCCACGCCGGTGACCTGCTCGCGGTGCCGAGCACGGGCGCCTACCACCACTCGATGGCCTCGAACTACAACCTCACCCCGCGCCCGCCGCTGATCGGCGTTGCCGAGGGCCGCAGCAGCGTGCTCGTCCGGCGCGAGACCGTCGACGACCTGCTGGCGCGTGATCTCGGGTGGGCCGCTCGACCGTCGTCCGGTTTCCGCCTCGCGACGAGTCCGGCCCGACCGACTTTTGCGACTACACAGTGCGCATCACGGGCAGCGGCCTCGCGCAGGACTTCCTGTGCCTGGAGTACCTGGTCTTCCCGGTGCCTCCCGCGCTTCTCGGCGACGACAGAACGCACGAGGGCGACGCGGCCGGCTTGGCTGTGCACGGCGCGACGGTCCACCGATGCTGCCGCAGCGGCTACCGCACGGCCGCCGACGAAATGTGCGTCGTCGGTGCAGTGAAGATCGGTCCCGCCGCCTGGCCGGTTTTCGGACGCATCGCGGTGCTGTTCGCGCCGTTCGCACATACACCGCGCTTGAGCCGGGAGCTGTGTGAGGCGCGCTTGGTCATAGCCGACGGCCGGGTGCGCAGCGCGCGGATCAGCACGATTGAGCGATGATCAGCCAACCTCGGCCGGAAATGTGCTCGCGGCCCGGGCAAGCAGGGCGCGATGCACCAGGAACAGCACGCCGATCTGGATCAGCGGCAGCCGGAGCAACAGCAGGCCGGCTGTGCCCCCGAACGGCGCCAGCAACCACAACGCGATCGCGACGAACAGCAGGCCTCGCCGCTTGGCCGCGACGTCGGTGTGCCGGCTGCGTAGGACCAGTGCCCCCACCACGAAGAACGCCAACTCCACGCCCCACAGGATGCGAGCATCGGTGTTGTTACCGAGCCACTGCGCCGGGAGCACGCCGGTGATCAAAGCGATCGTCGTTGCCGCCCACAGGCCGATACGCCGCCACCGCCGCTCGCGTGGAGCGGGAACCTCGTAGCAGTCCAACTCGGTCGCCGGATGTTCGGCCAACATCGCCGCCTTGTCCGCATATAAAGACGTCGAGGGATAGCGCTCCCGGACCATGTTGGCCAGGTCGGGGGGCACGGTGGAGGACATCCAGATCGCCTCGATGCGCGCATTCTCGGCGCGGAGGCCGCGGGTTCCGGCGATAACCCGGCCCCAGCACGCGATGACAGCAAGGACGTGCCGCGCGTTGGGGTATTCGGCGGTGAACGTCTCGGACGCATAGGCATAGAAGCCGCACGTGCAGCCTGGCGCCGGTGCGTCATGCGCCGTCGACTCGCCGCCGGTTCGGCCAATTGCAAGGCATTGCGCCGTATTCGCGCCGTCCGTCCAGGCGTGACTGCTGAACAGCGGGTACAACGCGCCGCCGGGACCGACCCGGAACGTGCGCACGGCGCGGATCTCACCGACCTGCGGTTCGAATCCCGCGTACGCGTCCACGGGTTACTTCGCCGGAGCGGGTTCCCGCGGGGGCTCAGCGGGGCGTGCGGGCGCTGGTGCGGGTTCCTCACGTGGCGCCGGTAGCGGGAGGACCTCGATGCGCCGACGCTCTTTACCGATGTTTCCCATACTTCGAGGCTAAGGAATCAAGCCCGGGGTGTCACGATCTAGCGAGAATCCTCATGCCGTGAACTGAACTCGTCGGCGCCTACCGGCAGCGTGGCCGGGCCGGGCGGCCGGTCGTGAAGCAGACCTCCGTGCGAGCGTTCGGCGCGGCCTTCACGCCGCTGGGTCTCAGCTGACCATGGAGATGTCCGGTCGCCGAGGAGGGGGGCACGCGTGCCTAGGGGGCGAGACGGGTGTCAGCGATGAAATCACTGTGGAACAACACCTGACGGGTGCCGGCGTTCCAGCTAGCACCAAGCAAAGACTACGGCCCGCGGTAACGGACGTTAGGCGCTCGCTGTGATGACGGACACCGCCGGCCGCGACATCGTCTCGGCTGGGCCATCTCGCCCACCGCACGAGTCGGCGACGGCCGGCCGGCGCCACGCACGGAAGACGTGAGGCTCAGTGGGCAGTTCGCCAATTGCCGCCGTTCGGGGCACGCATCGCGTGCCCCCCGCTCGCGTGAGCGCAACTCTCCTCGGCGTGGCGCTCGTCTTCGGTGATCTGAGCCGCAGCTGGTGGCGCTTGGCGTCAGCAACGCGGGAGGACGCCGTGATGAAGGCGTGAGAACCGGGGGCCGTTGACGACATCCCGGGGTCTCACAGCGTTCACTTCCCTTGTCTGGCGCCGGGGCGCCGGACCGGTCGGTGTGCCGTTCACCCCGTTCATTACTGGAGTTTCAGGTGCATGACGTGCTGTTCGTCCTGCTCATCATCGGCGTATTCGTCGGCCTGGCGATCATCGCGAAGGGGGCCGAGAAGCTGTGAATGAGCATCGCAGCGGAGAAACCGCCTGGAGCGGAGCGAGCAAGACGATGAGCGCTCGCCCAGTGAGCGAGGAGGCGTCGTGAGTGCGACCAACCTCGTCGGATTGATCTTGTCGATCGCGGTGACGATCTTCCTCGTGCTAGCACTCGTCTTCCCGGAGAAGTTCTGATGAGCGACAGCTGGGCCGGGATCATCTTCCTCGGCACCTTGATCATCGCCCTGGCGCTTGTGCACAAGCCGCTGGGCGACTACATGGCGCGCGTGTTGACGACGAAGCGTCATCTGCGCGTGGAGCAGGCCGTCTACAAGGTCGGCGGAGTCGATCCGGAGGCGGACCAGACGTGGGGCCGCTACCTGCGCGCGATGCTCGCATTCAGCGCCGTGTCGGTGGTGTTCCTGTACGTCTTCCTGCGCCTGCAGCACGACTTCGGTCGCCCGTACGGCGTCCCGCAGATGAGCCACAGTCAGGCGTTCAACACGGCGGCGAGCTTCGTTACGAACACGAACTGGCAGTCGTACTCCGGTGAGAATGCGCTCGGCTACATCGTGCAGATGGCCGGCCTGGCGGTGCAGAACTTCCTTTCCGCCGCGGTGGGCGTCGCGGTCGCGATCGCCCTGGTGCGTGGCTTTGCGCGCAAGCGGACGGACCGGCTGGGCAACTTCTGGGTCGACCTGACCCGCATCAGCCTGCGCATCCTGCTGCCGATTTCGATCGTGTTCGCGATCGTGTTCGTCGGCGCCGGCATGATCGAGAACTTCCACCACTACCAGACCATTCACACGATCAGCGGCGGCACCCAGACGCTCACCGGTGGGCCGGTCGCCAGCCAGGAAGTAATCAAGGAGCTGGGCACGAACGGCGGTGGGTTCTACAACGCGAACTCGGCCCATCCGTTCGAGAACGCCACCGTCTGGACGAACTGGCTGGAGATCTTCCTGCTGCTGTGCATCTCGTTCTCGCTGCCGCGCACGTTCGGCCGGCTGGTCGGCGACAAGCGGCAGGGCTACGCGATCGTCGGAGTCATGGCGTTGCTCGCCGTGGTCAGCGTCGGCCTGATGCTGGGATTCCAGATCGCGCACCACGGCACCGTGCCGGTCGCGGTCGGGGGCGCGACCGAAGGCACGGAGACGCGGTTCGGCGTTCCGAACTCGGCGGTGTTCGCCACTGGGACGACCTTGACGTCAACCGGTGCCGTCAACAGCTTCCACGACTCCTACACCAGCCTCGGCGGCATGATGACGTTGCTGAACATGATGCTGGGTGAGGTCGCGCCGGGCGGCACCGGATCTGGCCTGTACGGCATGCTGATCCTGGCGGTGATCACGGTATTCGTCGCTGGGTTGATGGTCGGGCGAACACCCGAGTATCTGGGCAAGAAACTCGGCGGCCGGGAGTTGAAGTTCGCGTCCTTGTACCTGCTGACCACGCCGGCTCTTGTGCTCATCGGAGCGGCGACCGCCATGGCCACGCCCGGCCAGCGGGCGGGCATGCTCAACAGCGGCCCGCACGGGTTCTTCGAAGTGTTGTACGC
>JBKPQM010000116.1:0-29036 GCA_046734095.1 Actinomycetota bacterium | reverse complement strand
GCTTCCGGCTGGGACACGCGGTGACACGACCGCCGCGCGCCCCCCGCCGGCGGCGGGACCACGATCCCTCCCCGCGTCCTTGCCCACGGTGGAGGCACCGAGGACGAGGTGCACGATGCCGGTACCCACCGAAGCGTTCCGAGACTTCGACCGACTCGCCCAACAGATCTGGGGCACGGCGGCGCGGCCCGCGGCGATGCCGATGGATGCCTGGCGCGACGGTGAGCAGATCGTGGTGCAGTTCGACCTGCCGGGGGTGGACCTTTATTCGGTGGACTTGGAGCTGGCCCGCAACGTGCTCACCGTCCGGGCCGAACGCTCATCCACGGGCGACGACACCGAGATGATTACCGCCGAACGCCCGCGGGGAGTGCTCCGCCGGCAGGTGGTTCTGGGCGAGGCCCCGGACACCGGCCGGGTGCAAGCCAGCTACACCGCCGGTGTGCTCACCCTGCGGATCCCGGCCGCCGAAGAAGCCACACTCGGCACGAGCGCGGTCACGAACGCGGACCCGGCCGCGGGCCGCGGCGAGCGCGCCGGCTAGGCGGCATCGGATGGCCAGACACCTCGTGCATCACCGAAACGGCCAGGTCGACGAATACCAGGAACTGCCTGACACCGAGCACCTGGAACCCGATGCCGTGACCGTGACCTTCGCCGACGGCTCGCTGCGCTCCTACCACGCCGAGGATGGACTCGGCGGCGTCGGCTTCGAATTCGGCGAGGCCGGAATCTTGATACTCCGTTTCGAAGACAGTGACCACGTGCTGATCGCCTTCGCGCCAACCGCCTGGACCTCGGTGATCGGTACCGCACTCGGCGACCGCGGGCGCCGATCGTTCAGCGGGCGCTGATGTCAGAAACACAGCGGTTCGCCTCGCCCTGCTACCGCGGTTGGTAGACCGTCCCTGGCTGCCCCCGCGGGCAGCTCGACGTCGGGCCGGGACACCGACAAGGGGTCAGCGCTCGGGTTCGATCCATCACCGCGAGCAGACCGCCAGGCGCGACGTCATAATCGCCGCCCTCACGACCGATAACCCGACCCAACTCCGCCTCCCGCAACCTCAACCAGGTCGGCGCTGAGCCCGTCGCAGACACGCCCACGTCTTCCCCTTCCTTGGCCCGGCCGGTAGCGAGCACGGTGTCACCGGCTCAAGCCCTGATCGGCAGCGACCCTCCACTGTGGACCGTCCACTGTGGACGGCGTGTCAACCGTGAAGGGGACTCGATCGGTGCGCGAAGATCAATTCGAACTTGCGGATGTCTCCTGGTACTCGGCGTGATTTCGATGATCTTCAATCGGGCTGGCCTGGTGGACCGGCTGCGCGTAGTTGCGGGTGCGGGGCATGCCGCTGGTCCCGTGCGGGGCGGTTTTGACGGCCAGTACCTGGTTGACGCCGATTCGGTTGGCTTCGAACGCGAGGGCTGATCCGGCCATGTAGAGCCGCCAGATCCTGGCCCGCGCTGGGCTGGTCAACCGCGCTGCCTGGTCCCAGTGGCGTTCGAGGTTTCCTACCCACTCGCGCAGGGTCAGCGCGTAGTGCTCGCGCAGGGATTCGACGTCGCGCACCTCGAAACCGGCGTCCTCCAGCGCCTGGATCGTCGAGGCCAGTGGCTCGAGTTCTCCGTCGGGGAAGACGTAGCGGTCGATGAACGACGTGGGCGAAAACTCGGGCGGGTGGCCGGGTCGGCGTGAGATGGCGTGATTGAGGAGTCTGCCGGCCGGGCGCAACAGCGCGAACAGGTGCGCGGCGTACAAGGGCAGCATCGCGGCACCCACGTGCTCGGCCATGCCGATGCTGGCGATCGCGTCGTAGGGGCCATCGCTGACGTCGCGGTAGTCCTGCACGCGGATCTCGACCTGCTCGCCCAGGCCCTCCTCGGCGATCCGCTTGCGTGCGAGACCTGCCTGCTCCTGCGAAAGCGTCACGCCGACAACCCGCGCGCCGTAGCTGCGCGCCGCGTGCAGCGCGAAGGTCCCCCAACCGCAGCCGACGTCGAGTACCCGCATTCCGTCGGTGAGGCCGAGCTTGCCCGCGATGAGGTCGCACTTGGCGACCTGCGCGTCGTCGAGACCGAACGTCGCTGACGGCTCCTGCGCCCAGTACGCGCATGAGTAGGTCATCGACTCGCCGAGCATCAGGCGGTAGAAGTCGTTACCGAGGTCGTAGTGATGCGCGATCGCCGAGGCATCACGCAGGCGGCTGTGCCGACGGCCGCGCAGCTTCGCCTCCTCGCGTGGTGGCGAGGGCGGCAAGCCGATCAGCCGCAGCCGCAGCGCCGCCGCAAAGATCGCCTTCTTCGTCGCGGCGTCGACGGTGACGCCCGGACCTCGGGTGGGGTCGGCAAGGCGCTCGAGCTGCTCCAGCCCGGCGACCAGGTCGCCCTCGACGTCGATATCGCCGGAGACGTACGCGCGGGCAAAACCGAGCTCGTTCGGCGCCCAGACGATGCGCCGCAGCGCGCGTCGGTTACGGATGACCAGATGCAGCCGGGCCGAAGACGGGCCGAGCGTGCTGCCGTCCCAGCAGCTGACCCGGATCGGGACCGACTCGCTAAAGACCGCGGTGACCAACGGAGCGAGCGTATCGGCGACGGACATGCATCATTCGTACCCGATCGCGAGAGGCGGTGCGCAGGCGTCGAGCCTGCCGAGCCGTCACGGGGCGGCCTAGGCGATGCTGAACCGATGCAAGCCGAACCGATACCGCTGACCTACACCAGCGTGATGCACGGGGCGACTCCCATCGTGCGCTGGTGGGGGCGCCTCGAGATCATCGGGCAAGACCTGCTACCGGCCACGGGTCCGACGATCCTCATGGCCAATCACGACAGCGCATGGGACCCCGTCGTCGTCGGCCTAGCCGTGCGGCACCGCCAGATCCGCGCGTTGGCGAAGTCGTCGCTGTGGAGAACCAAGCCGATGGCCTGGGTCCTCGACCACATGGGTCAGATCCCGATCGATCGCGGGCGTAGCGACCTCGCCGTCCTCGCATTAGCGGTCGACCACCTGCGACGCGGCCAGTGCATCGGTATCTTCCCGGAAGGCACGGTCTCGCGTGGTCGCCGCATGCGTTTCCTCAGCGGGGCCGGCCGCCTAGCACTCGCCGTCCCCGGCACCCGCGTGCTCGGCGTCCGCATCACGGGCGCGGTCGACATCGTTCGCTTCCCCCGCCGGCCATCCATCCGCGTCGAATTCTTCGAGCCCGCAACCGGGCAGCCGACTCGCGATGAAAGCGCCATCGCGGTGACCCGCCGAGTAATGACGGAAGTGCGGGCCCAAGCACCCCCGGCCTTACCCGGACGAGCCAAGAAGCGGGCACACTTCCAACGCCTCATCGAAGAAGGCGCAGCCGACCAGGACAGGCCCCAACCCCGCGACACATGACCCGGAACCTCCCTGAGGAGGCGTCGATGGAACCAACCTCGTCCACGTGGCGGCGACCGGAATGTGGACCTGAGCAGGTAACCAGTGACCAGGCCCGGCAAGACGAGCCGGGCCCGCGGAACACTCCCGCGGGAGCCAGTCTGCCGCGGCCCAACTGTTGGGCACGCGCTGTCGAGCTAACGCCGTTTGACAGCCGCGACGCGCTGTACACCGCGGCCGCTGTGCTACCACCCGACCGCTGACCCAACAACCCTGGTCAGCCATACTCGTCGGATGCCTGCCCCGCGCGGCCAAATCGCATCGACCCTCGTCCGTGTTGTCAAATGAGCGGCACCGCGGCGCGTACCGCAACCGTTGGGCTCCCCATCGCGGCGCTGCTGCTGGCCGGCTGCGCCAGCCACGGCGAAACGCCGGCGTCCACGGCGACGACGGGACCTGCCGTTTCGGCCACCGCGCCCTCAACCAACGCCGCTGCAGTCGCAGCGCCGTCCTCGGTCCAGCAGGCCCCATCGGCAGCAGCCCAAATGATCTGTCAACCCGAGGTCCGCGGCGGGGTTGCGACCGCCTTGGGCCTACCCACTCCGCCGCCGGCCGTCTCGGCGTGGGCACATGAGACGTTCACCTGCACCTACCACCTGCCGGGCGGCAGGCTGACCCTCTCCGTCCACCAATCGAATGACGACCCCAGCGCCACCCGTTACTACCAGGCACAGCAGCAACACCTCGGCGTGGCCCGACAACTACTCGGCCTTGGCCGCGGCGCCTTCGCGACGCCAGCCGGATCCGTCCTTGTCGTGAAAGACAACTTGACGCTAAACGTCGATACCACCGCGGTACCCGCGACGCTTGCGGCGACCCCGGCCGATCGCGGCGATCGCGCCGAGCAGATCGCCGCCGCCGTCATGAGCTGCTGGATGGGCGGCTAAAGACAACGCCAACTCGGCTACTCCGGAAGAGCCGATGATGATCGGCGCGGCTGTATCGGGCGGCCTGGACAGCCTCGTCGCCCGCCGCGCGGTTAGTCGTTGTGGGCTGGTCGTGGCGCGAGCTCGGCGGACCACTTTTGTTCGATGCGACCGCAGCGCCACACGGCGATGGCGAGCAGCCAGGAGACGAAGAACAGCGCGACGATGCCGTAGCCGGCGTAGTCGAGGTTGATGCCGGCGATCGCCGAGATGGGCCCGGAGGTGATGTTGGCCTGGTCGGCGAGGACGCCGATCAACTCGATGGTGCCGATGATCAGCGCAACGGCAACCGAGATCGAGGTGATCGTGATGTTGTAGAACACTTTGCGGACCGGTTTTGCGAATGCCCACCCGTAGGCGGCGTTCATGAACACTCCGTCGATGGTGTCCATCAGGCACATCCCGGCGGCGAACAAGATCGGCAGCACAAGGATCGAGTAGAAGGGCAGGTTGAACGCGGCCGCGCCGCCCGCGAGTACGAGTAGCCCGACCTCGGTGGCGGTGTCGAACCCGAGCCCGAACAGCACCCCGATCGGGTAGATGTGCCAGGCTTTGCCTACCGACTTGGTCAGCCCGTTGAGGAAGCGGTTCATGAACCCGCGCTTGTTCAGCTGCTCCTCGAGCTGGGCCTCGTCGTAGTGGCCGCGGCGCATGCCGCGGAACACCTTGAGGATGCCCATGAGGACGGCGAAGTTCAGGATGCCGAGAACCCACAAGAACGCCCCGGACACGGAGGCGCCGATGACGCCGGTGACCGAGTGCAGGCTGGAGTTGTCGTTCTCCACCTGACCGGCCAGCGCCTTCACCCCGACCGAGAGCAGGAACGCCAGGCCGAACACGATCGTGGAGTGGCCCAGCGAGAACCAGAACCCCACCGACAACGGCCGCCGCTGGCGCGGCTGACCCGAAGCTTCGCGCTCGGCGTTGTCCGCGAGCAGCTTGCGGGTGGTGTTGTCCACCGCGGCGATGTGGTCGGCGTCGAAGGCGTGGCGCAGCCCGAAGGTGTAGGCCAGCACTCCCACCCCGACGTTGAAGATTGGGTGATCGCCTCCGAGGTGGTAGTGATGCGGCACCACCAGACCGAACAGCACACCGAAGCCGATCAGGTGCAGGACGACGATGGACCCGATCATGCCGCCGAGGGAGGCCCAATCCCTGCGCGTCAGTGAGGCCCGGAACTGGGCCACACGCTCCCGCAGACCCTGCTGGTCAGTACTCGTCTCAACGTTCACGATCTCGTCTCCCGGCGGCTCGACGACACCTGGCGCAGCCAGGGCGGACGCTAGACCCGCCCTCGGGCTTATCGCAAGTAATTGGCAACAAGCCCTTCACGGCCTATTCGAGGCACGCTGCCGTCCGGATGGGCCCGCGCGCCATCACCGAAATGCGATGGTTTGGCCAACGGCAAAGGATGGCGCCTTGATCGCCGAATGCAGCACGCAGTGTCGGGGAGGCTCGGCGCCGGTGTGTGCGCGATAGGGACAGGGCGCGACGTATGCCGGACCGAGGTGGCGCATATCGAGGCGACGCCTGAAGCTTGGGCGTTATCGGCAGCGTGGGCTATTGACGGAGGCGTAGATGGGACTACTGGACACTGGCGAGTGGTCCGGAAAGATCTTCAGTGACGGCTGGCGCGGCGGCGCCGGCATCGCAAACGTCGTCAGTCCGGCGACCGGCGAGCTGCTGGAGCAGATCGGGCTGGCCGACGCCTCAGACGTCGCGCAGGCGGCCGAGCGGGCGGCGGCGGCGCAACCGAACTGGGCCCGGGCGCCCTATACCGAGCGGGCCGCGGTGTTGCGCCGCGCGGGAGCACTGTGGGAAGACCATGCCGGCGAGGTTCAGGACTGGCTGGTCCGCGAAGCGGGTTCGATCCGGCCCAAGGCGGGGGTCGAAACCGACACCGCCGCGCAAGAGTGCTACGAGGCGGCCGCGCTCGCATCGCATCCCACCGGCGAGATCATCCCGAGCACGTTTCCCCGGCTGAGCCTGGCGCAGCGCCGGCCGGTCGGGGTGGTCGGGGTGATCGCGCCGTTCAACTTCCCGCTGATCCTGGCGATCCGGTCAGTGGCGCCCGCACTCGCCCTAGGCAACGCCGTCGTGCTCAAGCCCGATACGCGCACCGCGGTCTCCGGAGCGGTGTCTATTGCGCGGATCTTCGAGGCCGCCGGGTTGCCGGACGGGCTCGTGCACGTCCTGCCTGGGGACGTGACCACCGGGGAGGCAGTCGTCACGCATCCGCGGATACCGGTCGTCAGCTTTACCGGCTCGACCCGCACCGGGAGGCGGGTTGGGGAACTGGCCGGGCGCCACCTCAAGCGCGCGCACCTCGAACTCGGCGGCAACTCGGCACTGATCGTGCTCGACGACGCCGATCTCGAACTCGCGGCGTCGGCTGGCGCCTGGGGAACATTCCTCCACCAGGGTCAGATCTGTATGACGACCGGCCGGCACCTCGTCCACGAAAGCATCGCCGGCGACTACCTGAATCTGCTAGCGGCCAAAGCCGACCACCTGCCGGTGGGTGACCCGGCCCGCGAGGACGTGGCACTCGGCCCGATCATCGACGCGCGGCGGCGGGACAAGATCCACAGCCTCGTCACCACATCCGTGGCTGAGGGCGCTCGGCTGCTTGCCGGAGGCAGCTACGAGGGCCTGTTCTACCGCCCGACCGTCCTGGGCGACGTGAAGCCGTCGATGCCCGCCTTCTGCGAGGAGGTCTTCGGCCCTGTCGCGCCGGTGGTCACGTTCGCCGACACCGATGAGCTGATCGCGCTCGCCCGCAACACCGAATACGGGTTATCGCTCGGCATCTTGAGCGACGACGCGGCGCGGGCGCTGGAGATCGCGGAACAGGTCCCCAGCGGGATCGTGCACATCAACGACCAGACCGTCAGCGACGAGGCGGTCGCCCCGTTCGGCGGCGTCGGGGCATCCGGGACCGGGTCGCGCTTCGGCGGCCGGACGGCGAACCTCGAGGCGTTCACCGAGACGCGGTGGGTGACCGTCCAGGGCAAGATCACTCGATATCCGTTCTGATGGCGCTCGCGCCGCGGCTGCGCCCGGCGGCCGTCCGCACGGCCCGGCTATGCGGCGCGGCTGGGGTCACGGGTGGGCGCCGGTACTGGACCGGGGGGTTTCTCGGTCCGTTCGGGGAGTAGCAGCACCGCGCCGATGAAGAAGCACACGGCGCCGATGAGGGTCTGGGTGTCGGCTCGCCCGGCGTTGTGCACCTGGCCGGTGACCGGGTTGATGTAGCCGGCCACGGCGGAGATGCCGAACGCGATAGAGCCGATCAGGTTGGCCAGGGTGATCCACCAGGACCAGGACCGGGGACGCCAGGCGGCCCAGCCGTGGCAGGTCTCGTACCAGGCCAGGGCGCTGGCCACCAGGAAGCAGACCGAGCCGATCGCGTCGGGCCGCCAGACGTGTTGGTGCGCGGTCTGGGCGGACGCGTTCTGCGCCATGGCGACGCCGGTGCTGACGTTGAAATAGAGGGTCCCGACCAGCTGCACGGCGGTCGCCCACCAGTCGATCCGTCCGGGTTGGTAGGTAAAGACGCGCCGGTGCTTGGGGTTCAGCGCCGGCGGCGCAGCGTCGACCGCCTCCCGGTAGGCCAGGAACGAGGCCGCGGTGAAGAACAACGAGCCGACGAAGTAGGTGACGGTATCCCACAAGGCCCCGACGGCGCTGACGTATGCCGGCACCGACCCGACCGCGAACAGCAGCGATCCGATGGCGAACAGGATGGCGATCCACCAGCCGCGGGCCCTGGGCGCCCACCAGGTCGACCCGGCGGCGGGCTTTTGGTGCTTGCGGTGACGACGCGATTCCCATCGGACCACCGACCCGTCCGCGCGCACGTGGTCGACAAACGTCGCCAGGGCGCCGACGCTCAGCTCACGGCCGCCACCGGTCTGCCCAGGCATCCACGGGTCCTATCTGTCCGGCTCGACTGCCTCGGAGCGCGCGGAAGCCGCTGCCGCGAAACCCAGATGTCTGACTTACGTCGCGATGGGCTGCTGCCGCCCGCCAGGGCACTGCTTTCGCCGTCGGTAGACGTCTCGATACTCAGCCGGTCTTCGGCGGAGACTTAGGAGCGAACGGCAGCACCTTGTCATCGCCCTTGCTAACCACCCCGTAGCTGGCCTCGGGCATCTCCACCCAAGCGCCCGGCAGGTCGCCAACCGGCTCAGACACCACCATCCGCGTATCGTCGGACACCTCATGCAAGACGTCCCGGTCCGGGTATTGCTTCCGGAGCGCAGGCACGTCGCGGGTGAAGAACAGGGACCGTGACTTGCCCTCGCTGGAATAGCGGAACACCCACACGCTTTCCCCGTCGGTCGTGGCAACCGTGCCCTGGAACGGGTACTGCACGCCCCTGGCCCGCCCGCGGTCCTCCACGAAGCCGATGGCCCGCGCGACCGCCTCCGGCGGATCATCGACCAGGCCGAAGGTGAGCGCCAAGTAGAACAAGGCTTCCGTGTCGGTCGTGCCGCTGATCGCGGGGAACAGCGATTCGTCGACGGCCAGTACCACGTCGCGCTTGATCGCGGCGAAGCCGTCGATGTACCCGTTGTGCATGAACAGCCATCGATCGTGCCGGAACGGGTGGCAGTTGGTCTGCTGGACCGGCGAGCCGATCGCCGCCCGGACATGCGTGAAGAACAGCGGCGATGTGATGTGGCCGGTGAGCTCGCGCAGGTTCTGGTTGTTCCACGCCGGTTCGACGCTGCGGAACACTCCCGGGGCCGGGATGGCGGCGTCATACCAGCCAACGCCGAACCCGTCGCCGTTAGTCGTCTCGGCCCCGAGCCTGGAGCGCAGGCTCTGGTCGATCATCGAATGGACCGGGGTGTACAGCACCCGTGACAGGAGCACTGGTGAACCCCGGTAAGCAAGCCAACGACACATCGTCGCCCCTTCCGTCTCATCGTGCTTGGCCGTCGCCCCGCCCCACACAACGTTCTGCTGAGCCGGGCGTCGATGGTTCGTAGGTACGTGCGGCGGATCCGCCGATATTGGGCACGCTCCACCTCGCGCAGGTACGTGCGCACAATCCCGGCGTCGCGACCACATTGCCGCCGTGCACAGCGGCATGCATCACCCCGATGGCATGAAAAGCGGCGACGATACGTCATCCCGCCGGCCCGCGGCCGCTACGAGTCAACCGGGCGCCGGCCATAAATGGGTCGCGCCACAGGAATCCGCTCGGCAGCACGTATCAGCCACTACCACCGATGCTCCTCATCGACACGTAACGCACCAGCACCGCTTGGTCCCCATGAAGGGGGAAGCCCATGTCCAGTCGGCCGACTCCGACCGTGTTCTCCGAGGCCGCGCGGGCCGCCCAGGGCCCGATGGCGGTGCGGTCATGAGCGCCGGCACCGACTCCACGGCCGAAGGCTCCGCGATCTCACTGCCGAAGGGCGGGGGCGCGATCAGCGGCTTGGGCGAGACGTTCTCCCCGGATCTGTTCACCGGCACGGGCAACTTCTCGGTGCCGATTGCCCTGCCGCCCGGTCGGGGCGGTCTGGCGCCGAAGCTGTCGCTGGTCTACAGCACCGGCACCGGGAATGGCCCGTTCGGGCTGGGGTGGGCACTCAGCGTGCCAGGCGTGTCCCGCAAAACCTCGCGGGGTGTGCCGCGCTACCGCGACGAAGGTGCCGGGGACGAGCCCGACACGTTCGTCCTCTCCGGCGCGGAGGACCTGGTGCCCGTCACAGGCACCGGCCGGTACCGCCCGCGCACCGAGGGCCTGTTCGCACAGATCGAGCACGTCGCGGACGGGTCTGGCGACTACTGGGAGGTGCACGGCAAGGACGGGTTACGCACCCGGTACGGAATGCAGCGCCCGCCGGGCGCGGTCGCGGACTGGCACGACCCGGCCGCCACGAGGACACCCCACGGCGCGGTGTTCGCGTGGAAGATCACCGAGACCGCCGACCTGCTCGGCAATGTGGTCCGCTACTCCTACCTGCGGGACCAGGGCGTCGACGATCGCGGTCATGTCTGGGACCAGCCGCTGCTCGCACGCATCGACTACGCCGACTACGGCGACCGGACCGACCCGTCGTTCCTCCTCGCCGCCGAGTTCGAGTACGAGTCGCGACCGGACAAGTTCTCCGACTACCGGGCCGGGTTCGAGCTGCGCGACTCCCTGCGCTGCCGCACCATCCGCGTTGTCACCCACGCCGCCGACGGTGTTCGCCGGAACGTCCGCGAATACCGCCTCAGCTATGAACAGGCCCCGTTCAACGGGGCGTCGTTGCTTGCGCGGGTCGACGTGGTCGGGATCGACGAGAACGCGACGCCGGGTGAGGAGCCGCTACCGCCACTCACATTCGGCTACAGCGCTTTCGATCCGGCGCGCCGCCGCTTCCGCGTGGTCACCGGCCCGGGCTTGCCTCCGCTGAACGACCGGAACGTCTCCCTGGTCGACCTACGCGGCTACGGCCTGGCGGACATCGTGGAACTCGGCGCCGCGCAGCGCTACTGGTCCAACCGCGGGGACGGGCACTTCGAGCTTCCCCGGTCGATCGTCGAGGCCCCACCGCACCGGCTGGACGAGCCCGGCGTCCGGTTCCTCGACGCGAACGGCGACGGTCGCGCCGACCTGGTCGTCGCGGCGGGAGCGCAGGCCGGGTACTTCCCGATGACGTTCGCGGGCGGGTGGAGCCGCCATTCGTTCCAGCCGTACCAGTTCGCGCCGAGCGTCGGGCTGGACGACCCCAGCGTCAAGTTGATCGACCTGGACGGCGACGGCCTGACCGACCTGCTCTACTCCGGCAGCACCTTCCAGTGCTGGTTCAACGACGCCGACCCGCGCAAGGCCTGGCAACAACCCGCAACGGTCGACGGCGCGGCGCCGGATATCGACCTCGCCGACCCGCACGTCCGGCTGGCCGACATGACTGGCGACGGCTTGCAGGACATCGTGCTGCTGCGCAGCGGCAACATCGTCTACTGGCCCAACCTCGGCCACGGCCACTTCGGCCCGGCCGTACAGATGCGACGTGCACCGCGGCTGCCCGAGGGGCACGACCCGCGCAGGCTGCTGCTCGGCGACATCGACGGCGACGGCGTGGCCGACCTCGTCTACGTCGACCACGCGCGCGTGTTGCTGTGGGGCAACCGGACCGGCAACGAGTGGACCCCCGAGGCGGTGACGATTACCGGAACGCCGGACGTCGTGGACGCTGACGGGGTGCAGCTCGTCGACTTGCACGGCACGGGCATGGCCGGGGTGCTGTGGAGCACGGTCGGCAACGGCTCGGGCTCGACCGTGCGCTTCCTGGACCTCAGCGGTGGTGTCAAGCCGTACCTGCTCGACTCGATGGACAACCATCTCGGCTCCAAGACGACGGTCGACTATCGCCCGTCGACGTCGTTCTTCCTCGCCGACCAGGCCGATCCCGCCACCCGCTGGCGCACCACCCTGCCGTTCCCCACGCACGTCGTGGCCCGGGTGGAGGTGCAGGACGCGCACTCCGGCGGGCGGCTGGTCACCGAGTACCGCTACCACCACGGCTACTGGGACGGGGTGGAGCGCGAGTTCCGCGGGTTCGCGAGGGTGGAGCAGCTCGACACCGAGACGCTTCCCCACACGGGCGACCAGCACTCGCCCCCCACGCTGACGAAGACGTGGTTCCACCCGGGTCCGGTGGCCGCGGCCGAAGCCGGCGACTGGGCGGAGCTGGATTTAAGCCACGAGTACTGGCCCGAGGACCCGACGCAGCTTGTCCGGCCGGCCGGAATGCTCCACGGCCTCACGCCGTCCGAGCGCCGGGACGCGCTACGGGCGCTGCGGGGCCAGGTGCTGCGCACCGAGCTGTACGCGCTGGACGGCACCGACCGCGCCGACCGCCCGTACACGGTGACCGAGTCGGTCTCCGAGGTCCGGGAGGTGGCCGAGCAGGTGTGGTTCCCATTCGCGACGGCGCAGCGCACCACGCAGTGGGAACGCGGTCGCGATCCGATGACGCAGTACGCATTCACCCGCGGGTACGACGACTATGGCTTACCCACGCAGCAGCTCGCGGTGGCGGTGCCTCGGGCGCGCGACCCACTGAGTCCAGCTTCCACCGGGGAGTCATATCTCGCGACCTACACCACCACAGAGTTCGCCCGTCGCCACGACCTGCACCTCGGCGACCGGGTCGCCCGCACCACAACCCACGATGTGCGCAACGACGGCCGGGGCACCGTGTTCAACCTGCGCGACGCCGTCCTCACCGGCGGCGCTGACCTGCCGGTGATCGGGCACAGCCGCACGTTCTACGACGGGCCGAAGTACCTGGGCCTGCCGCTGGGTGAGCTGGGCGCGCACGGGTTGCCGGTCCGCACCGAGTCGCTCGCCTTCACCGACGAGTTTCTCGACGAGCTGTTCGAGGGCGGAGCACGCCCGCCGTACCTCGACCCGACCGGCCCGACCTGGACTGACGAGTACCCGCCGGAGTTCCGCGAACGGGTCCGGCTCGGGTACGTGCACTACCGCGACGACGAGGTGCCGGGCTCGCCCGGCGGCTACTACATCCCCGGCTCCCGGCTGGCCTACGACGTCCACGACCCGCAGCGGGTGCACCGGGGCCTGCAGCTCAGCTCGCTCGACCCGTTCGATGCCGAGAGTCACATCGACTACGACGAGCACGACCTGCTGCCCGTCCGGAGCACCGATGCCGCCGGCCTGGTAACCAGCGCGTTGCCCGACCTGCGGATGCTCCAGCCCGTTGAGATGACCGAGGTCAACGGCAACACCAGCAGCGTGACCTACTCCCCCGCCGGGTTCGTCACCTCCCACTTCCTTCGCGGCAAGAACGGCGAGGGCGACCGGACGAAGCCGAGCGTCGCGATGGTTTACGACCTGCTCGCCTTCGTCCGGGACGGGCAGCCCGTGTCGGTGCGATCGGAGCGGCGAGTCCAGCACGACTCCGTCGACCCGACCGGCGAGGTGATCGTCTCGGTCGAGTACTCCGATGGATTCGGGCGGCTGCTGCAGACTCGCACGCAGGCCGAGCACACCCTCTTCGGCAGCGAGCACTTCGGCGGCGCCGTCATCCCGGTGGAGCCGGGCACTGCCGCACCGGCCGCCGTCAGCCGGACGGCGACCGACCACGTGGTCGTCAGCGGCTGGCAGATCTATGACAACAAAGGTCGTGTCGTCGAGAAATACGAGCCGTTCTTCGCCCGCGGGTTCGCATACGCCCCGCCGCTGGACGCCCAGCTCGGCCAAAAGGCGACGATCTTCTACGACCCGCGTGGCCGAGCCGTGCGCACGGTCGACCCGGACGGCAGCGAGCAGACCGTCGTCCTCGGGACCCCGGTCGACCTCGCCGACCCAGACGTGTTCGCACCGACGGCGTGGGCGACGTTCACCTACGACGCCAACGACAACGCCGGTCGCACTCACGGTAACGAAGCGGCTGCCTACCAGAACCACTGGAATACCCCAGCGAGCATCGAGGTCGACGCGCTCGGGCGCACGGTTCGAGCGGTCGCCCGCAACGGTGCCGAGGAGCTGCCCACCCACTTCACGTACGACATCCAGGGCAACCTCGTTGCGATCACCGACGCGCTCGGCCGGTCGGCATTCAGCTACCAGTTCGATGTGGCGAAGCGCCGGTGGCGGATGGACAGCATCGACGCCGGCCGCCACGACACCATCCCCGACGCCGCCGATCGCCCGATCGAGAGCCGCGACGCGAAGGGGGCGCTGACCCTCGGGGCGCTCGACCTGCTGCGCAGGCCGACCCAGGTGTGGGCGCGTGACCGCGCCGGCACGCGGGTGACCCTGCGGCAGCGGATCAGGTACGGCGACGAGGGCGACCGTGCGGCGGCGAAGTCCCGCAACCTGCTCGGCCGGGTCGTCGCGCACTACGACGAGGCGGGCCTGGCCACCGTCGAGGCGGTCGACTTCAAGGGCAACGTCCTGGAATCCGTCCGCCAGGTGATCGCCGACGCGCCATTGCTCACCGTCTACCAGCACGCGGCGGCCGACGGCTGGGAGGTGACGCCGTTCGCCGTCGACTGGGACCGGCCCGCGTCTGAGCTGCTCGCGCCAACCGCCTACCGGACCACGACCAGCTACGACGCGCTCAACCGGGTCACCCGCCACACCCTGCCGACCGATGTCGAGGGGCACCGCGGCGAGATCGTCCGGCGCTACAACTCGGCCGGCGGGCTCGAGCAGGTCCGTCTCGACGGCACCGTGTACGTCGAGCGGATCGCCTACGATGCCAAGGGCCAACGCACGCTCATCGCGTACGGCAACGGCGTGCTCACCCGCTACGCCTACGACCCGCACACGTTCCGGCTGGCCCGGTTGCTCACCCAGCCGTACGCGCCCGACGGCGACAGCTTCCGCCCGACCGGGCCGCCACTGCAGGACCACGGCTACACCTACGACCTGGTCGGCAACAGCCTCGCGATCCGGGACCGCACGCCGGGCAGCGGCATCGTGAACACCGCGGCGGGCGTCGACGCGCTGGACCGCACGTTCGCCTACGACCCGATCTACCGGCTGGTCACCTCGAGCGGCCGGGAATGCGACCTGCCACCCGACCTACCCTTCGACGACCGGCCGCGGGGCGTCGACCTGACCCGGACTCGCGCGTACACCGAGACCTACGCGTACGACCGGATGGGCAATCTGACCCGGCTGGCGCACCGCACCGGCTCGGCCGGCTTCGTCCGCACCTTCCAAATGGTCAACGGCTCCAACCGGCTGGCCCGGATGAGGACCGGCGACGCTCAGTACAACTACCGTTTCGATCCCGCCGGCAACATGGTGGCCGAGACGACCTCGCGGCACTTCGCCTGGAACCACGGCGACCAGCTCGTCGGCTTCACCACCCAGGCGCCCGGCGCCGAGCCCTCCGTGCACGCGCAGTACCTCTACGACGCCTTGGGCGAGCGGGTCACGAAGCTGGTCCGCCGCCAGGGTGGGGCTATCGAGGTGACCCACTACCTCGGGGACGTCGAGCACCACCGGTGGAGCACGGGCGCCAACAACCACGTTCACGTGATGGACGACAGTGCTCGGATCGCGCTCGTCCGGACCGGCCCGGCAGCCCCGGTCGACGGCGGGGTGGCGGTGCAGTTCCATCTCGGCGACCACCTCGGCAGCACCTCGGTCGTCGCAGACGAGAACGGGGCAGTGACCAACCGCGAGGAGTTCACGCCGTACGGGGAGACGAGCTTCGGCAGCTTCGCCCGCAAGCGCTACCGCTTCACCGGGAAGGAACGCGACGAAGAGAGCGGCCTGAGTCGACATGGTGTCCGTTATCTCGCCAGCTGGATCGGGCGGTGGTTCAGCTGCGACCCAATAGGCCCTACGGGTGGCATGAACCTGTTCGCGTACGCCTTGGGCAACCCCACCTGCCTCACGGACCAGGCCGGGACCGAACCAACGGATCCACATATGGATGCGGCGGGCAACCATTGGATCTCTGAGCAGATCATCGAGATCCACGGCACGGCACCGAAAGACAACTATGGGGCACAAGTGTCAGCGGGATTGTCCGGGCCATTGAAATCCGGCGCACAGTTCGGCGCGGATCTGGCCGCCGAGGCGAACAGTCGCATCAGCCCGGGATCACCTCTGGCGATCAAGCAGGAAGTAGAGTATGCACTTTTCCCCGAGGACGCGCAGGCCGCGTGGGACACCGTCGCCACGGCTCAGTTCGGCGGCTACAACGCCACCGCAGTCTCCAAACTGGAAAAGCAACAAAGCGCAATGTCCGGTGCGCTCCCGTTCCTTGGTTGGGCAGCCTTTTTCTCGGCTACCGGCGCGCTCGGCGCCTGGGCCAACACGGGGTGCCTCGTACAGGTCGGCGAGGCAAGCGCCGTCGGCACACCCGCCGCCGCCCTTTTCTCTTCGATATCGACCGCGGGCGCCTTCGCCGAGGTGATGTCACAGAGTGGAAGCCCAGGCGTTGCGGCGGCTGGGGGCACCAAGCACGGGACACCACCCGACGGTACCGTCCTGGATCCGATCGATGAGGGTGGGACCAATCGGGTCGCGAATCCCACTGCCGATCCCCGCGAGCATGTGGCCGGATACCGGATATCTCGCACGAGCAGGCTGGTCGGTGACACCTACGAAGTGGAAATTCTCGGTCTATACGCCGACGTGGACAGCGAGGGGAGAATGCTCGGCGACCGAAGAGCGCTGTTTGGCTTCCTCCAAGGTGAGGCCAGAGCCAACGGCGCGTCGTACCTGCGAATCTGTACCGATACCGCGGTCGGTGAGTACACGAGCAGAGTTACCGCCGCCCATGCAAGGATCATGGGTTTTCCCGAGTTCCAGCCAAATGGCCAAGGCTCATATTCCATGAGAAGACCCGTACCGCGGATACCACTGCCAGGTATTCGCCTTAGATGAGCGCAGATGACGTCAATGGCTGACCTGGATTTCAGGATCGACCGGCCCGCCCCGGCCACGGTCGTCGGACGGAAGATCACCGTTTCCGGAGTGGCGCAGACCATTCATGGCCATGATTTTCCGCACTACCTAATCGCGGGCGTACGCGTCACCGTTGGTGACGGCGGACCCGTGCTGACCGCGCAGTTCGATCACGGTGTGTGGACGTGCGCCGGGTCGTTGCCGGACGCGGTGCCCGGCGGCTCGGCAGTGAAGATCACCGCGACGGCCCATGGGACGAAGACAGTCCGGACCGGCGGCCCCAACAGCGATCCGACCACCGAGGACGAGCCGTTCGTCCAGGACGAGGCGGTAGTCGTCACCCTCGACGGCTCGGTACCGGATGTGACGATCGAAGCGATTCCGTCCCTGGTCACCGTCGAACCGGGCGAGATGTTCGAGTTGGACCTGTCGGGAAGGGCCGGCGATGCGCATACCGGGATCAGCGCTGTGCAGCTGAAGGTCGACGACGAGCCGTTCCGGAAGATCACCGACGTGGTCGACACGGGTGGGGGTCAGCGGCGATGGAGCCGCAAGGGCCTGAAGCTCACGGCCAGGAAGCACCACCTCATCGTCAGAGCGGTCGACGGAGCCGGTAACCACGGTGACGAGACGGCGGACATCACCGTCCAGGAGCCCTTGGCGCCCGGGGAGCGTGACCAGGCCTTCGAACGCACCCGGTATCTGCTCGAGCTGGTCGATTTCGCGCACCGGTACATCAAGATCGATGGAACGAGCGGCAACCTCGACGCCGCTATGCTCGCCGCCCGTTTCCATCAGCCCTTCGACCGGCTCACCGTGCCGTCCCAGTTCGAGCGGGCAAGCGAGCCGGTGTCGCAATCGCGCATCGCGGTCGAGGTGCTGCGCGACCGGTTGCACGCGGACACCCCGGAACTCGACCAGCGGATTCGTGGTCTCGCCTACCGGAGGTTCCTCAACTTCCTCGGCACGTCCTACGAGGAACTGCGGTCCGCCCGCAGCGGGGAGCCCAGCATCCGCGAGCGGTTGGCGCAGCGACTCGGGATCGCCTCGAGCGCGGCGCAGTCAGACCGACTCGACGAGCTGACGATCTCTCCCGAATCCATCACCGACGACGAGCTCGAAGAGCTGACCGGCTACCGGTCTACTGCCTCAGGCGACCCGCTGCGTCTCAGCGCCGGCAGCCCGACGGTGCTGCTCTGGCGGCGAAGCGCGCTGCGCACCCAGTGGCGCCGCGACGACGACGCCCGGCGCGATTCGCCCGACCGACCGCGACCGATCATCGACCCCGACGTTGTCGGGGAGGGCCACCTGCGCAGCTCGAAGCCCGACGACCCGGCGCGCTCGCTGTGGTCGGCCCGGAAGGCGTGGATCGCCGGCAAGATCGCCGAGATCGACCAGGAGCTTCAGGCCCACGTGGGCCAGCTGGCCCGGTTCGACCATGCCGTCACCACCTACGTCGGCCCGGTCGACCTGGACGGGCTGGCCGTCAAGGATGCCGACGGAGGCGACGTCGGCCCCGACCTGGCGCCGCTGCACCTCGACCTGGACGCCTTCCGGTTCTTGGCTCGCGCCCGGAAGCTGCTCGCCGGTGGCCAAGACCCCGAATGGGACGACGTCGTGTCGGTCCTGGCCCAGGTCCAGAAGCGGCGGCAGTACCGTGGCGGTCAGCGCTGGCTGCGTGAGGAGCGGCGAGCCGGGGTTGTCCTCGACGCGGTCTCCTTCACGCTCGGCAGAGATGCGGCTCAGACCGCCGGGGTTTCGCACTGGCGGGCCCAGCGCGCCGAGTACCTCGAATGGCGTCGCACGCTGGTCGCGCGGACAACGACGGCCGAGGCGCTCGAGTCCAGCTACCGCGGCCTCGTGGAGGCGACCGAGGATGTCGCGATGCCCCAACTGCGCGACGCGCTCGTCGACGAGCTGGCCACACCCGAGGAGCGGCCTGCTGCGGCGGCCGACCGGCTCAGCCGCGAGCTGGTGATCGACCTGCGAGCCGCGGCGAGCCAGCGGACCACCCGCGTCGACCAGGCGCTGGAGAGCCTGCGCACGGCGCTGTTCTCGATCCGAAGTGGGCGGCTGGGTGCGGGCTCCGGGCCGGACTGGACCATCGACGTCGAACCCTCAGACGGGCTCGACTTCGACCGTGAATGGGACTGGATGGACAGCTACGCCGGCTGGCAGTCCGCCACCCGCGTCTTCGCGTACCCGGACAACCAGCTCTTCCCGACTCTCTACGACTCGTCCGTCCACGCCGCCAACTCGGCCAACGAACCGCCCACGGAGGCATACGGTCACTTGATCGACGACCTGCGCGAAGCGAGCCGCATCACGCCGCAGGACGCTCGCAAGATCGCCGAGACGTACATCGGCAAGGTTCGCGACGCCGCTGGCCTGGACGTCGACTTCGAGCTCACCGAGCAGCTCTCAGACGACGACCTCGTGAGCCGACGGAGGTTGTCCAGGAGTCTTCTGACCCCGCCCACCGGGCCGAAGCCGCATCAGCGGGAGATCTTCTGGCTGGCCCCGATGGCCATCGCCGCCACGCTGCAGGAGTCCGGCCAGTTCCGGACCGCGCTCGACTGGTACCGGACAGTCTTCGCCTACCACCTTCCGCAGCGGAGTAGGAAGATCTACTACGGCCTCACCCTGGAAGGCGCGTCGGGCGTTCAGTCCGACTACTTCCGAGGGAAGCAGTGGTTGATCGAGGAGCTCAACCCGCACCACTTCGCCGTCGTCCGCCGCAACTGCTACACCAGGGCGACGATCATGGCGATCGTCGGCTGCATGAACGCTTTCGCCGACGCCGAGTTCGCGCGCAACACCGCCGATGGGAACGCCCGCGCCAGGACTCTCTACGAGACGGCCCTCGACCTGCTGCAGCTGCCCGAGGCCCGCCCCGAGACGGGCGACGACGTGCCGTATCCGCACAACCCCGTGTCGCAGGCCTTGCGTCAGCACAGCCGGTCCGGCCTCGACAAGATCCACCGCGGTTTGAACATCGCCGGGGCAGAATCACCCGGCGGCGGGGGCGAGATATTCCTGCCCAGCCAGTACCGCTACGGCGTGCTGGTCGAACGCGCAAAAACGCTCGTCGCGACCGCGCAGCAGGTGGAAGCGTCCTACCTCTCGGCCCTGCAGCAGCGCGATGCGACGGCCTACGACGAGCTGCGGGCCCGCAACGACCTGGAGGTGACTGCCGCGGCGGTGACGACGCACGTCACCAAGCTCGCCGAGGCAGTCACCGGGATGCGGCTGGCCGACCTGCAGCGCCAGCGCGCCCAGGTGCACGAGGACCACTTTGCTGACCTCATCGAAGCAGGTCCCAACGCTCACGAGGAAGCGGCCTTGGCGTCGATCCAGGCGGCGGCCGGCCTACACGCGCTCGCCGCGGTCGCTTCCGGGGCGAGCATTGAAGGCCTCGTCGACGTAGGCGGCACGCTCGAGCACATCGCCAGCAGTCTGTCTGCATTCAGCCAGGCCGACCAGATGAAGGCCTCCTTCGAGCGCCGCGAGGAGGACTGGCAACTGCAGCGTGACCTCGCCGCCAAGGACGGCGCGATCGCCGACCAGCAGATCACGCTCGCGAACACACAGTTCGAGCTGGCCAACCAGGAATTTCAGCTGGCGCTGCTGCAGCAGAACCACGCGCAGGCCGTCGCTAGCTTCCTCGCGACCCGGTTCACCAATACCGAGCTGTTCGAGTGGATGACCGGAGTGCTGGGCGGGGTGTACGCGTTTTTCCTCCAGCAGGCCACC
Source organism: Actinomycetota bacterium (assembly GCA_046734095.1). Lineage (GTDB taxonomy): Bacteria > Actinomycetota > Actinomycetes > Mycobacteriales > Jatrophihabitantaceae > DASXRA01. The sequence goes on along the minus strand of JBKPQM010000116.1, from coordinate 8,527 downwards.
GCCCTGGCCCGGCTGGCCGAGGCACAGCTCGCCTTCGAGCGCCAGGAGCCGACTGCGGGATTCATCGGCTCCGACTACTGGCGCGACGCCACCGCCGGCGCCGACGCCCCCGACCGCCGCGGCCTCACCGGTTCGGCCCGGCTGCTGGAGGACATCACCCGCCTCGACCAGCACGCGTTCGACACCGACCGCCGAAAGCTGCACCTCACCCAGACTTTCCCGCTGTCGCAGATCGGACCGCTCGAGCTGCAAGAGTTCCGTCAGTCCGGCGTGCTGACGATTGCCACCCCGGAGGTGGTCTTCGATCGCGAGTTCCCGGGCCACTACCTGCGGCTGATCAAGCGGGTCAAGGTGTCACTGGTGGCGCTGCTGCCGCCGAGGCGCGGGGTGCGGGCGACGCTCATGGCGTCCGGGGTGTCGCGCACGGTCGTCGCTCGCGGCCCGTTCGACACCGTGACGCTGCGCCGCGATCCGGAGGCGGTCGCGTTCACGTCGCCCACCGACGCCACTGGGCTGTTCGACCTCGAACCCGAGGGCGGGTTGCTGCTGCCGTTCGAGGGGATGGGAGTCGACACCGTCTGGCGGCTGGAGCTGCCCAAGGCGGCCAACCCGTTCAACTTCAACACGATCGCCGACGTCCTGCTCACCATCGAGTACACCGCGATGGACAGCTCGGAGTACCGCGAGCAGGTGGTGCGCGAGCTCGACCGGAAGTTCACCGGCGACCGGACGTTCAGCGTCCGCAACCAGTTCTCGGACGCCTGGTACGAGCTGAACAACCCGGACACCGTCGAACCCGAGCACCGGATGCGGGTTACCCTGCCCATCACGGCCGACGACCTTCCGCCGCACATCCAGGACCTACGTGTCGAGCAGATTTCCATGTTCGTGGTCCGTGCCGACGCCCTGGCCGACGAGCTCACCGTCCCTTCGCTCCGCCACACGGTCGGCGGGCAGACCGTCACTACCGGCGTCGTCACCACAACCGGCGGGATCATCAGTACGCGCCGCCCGGCCGGCGCACCCTGGAACGTCCACCTCGGAGCCGACCCGACCGGAACCTGGGAGATCCAGCTTCCCGATGAGGCGCTGGTCCGTTCCTGGTTCCGCGATGAGCTCATCGAGGACCTGGTGCTGGTGCTGACCCTCGGCGGCACGACCCCGGAGTGGCCGTGAAAGGGCTCGTACCGTCGCTCGATCCGCGCGAGACCGTGAGGTCGCTGATCCGGACGTCGACCCTGCGGGCCGCTACCAACGGAAAGCGATCGCAATATCCTCGTTGAACGAGTATATGTGGCGGGGTGACGTCCACCCAGTCGCGACATTGGCGCTCGGCAGCGGACGCGCTCGCGGTTCTGCGGCAAGAGCAGCGAGTCACCCGACCCGAGTTGGCCCGACGACTCGGCCTCGACAGTGGCCCGACCTCGGACCTGGTCAAGCGCCTGTCCCGCGCCGCTTTGATCTCCGAGCAGCGCGCCGAGCCGGGACGGCCCGGACGGCCCACGACCACCGTGCATGCACACCCGGCCGGGCCGGTGGCCCTCGTCCTCGATCTGCGGCACGGTGACTGGCGCCTCGCGACGTGTCGCGTGGACGGGATGGTCAACCTATTCGCCACGGGTCAGCACGACGGCAGGAATCCGGACGACATAGTCGCGCGTTTGCGGTCGCACGTGCGCCGTGCCGCCCGGCCGCTCGGTGACCGCCTGGTGGGAGTCGGCGTCGCTGTCCCCGGGCCGACCACCGACGACCGGCTCGTACACGCGACCATGCTCGGCTGGCGCGACGTCGATCTCAGCCAGCTCGCGCCCGCATCGGACATCATGGTCATCGCCGGGAACGACGCCACGATGGCCGCGGTGGCCGAAGCCCGCCTGCACGTCCCGCGCCCGCGGACACTCCTACATGTCGTCGTCGAGATCGGCGTCGGCGGGGCGCTCGTCGTCGACGGACGACCAACGGCCAGTGCACACGGCTTACATGGCGAGTTCGGCCATCTCCCGCTCGGCGATCCCGAGCAGCAGTGTCCGTGCGGCGCATTCGGCTGCTGGACCATCGCGTTCGACATCTCGCAGGTCACGTCTCGAGCGGGAGTCAGCGTTCGACGGGATCCGCGCGCGTCGTTGCATCGCCTGTTCACCGACCTCCGACCGTCGTCGGCCGCCCGCCGTGCCCGCGATGTCCTCGCGGCGGATCTGGGCCGGGGAATCGCCGGACTCGTCAATGCACTCGATCCCGAGATCGTGACGCTGGGCGGCCTGGCGGCCGAGCTGCGAGCGTCATCGCCGGACGGTTTTGCCGACGCCGTTCGTCGCGGTCTCATGACGGTGCACCGAGACAGGCCGCCTCGCATTGTTGACGCGCGCGCCGGCGAGGACGCGCCGCTGGTGGGTGCCGGCTTGTGCGTCTTCGACAGTGTGTTGGACGCCGGGATGCTCGCGCGCTGGGCGAGCCGCGTCGCGGAGGTGTCGTCGTGACGCGAATCGGATCCGGCGTTCCGACGGGCATTGCAGCGCGGCCCGACCGGCTCTACCGACGCGACAGAGCGACTTGGGTGGCCTTCGCCGCTCTGTTCGGCTTCGGGATCCTCAACGCGATGCTCGGGCCGGTCCTGCCGTACCTGCGCCAGAGCGAACACATCTCCTACATCGTCGGCGCGCTGCATCAGGTCGCCTTCGCGGTCGGCGGCATGACCGCGGGAATGCTCGCGATCCGCTCGACCGCGCCGAGACGACGCACCATCGGCCTCGGTCTGACCGGCGCCGCCGCTGCCGGCCTGCTGCTGGGCTACGGCCGGATCCTGCCTGTGACGATCGCCGCGGCCTTCTTGCTCAGCGCGTTCGCCACGGCTGCGCTGATCCGGATGTGGGCGCTGCTCGCCGACCTGCACCCCGTACACCGCGCCGTGGCGATGACCGAAGGCGAAGTCGCGGTCAGCCTCGCCGGCGTCCTGACGCCAGCGGTGGTCGCCGTCTGCGCCGCCACCTTGCTCAGTTGGCGATTCTCATTCGTGGCCGCGTTCGTCATTGTGGTGGCCGCCGCCGCTACTGCATTCGCGACCCGGCTGCCCGACCCGGCAGAACCGCCGGCGCCCGACCAAAACCGCTCGGCTGCGCCAGGCACGCAGGGCGTGAGCGACACCAGCCCCCATCACGCGCACCGACGGACCCTCACGACGATCTTCGCAGTCGTGGGGCTGGAGTTCGCCCTGAGCTTCTGGGCGGCCAGTTATTTGCACGACGACGTCGGCATCGCACGCGAGATGTCGGTTGCACTGGTGAGCGCGCTGTATGGCGCAAACCTCGCGGGGCGACTGATCGCGAGCCGGCTCGCCCGGACGTTGGCCACGGCGGCGGTGCTGCGGCTCTCGCTCGCGACCACCCTCGTGGGCCTGCCGATCCTGCTCAGCGCCGGCAACATCGTCGTCGCGGGCGTCGGGCTCGTCGTGACCGGCATCGGGATCGGCGGCACCTTCCCGCTCGCGTCCTCACTGCACATCGCCGCCAGCCCCCGCACCGCCGACCAAGCGCTGGGCCAGATCCTCACCGTCGCCGGCGTCGGCCAGATCGCGGGACCACTCACGGCCGGTGCGCTCGCCCAGGGCACCGGACTGCGCCTGGGCCTGCTGGTCCTACCCGCGCTTGTCCTGCTCGCGGTAGCGATGTCTCGCCGTTGACTTATCGCTAGCCGGGTCCTAGGAAGATCGGATTGGCGAGGGCAGCCATGGGGCCGAGCTGCAGGTCCGGGTCCATGCCGTTGCCGTTGCCGGGCGTGCCGTCCGGCCGCAGGTGGCGCACCTCGGCCCGGATGAAGGCCGCCAGCGACGGTGTCGTGCGGTAGGTCACCGCGCCGACGCCCGAGGTCGGCAGCGCCGCCTGCATCACCTGGCCCTCGTCGGAGATCAGCCGCACAACGCCGCTCGGGACGCCGCTGACCTCGACCGTGACGTCGACCGGAGCCAACTCGGCGACGGCCAGCCGCTCGCTGATCCCGGCCGTCCGTCCGCCGCTGGTCGCCGAAAGGCTGAGGTTCACCGCCGACGACTCGGCGATCCAGTTCCGCCCGGAGCGGATGCCATCGATCACGGCGTCCTTCGACAGCCCGTCGGACAACACGACGTTGTGCGGCAGGCCGATCACCTGGGGCTCGCTGTGCGCGTCGCTGTTGCCCATGGCTGGCAGCCACATCCGCTTGCCCCGCACCGACTCGACGAGCATCGCGTCCCACGTGTCGACGGCTGACTCGTCGTCGGTGGTCCATGGGCCGTTCCACACCTCGACCGCATCGGCCTCGTCGTAACCGAACTTCCACCGGCAGGCCACGAACGCGCAGTACGGGTGGGCCGGAACGACGACGCCCCCGACACGGTGGATCTTCCGGGCGGCGTCGGAGTAGTCGCCGCCGTCGCGGGCCCGGTAACGCCAGTCGATCCACTCACCGGGCGGCAGTCCGAGGGCCAGATAGTGGCCGTTGCGGGTGGTGATCTCCTCACCGGTGATGATCAGCAGGTCGACGCCCGCGAGCGGACCCCAGGCGCCGTGCGACGAGGATGTGTTGTGCTCGGTGGTGACCATGAAGTCCAGCCCGGCCGCCCGTGCCCCTGCCGCCACGTCCTGCGGCAGGCGCCGGCCGTCCGAGTAGACCGTGTGCAGGTGACAATCGCCGCGGTACCAGTCGCGGGGCCGCCCGGCGATGTTCTGCGGCGGGTACTGCGGCCGGAACGGGGTGCCGTCCGGACCGAAAGTCAGGCTCACTTGCACCTGGTAGTTCAGCCCCTGCGGCGCGACCTGGTAGGGGCCGAGCACGATGTTCCACCGCCCGGCATTGACCGGGCCGGCCAGGTAACCCGGCGTCGCCGACTCGGCGCTGATCGCAAACTCGGTGCGGAAGCCACCTGACCAGCCGCGGAATCCGTCGCCGCCGACATCCGTGCCGCGTTCGTCGAAAATGCCGATGTCCAAAGAATTGCCGAGGGTGCCCGGCGGCACCGGCGGCCGGTCGTAGCTGTAGGAGACGGCGATCTGGTTGACCCCGCGCGGCACGTCCACCGGCAGGTAGACGAAGTCCGCGGCGCCGGCGTGAAGATGACCGCTGATCGTCTTCGTCGTCGTCCCGCCCGGGTCGGCCGAGGCCAAGCGGGGCGTCCAGTCCATCCACGTCTCCCTAGAAGTGGTTCGGTTAAAACCTACCGATAAGACAGGGATACTCGAAGTTCCGTCCATTGGATCTGCCCGCCTGTAGTAGAACCGGATCCGGCTCACAACACGGCGGTCGTGACGAGTGAGGGAACTTGCATGACGTGGCGCAGCTATCTGACGCATCTCGAGTGCTCCCGAACGGGTGAGGTGCATCCGGCGGATGAGCCGGCGAATGTGTCCCGGCGTAATGCGCCGCTCGTCGCGCGCTACGACCTCGAACGCCTGCGGGCCGAGATTCCTCGTGACGAGATCGGGCACCGTGCCCCGACGCTGTGGCGGTATCGGGAACTGCTACCCGTCCGGTCCGAACGTAACGTGGTCAGCTTCGGCGAAGGGATGACGCCGATCGTGCCGGCCCGTGCACTCGGGTCGCGCATCGGCGTGCCCAATCTGTTGATCAAGGACGAGAGTGTGCTGCCCACCGGCACGTTCAAGGCCCGGGGCGCTGCCGTCGGCATCTCGCGAGCCTCGGAGCTCGGCATCGCCCGGGTGTCGATGCCGACGAACGGCAATGCCGGTGCCGCCTGGGCCAGCTACGCCGCTCGGGCGGGTATCGCGGCGTTGATCGCAATGCCGGTCGACGCCCCGGACGTGGCGCGCGTTGAATGCAGCCTCGCCGGCGCGCGGCTGGTCCTGGTCGACGGGTTGATCGGTGACGCGGGTGCGCTGGTGTCACGTGCTGGCGAACGCGACGGCTACTTCGACGTTTCGACGCTGAAGGAGCCCTACCGCCTGGAGGGCAAGAAGACGATGGGCTTCGAGCTGGTGGAGCAACTGGACTGGCGCACGCCGGACGTGATCGTCTGTCCAACCGGCGGCGGCGTCGGGCTGATCGGGATCGACAAGGCATTGCAGGAGCTGAAGGAACTCGGCTGGCTCGATGCCGACGCCGCGCCGCGCTTTGTGAGCGTGCAGGCCGAAGGATGCGCTCCGATCGTTCGCGCATTCCAGGCCGGCGCGGCGGATAGCACGGCTTGGCCCGACGGCAAGACAGTCGCGTTCGGTATCAACGTAGGCAAGGCTTTCGGTGACTTCTTGGTGCTGGATGCCGTACGTCGCAGCAACGGCACGGCTGTCGCCGTCGCCGACGATGACCTGATGGCTATGCAGGCTCGTTGTTGCGCCGAGGAGGGGATTTTCGTCTGCCCCGAGGGTGCCGCCGCGCTGCAGGCGGTGGCCCAACTGCGCTCCTCGGGTTGGCTGGCCGAGCACGAGGAGGTTCTCGTTCTCAACACGGGCAGCGGGTTGAAGTACGCCCACGGCATCGAGGTCGCCGCGCCGGTGCTGGGCGCCCACGACGCGATCGAGCCGGCGATTGATTGACCGGTTCGAAGGCGCGGCGTGGCGTTACGGGGTTGCCCGATTGCGGAGGGCGTGTCTGGGGTATACCGCGGAAATGCAGATGATGCAGGCACGCATCCGGCAGGGCGTCACGCTGGTATCAGTGGCGGCGTTGGTCATCGCATTAGGGATTCTCGTCCCGCCGGCTATCGCTTCGGCCGTGAGCAGCGAGGCTCCGGGTGCACCCGGCGCGGCGAGCGACTGGGTGACTGGCGACAAGGATGGCTTCGGGACGGCGCGCGGCACCACCAGCAAGGTGTGGTACACGCTGAACAGCGGGGAACTAAGCGAGATCTACTACCCGCGCATTGACACCCCCAGCACAAGGGACACGCAACTCGTCGTTACCGACGGGCGCACGTTCACCGATCGCGAGACCACCGACACCATCCATCAGGTCCGCCTGCTCGACGCGCAGAGCCTGATTTATCAGCAGACTGACCGCGCGAAGTCCGGAAAGTACCTGATCAACAAGACGTACGTCACCGACCCGGCACGCTCCACGGTTCTCGTGGACATCGAGTTCCGCTCCCTCACCGGGGACCCCTACCAGGTCTACGTGCTGCACGACCCCGCCCTGACGATGACTGGCGATGACGACACCGCATCGACACACGGTGGGGCACTCGTAGCCACCGACGGAACGACGAGCGACGCCGTCGTCCCGTCGCTCGGCTTCACGAAGACCTCCAGCGGCTATCAGGGCACCAGCGACGGCTGGACCGACCTCGCGACCGACCACCGGATGGATTGGACCTACACCGCATCCCAGCCCGGAAACGTGGTGCAGATCGGCCGGACAAGCCTGAGCGGCCTCACCGGCCGACAGCACCTGACCCTCGCGATCGGCTTCGCGACAACGACCGACGCAGCGGCGTCGACGGCCCGCGAATCGCTGGCATCCAGCTTCAGCGCTGTGCGGCAGGCCTACGCAGCAGGGTGGCATCAGTATCTTGCGACCCTCAAATCGATCCCGCGGTCCGCGGCGCAGTCCGCGACTGAGTACCACGTTTCGCAGATGGTGCTCGCCGGCAGCGAAGACAAGACCTATCGCGGCGGCTTCGTGGCAGCTCCCGGTCGGCCGTGGGCGTGGGCGAATGTGCTGCAGTCACTGGCCGTCTACCACGCGGTGTGGTCCCGGGACCTCTACGAGATCGCCACCGCCCTGATCGCAATGGGTGATCCGGCAGCGGCCAACCGCGCGCTCGACTACCTGTTCAACGTCCAGCAGAAACCGGATGGCTCCTATCCGCAGAACAGCCGGCTATCCGGCGAGCCGGTGTTCGGCGGCCTGCAGATGGACGAGGTGTCGTTCCCGACCGTTCTCGCCGGCCAGCTCGGCCGGACCGGGTCGGCGGACTGGGAGCACGTGAGGAAGGCCGAAGACTTTGTGGTCGCGAACGGGCCGAGCACGCCCGGCGAGCGCTGGGAGAACGCCTCCGGCTACTCCCCGGCCACGATCGCGGCCGAGATCGCCGGCCTCGTGGTCGGCGCCGACATCGCCCGCAAGAACGGCGACAACGCCACTGCGGATCATTACCTGCAGGTGGCCGATTCGTGGCGGGCGAACCTCGGGCCATGGACCGTCACGACCAACGGCCCGTACAGCAACCAGCCCTACTTCCTGCGCATCACCACTGACGGCGACGCCAACGCCGGCACGCAGATACAGCTATCCGACGGCGGACCGCTCATCGATCAGCGCGCAGTCGTCGACCCGAGCTTCCTGGAGCTCGTCCGCCTCGGCGTGCTCCGTCCGGATGACTCACGCATCCTCAACACGCTGACCGTGGTGGATCAACAGCTGGGCTACACCACACCCAACGGACCGTTCTGGCACCGCGCGAGCTTCGACGGATACGGCGAGAAGAGCGACGGGTCGGAGTGGGAGCCGACCCCGGCCGGGTCGGGACTTACGCACGGGCGAGGCTGGCCGCTGCTCACCGGCGAACGCGGTGAATACCAGCTGGCGGCGGGCTCTTCTGCGC
>JBKPQM010000115.1:0-8801 GCA_046734095.1 Actinomycetota bacterium | reverse complement strand
TCGCGCCGTCCATGGCGCCTATCGTCTTCCCGCCGAGCTCGCAGGCACGCTTCGGGGCCGGTTCTCCGGTGCCCCGATCCTGCTGGTCGATGACTATGCCGACAGTGGCTGGACGATCACCGTCACCGCGCGCATGCTTCGGCAAGCCGGCGCGGGTTCGGTCTACCCGCTGGTGTTGGGACTCATCAGCTAAATCTCGGGCCGCCCGCGCCTACTCCTCGCAGTTGGACCTCGCACACTCGTCGCCCACATTTGACAGCTATTGCATAGGCCAGCCCCAGAGCTAACCTGAACGAACTTATTTGGCCTTGATATTGGACCCCTATTCCGGGCCCTAACGGTTTGGTCTATATCTCGCTAGTACTACAGCCGGACTTCGTGACTTCGACGTCTGACGGCCGTCCGCCACGTTATCGGGCCTTGATCATCCCTGGCCGAGCTCCCATATTCCGCGGGATCAGCAGGAACCATCACCAGCCAGCTGTCCTCTCCCGGCGCGTGATCTTGGACTTGCGGTCGATATTCAGCCACAAGTCCAAGATCACGCAATCACGGCCTCAAAGACGCCGGCGGCCGGTCTCAGTCGCGGAGTGCAGGGGCATTCCTGCTCGACGGGCAGCGAATTCACCGAAGCCACCGCGGGACAGAGGTTCAGGTAACGATCTACGGCTGTAGGGCTAGTGGCCAGGGAATATCGGTCGCGCTGTCTTTGGCCATTTGTGGACCGCGAATGGCCAAATCTACATTCTTCCCTGCCGCATCAGGAAAACGGACCCTGTTACCCAGAACACGCGGGGGTCGTGCCAGGTAACAGGGCCGCCCCGGACGCTAGCATCGCCTCGACAGGCCGAAAGCCAATATGACCGAGCGGTCATTCAGACGGCGGACATCAACGCCAAGGGACCCTGGCCGGGCAAACTCGGGCGCGCCCCCCCGAGCGATCCCGGGTCGTGCTCACCTGGCTCAGGGTCCGGTCTCGACCGTAGCCCCGCCCAAGGCCATAGGGAAGAAGCCAGCACGAGCCTGGCCTTTCATTGGGAGGACTCGCGATCGAACAGACGTTTCGACCAGAGGTATCCGCCCAGCGCGATGACGGCGCACCAGACGAGCGCGATCCACGCGTCGTTCCCGATCGGCGTGCCCATCAGCAAGCCGCGCAGAGTCTCAAGGATCGGCGTGAACGGCTGATACTCGGCGAACCAGCGCAGGCCGTCCGGCATTGAGTCGGTGGGGACGAACCCACTGCCGAGGAACGGCAGCAGAATCAGCGGCATGGGCAGGTTGCTCGCGGTCTCGACGCTCTTACTCACCTGGCCGAGCGCGACAGACAACCAGATGAACGCGATACTCACCACCACCAGAAAACCCGCGGTGGCCAGCCACACGTCCAGCCCGGCGGTCGGCCGGAAGCCGACCAGCAACGCGACGCCGATCACGATCACCAGGCTGAAGACCGCCTGGATGAGGCTGCCCAGGACGTGTCCGGTCAGCACGCAGGCGCGGGCGATGTGCATCGTGCGAAACCGGGCGACGATGCCTTCGGTCATGTCCATGGCGATCGAGATCGCGGTTCCCTGGACCGTGGCCGTCACGGTCATCAGGATGATCGCGGGCACCACGTAGTTGACGTACGCGGCACGCCCTCCCGATGCGCCGCCGAGCCCGGCGCCCAACGTTGCGCCGAACACGTAGACGAACAGCAGCAGGAAGACGATGGGCATCCCGACAAGCATCACAGTCATGGACGGGTACCGCAGCATGCGCTTGAGGTTGCGGCGCAGCATCGTCGCCGAGTCGCGGAGCGGATGGAAACGCAGGTCCGCCGGCGCCGGACCGGTGAGGGCGTGCGTGCTCATCGAGTGATCACTTTCTCGTTGGTGGAGTTGCCGGTGAGGGCGAGGAAGACGTCGTCGAGATCGGGGGTGTGCACGGAGAGCTCTTCGACCTCGATGGCCCGGTCGTCGAGCCGCCCGATCAGGGTCTTCAGCGAGCGCAGGCTGCCATCGCTGGGTACCCGCAGGGCGAGCACGTCGGCGTCGCGCGAAGCCTGACCCAAGACGCGGATGGCCGCCTCGAGGCCCTCGGGGTCGGCGAACCGCAGGCGGATGTGTCCCCCCGGGATGTAGCGCTTCAGTTCCTCCGTGGTTCCCTCGGCGACTACCCGACCGTGGTCAAGGACCGCGATCCGGTCGGTCAGCTCGTCGGCTTCCTCCAGGTACTGCGTGGTCAGGAAGATCGTGACGCCGCCTGGCCACCAGATCCCGGATGATCTGCCACATGTTCCGCCGGCTGCGCGGGTCCAGTCCGGTGGTCGGCTCGTCGAGGAAGATCACTTGCGGGCTGCCGACCAGGGTCATCGCCAGGTCGAGCCGTCGCAGCATGCCCCCGGAGTAGGTCGATGCCGGCTTCCTGCCCGCCTGGGTCAGGTCGAACTGTTCGAGCAACTGGGCGGCGCGCCGCCGGCCTTCGCCCCGGGCGAGGTGGTGCAGATCCGCCATCAGCCGCAGGTTCTCCTCGCCGGTGAGCAGTTTGTCCACCGCGGAGAACTGACCGGTTACACCGATCGCGGCGCGCACCGCGTCCGGTTCGCGAGCGAGGTCGTGTCCGGCGACCTGGACGTCACCGGCGTCGGCGCTGATCAAAGTGGACAGAATCTTGACCGTGGTGGTCTTCCCGGCGCCGTTCGCGCCGAGTAGCGAGAAGACCGTTCCCTGCTGGACGTTCAGATCGAGACCGTCGAGCACGAGCTCGTGGCCGAACGATTTCCGTAGCCCGGTCGCGGCGATCGCCGGCCGGGATTGCCTGTTGGTCATGTTTCTCCAGGGCAAGAAATGGATCAGGAGCGGTGGATGGTGATGTCTCCGTAGGACGTGCGGCCGCGTACTTCGACGGTGTCGTCGCCCGCTTCGGGCCGGGTGGCGTTATCCAGTTGATTGCGCACATGGCCGAATCCGGTGTTCGCCTCGAGCCAGGCGGCGGTGCCCTCGGCGATGCCGATCTCCAGGTCGCCCATGGCGGTCTCGAGCACGACCGAGCCGCGGATCACCTGGCCGAGCCGGATGCTGCCGTTGGCCGTCTTCGCGTCGACACCGGCGCCGGCCGGGCCGACTGAGATGTCGCCGTTCGCCGAACGCACCCGGGCATCGCCGGTGACCGCACCGATTTCGATGCTGCCACTGGAGCTCTTGACGACCGCGGTGCCCTCGATCTCGCCGATCTGAATCTTCCCGGAGCCGGTGGAGATCTCGGCATTGCCCGCAATGTCGCCGGTGGTGACGTGACCGGCCCCCGTGTGCAGGTGCAGTGGGCCGGTGCGCTCGAGCTGGCAGTTCCCGGTGGTCCTGAGCCTGCACTGACCGAGCCGGCCCACACTGCGGAAGTCACCCATCTGCATGTGCGCGGACACCTGGGACCCGCTGGGCAATTCGATGGTCACGTCGACCGACCTGGTCTTGCGGGAGAAGTCGAAACCGCGGGCCTTCGGGCCGGTGACCTGGAGCGTGCCGTTGACGTAGTCGACACGGATCTGCGCAGCGGCTTTTACGTCGGACTCGTCGGCGTCGTCGCTCGGGCGGACGTCGACGGTGGTGTCGGTGCGGTCGCTTGCGGTGACCCGCACGTTGCCGACGCCGACCTCGAGCGTGACGGAAATCGGTTCGGGTGTCTCGTAATTCGGCATGGTTGTTCTCTCCTCGTGGGTAGGTAAGCCGTCCCTGCGGGTCGGGACGCGCTGTGGTGGTGCGGTGGTGGAACCGGTGCCGCTAGCGCACCCAGCCGGTGAACTGCTGCTTGGACCGTTTCCCGCTACCGCGTAGCTCGGGACGTTGATCGCGATCGGACCGCTGCAGGGCACCGGCGGCCGCTCGGATCAGCCAGGCGTTGATCGAGCGCCCCTCCTTGGCCGCGGCCTCCTCGATCGCAGCCTTGAGTTGCTCGGGCAGGCGGACGTTGATCCGTGCGGCGGGACTGTCCTCGGCGATCAGCAGATCGCTGTCCGCCGTGCGGTCGACTGTCGCCGCAACGTCCTCGGCCGCGAGCTCGAGCGGCTCGGCGGGCGGCAAGGTCACGACGAAGTTCGGATCGCGTCCGCGCAGGCGCAGCTCGACCGAACCTGGAGCCAGGTCCCGGGTGATCTCGTCAGCGGCGGCCGACAGCGCGTCCAGCAGCGTCATCCGGATCGCCGACTCGAGCGAACCGCTCAGGCGCTCGACCAGCGCACGCGCCTCGTCCCCGCCGGCTTCGGCAAGCGTGGCGAATTCACGTCCGAGATTGCTCACATACGGGGTCAAGTCCATGGCACCACTATGGCACATTCATGGCACATAGGCAAGCCATACTGGCTCGCAGAGGTGCCATGCTCGGCACCACTTGGCGTACCCCCACGATTCGGTCGGCCGCGACGGCGGCAGTCCCCCGCTAACGCGTCGGAGTCTTGGTCGCAACGCCTTCGTAGCTGTAGCTGAACGATTTGAGCCCGCGCAGGTAGTAGGTGTCCAAGCACTGCAGCTCCAGGCCGCTGTCGGCGATGAGCGTGTCGATGGGACGGTTGTGCACAGCGTCCACGTGGTCAGTGCATGATCCACACTGTCGGCCGGCAGCGGCAGTGACTGCCCGTCCAGGCCGATGTATTCGATCGGTACCGAGCTGGCGGCGACGCGTCGGGCCGCGATCTTGCGTTCGACCTTCGCCGGATCGACGGCCAGCACCCGCGTGACCGCCGGCGGATAGTAGGCGACGTTCCGCCCGAGCACGCGAACCCAAGGTGGCGTCTCATCGTCGCCGCGTACGGTGGCCGATCATGTTCGTCACCACGCACGTCTTGGTGGGCGCGGTGATTGGTGCGCGCACCCGTAGCCCCGCCATCGCGTTCGGACTCGGGGTGCTCAGCCATTTCGTGATGGACGCGGTGCCGCACTGGGGCGCGGACGGTGACCATGACGAGTTCATGCGGGTGGCGGTTCGTGACGGCATCGGCGGGCTCGCCGCGCTGGTTGCCGTCACGGCGTTGAGTGCGCCCGGGTCACGGCGCTCGGTGCTCGCTGCCGCGGTCGGTGCCGCAACGCCCGATCTGGACAAGCCGTTCGCGGAGATCACCCGGCGCCGACTGTGGCCGCGACCCGTGGACCGGTTCCACCAGATGATCCAGCGTGAGGCGCCTCGACGTATGCAGCAGGAGCTGGCCACGCTCGCCGCGGCCGCACTGCTGGCCGCCAGGGCAGTGCGGTGACCGACCGGGCCTGGCTCGTCATTCCCCCAAGCGCGTGAGGCCTGTCGGTGGCCGGGGCCAGACTGGCAGGCATGGTCGACATGGGAGACCCGAAGACCGCGCTGCACCATTACCTCCAGGAGGCTCGAGACGCCCTCGTCTGGAAGCTCGATGGGCTCGACGAACGCGAGGCCAGATTGCCCCGCACTCCGACCGGCAACAACCTGCTGGGATTGCTGAAGCACTCCCTCAATGTCGAGGCCGGCTATTTCGGGCCTACTTTCGGGCGTGATTTCCCGACGCCGGAGGAGTTGGTGCCGATCCAGACCTATGAGCAAGACCCCCAGGCGGACTGGTACGCAACACAGGACGAGTCCAGAGACGGGCTGATCGACCTTTACCGCCGGGTCTGGGCCTTCGCGGACCAGACGATCGAGCTGCTGCCGCTCGACGCGCCGGGGCGGGTGCCGTGGTGGCGGGCGGGCCGACAGGACGTGACCCTGCAGCGGATCATCGTGCACGTGACATACGACCTCGCCCGCCACGCGGGTCAGGCCGACATCATGCGCGAGCAGCACGACCAGGCGATCGGCTGGCAGCCGCAGAACACCAACATCCCCGACAACTACGACTGGCCCGCGTACGTTGCGAAGCTGACCGCGCTCGCCGACCGGTTCACATAGTCAGCAACTCGCCGGTGCTCAGGCATGCGGCCGCGCGCCGCCGGACGAGTTCACGGTGCGGAACAGATAGATGCCGATCGTCTCGCGGCCATCTAGGTGGTTGACCTCTCCGGCCCCGCTCGTCCAGCCGGTGAATGTGAAGACGTAACCGACGTGCTCAAGGCGCCAGCCGAGAGCCTCAACAGCGGAGAGCCAGCGGCCCGCGTACCCCGACCGGATCCGTAATTCCAGGAACCCCTCGCCGCGCTCCTTGGCCTCGGTGGCCCGGCTGAGTATCTGCCGGCCCGCCTCTTGCTCCGCCGCCCGATGGTCGGCCGTCTCTGGGTAGGTCATGGAGTCCCTCCTGTCTGACACCGGCAGATTCTGTTCGCCCACATCGTCGAGCACTTGGGCGAAGGCCATCGCGAGAGTCAGTCTCGGCCGTCCGTCCTGCACACGCGAGACTCAGGCGAGCTCGACGGCCTTCTCGCGCGCTGGTCCGCCCGACTCGGCGAGCTCTATCGCCTGCTCGGGCACCTCGGCCGACTCGTCCAGGCGGACCAGCACGATCCCCGTGATGATAAGAACCGCACCGATGCCCTGCGCCGCGGTCGGCAGCTGGCCGAGCAAGAGCCACGCGAAGAGGACGGCGAACAGCACCTCGGTCAGGCCGACGAACGATGAGAGTTTCGGCCCGAGTCGACGCGCGGCGTGGATGCCGGCCACGTAGGCGACGGCCGCGGCGAAGACCGACAGTCCCGCGATCGGCACCAGCCAGCTCATGTGATGGTGGGCCAGACTCACCGTGCCGAAGGTGGCATGCAGCGGCAGAATTCCGACCACACCGACCGCCACGAGGGCCACCGCGCCGACGGCTAACCCGCCGCAGGCCATTGCGATCGGCGGCAACCGGTCGCTGGAATGCGCGGACAGGACGAAGTAGGCGGCGAGCCCGACCGCTGCGCCGAGCCCCCAGAGCACGCCCACCACATTGAGGTGGGCGCTGCCGAACAGATCGAGCACGAAGCTCAGCCCCACCAGCACGACGGCCAGGCCGGCGACCGTCAGTTGGCGCGGCCGCTGCCGGTGCCGTATCCACATCCAGGCGACCACGAGGACGATGCCGAGATATTCCAGCAGAAGCGCGACGCCGACCGGTACGTATTTCACGGCATTGAAGAAGCACACCTGCGCTCCGCCGACGGCGACGACACCGTAGATGAGCGTCGGTGCTGTCGCGGCACGCAACGTCGCCGCCGAACGGCGCAGCGCGACCGCGGCCGGCACGGCCAGCAGCGCCGCGGCAATGCTGATCCGCGCGATCACCACCGCATCAGGTGTCCACCCGGCATCCAGCAGCGCAGTGGCGAACGATCCGGAAGTACCGAACGTCGCGGCCGACAGCAGCGCCAAGCCCACCCCGGCGGCAGCGTTGCCTGGTGACCGCATGTGCGCTCCTGTAATATGCAAACAGGTCTTATGCTGATGACCCATCCACGGTAGTCGGCCGGGCTGTTAGGAGTCAACGTGGTTTTCGCTCATGACACGGAAGTGGCTCTGGCCGCGGCCGTTGCTCTGGTCAACACCCTCGACGGCGCCGATGACCACCTCACCGACCTGACTGACCTCGACGAGTTCGTCGACGCCTGGGGCTGGACCGGCGTGCGCACCCATGACGCCCAAGAACTCGAGGGGGTTCGGGCGTTGCGGCCACAGCTTCGCGCGCTCTGGGAGAGCGACAAGGACGAGATCGTCCGGCACGTGAACGACATGCTGCGAGCCGGAAACGCACTGCCGCAACTGGTCAAGCACGACGGCTGGGACTACCACCTGCACGCGACGGCCCCGCAGGCACCGCTGGCCACCCGCATGGCAGTAGAGGCCGCGATGGCCTTCATCGACGTCGTGCGCAGCCAGGCGCTCGACCGACTGCGCATCTGCGACATGCACGACTGCAACGCCGTCACCATCGATCTGACCAAGAACAAGTCCAAGCGCTACTGCGACAGCGGGTGCAGCAACCGCGCCGCCGTCGCCGCCTACCGCGCGCGCCGCGCCGCCGCAGTGGGCCACACGAACACTGACGCCGCGAGGCTGCATGCGCTCGCGTCCGACACCCGGCCTGCGGCCGGAGAATGGCTAGATGGTTGAGGTCGCCCCGGAGCGGTTTGACGAGCTGGTCAGCGAAGCGCTGGACGGCCTGCCTCCGCGTCTGGGTCGCATGATGCGCAACGTCGCCGTCACGGTCGAACACGACGGCGGGCCTCCGGGCCTGCTCGGGCTTTACCGAGGCGTGCCCTTGACGCGGCGCACCTCCCAGTACGCCGGGGTACTGCCCGATCAGATCACGATCTACCGCCGCGCGATCAGCGCCATCTGCCGCACCGATGCCGAGGTCGTCGAGCAGGTCCGCCGCACGGTGGTCCATGAGGTGGGCCATCACTTCGGCATCAGCGACCAGCGCCTGCACGAACTAGGCTGGTGAGCTAGAAGCCGCCGAAGTCTTAATGATTTCGGCCTCGTGATTGATCGTTACACCGCTCTTGAGGAAGCTGATCATTCCTCCGTGCTGAGGTCGGCATCTCGGTACCGGGCGCCGGCTACAGGTGTACTGGCTAGCGTCGTGGTGGTGGCAGCTGCCGGAGTCGGGGTCTGAGGCATGTGCCAGCGTTCCGGGGAGTCTGGCTTCGAGACGTTGACCACATCGTCGGCTGTGAGTGATGCCGGCACCGGGCTATGCGGTCCCTCAAGCGCGGGTTCGTCGACATAGGCCTTGCTCACGGGCGCGCGATTCGCGATGTCGGTCAATGTCGTAGCGGCTGGCGACGCAGGGACTGACTCCGCACTGTCGTCGTCGGTTGGCTCGACACCATCTTGGGACGAGAGCGCCGTCGAGGAAAGGGATGCGGGCTGCAATTTCGATTCCTCGGCAA